>MDTP02000222.1 GCA_001714685.2 Methanosarcina sp. Ant1 | reverse complement strand
AATTTTTCACGAAAATATAGAATTAAGTGCTTTTATTTGGAATTTAAAGCATTTTAAATGATTTTGGCATAAGCTCAATTACTTCAAAGTTAATTACTTCAAAACTTAGTTACTTCAAAGACCAATTGTTTTTTTGTATTAACCTGGTCAGCGCTTGAGTTTTTTGAAAATTTCGTTAAGCCTCGGGTAAGGATACGTATTCACAACATCCTCTTTTTCGAGCCATCCCCTCCTTGCCTGTCCAAGTCCATACCGTATGGAAGCAAGGTCTGAAATAGAATGGCTGTCCGTGGAGATGCAAAACTTCAGGCCGAAATCCTTAGCCCGAAAGATAAGCTCATCGTTAAGGTCGAGCCTGGAAGGCTGGCTGTTTATCTCCAAAACTTTCTTATTTGCAGCTGCTGCTTCAAAAACTTTGTCAAAGTTCACATCATAAGCTTTCCTTTTCCCAAGCATCCTGCCTGATGGATGTGCAAGAATGTCAAGGCGCCTGTTTTCTAGGGCAGCAGTTATCCTGTCTGTCATCTTTTTCTCAGGAGCTGAGAAGCCGGAGTGCACCGCACCTACTACAATATCGAGTTCTTTGAGGATTTCGTCCGGATAGTCCAGGCTCCCGTCTCTCAGGATTTCAACCTCAGAACCCTTCAGGATTTTTATCCTAAAGCGTTTTGAGAGTTTATCAATTTCCTTCCATTGAGCTTTTAATTTTTCTATTTCCATTCCATTGGCTATCCTCTGGGAACGGGAATGGTCGGTTACGCCGACATATTCATATCCAAGAGAGTCTGCCCTTTCTATCATGGTTTCAATACTTTCTTTTCCCTCACTATAGTTTGTATGTATATGGAGATCTCCCCTGAGGTCTCCAGCTTCTACGAGTTTTGGAAGGCTATTTTTTGCGGCAGCTTTTATTTCTCCCCTGTTTTCCCGAAGCTCTGGAGGAATATAAGCAAGGCCCAGTTTTCCATAAATATCCTCTTCACTTTTACCTGCAACTTGTTTTTCTGACTCTTTTGAATACAGACCATATTCTGAAAGTTTGTACCCTTCTCTGAGAGCGATATTTCTAAGTTCGATATTATGCTCCTTTGAGCCCGTAAAATACTGAAGAGCTGCTCCGTAACTTTCAGGTGGGACCACCCTGAGGTCAATAGAAGTCCCTTCTCTAAGAATCACGCTGCTCTTTGTGTTGCCTTTTAAGACGACCTGTTCAACGTCAGGAAGTGAAACAAAGGCATCCATTATTTTTAATGCCTCTTCTTTTTCAGCTTCCGCCAGGATATCAATATCCCCGATTGTTTCTTTCAACCTGCGAAGGGAGCCTGTGTAGATTATCTTTGAGAAGTCTATTTTACAGGTCGTTCTCTTACATTCGGCTTTTAAGGCTGATATGAGCTCTTCTGCGAGTGGAAGTGCCTTTCCAAGAGCCATCCGATCATGACTCTTTTCATACTGTTCAACTGCCTTTAAGAGATTTTCTTCGCTTTTTTCTCCGAAATCTTCGAGTTCCATTATTTTGTGGGTATTGATCGCGTTTTTGAGGTCCGAAAGAGTCATTATCCCGAGAGCATCAGCAAGTTTTTTCATTCTTTTTGCCCCAAGACCCCTGATTTCCATCAGTTCCACAGTGCCTGAAGGGGCTTTTCCTTTAAGTTTTTCAAATTTTTCCACCTTGCCGGTTTCCAGATACTCAGCAATGTGATCGGCAATAGATTCTCCAACACCTGGAATTTCTGTCAGCCCTTCTTTTCCCTCTCTTCCGTAGATTTTCTCAATATCTTCGCCAAGGTTTTCTATCATCTGGGCTGCTTTCCTGTAAGCCCGCGGTTTCCACTCAACCTGCTGGTATTCAAGAATGTCAGCAGCTTCATAAAACAACTCGGCGATCTCGCGATTTTTCAATAACTTCCCCCCTTTCTGCCCTCAATATATGCAACTATTTCCCCTCAAGCACGCGCTGTACAACATTGACCTAACAGGTTTTTCCTAAGACTTCTTTTATTTCTTTGAGCCCTACGAATATATTCTCAATTGTCAGGGAATCCCCTTCTCTCTTGCTCAATTCAAACACAACATTCCCAAGGTCCCCTGTCCTTGAATACCTTTTTTGGCTCTCCGCTGTTTCGTGTGGATATCATCACAAAAACCAATGCGGGTAAATTGAAAAAGCATCTTATCCATAAGGAATAGCGAAGAGCCCCTTTTTTTAACTTCCTGTTCGGGAATGCCGTATGCCCCTGAAATAGCTTTTAAAGCAAGCTTATCCCCTACTCCAAGTGTAGTGTTCTCAAAGGCAGGGTTTATGCTCCCGAGAAAAAGATATGCAATGTCCTTTACTTCCTTTCCCCCAAGCTCCCAAAAAATTAGCAATCTTCTTGACTATTTCTTTATGGATGATATCTTATCAAGCTCTTCAAAAAGTTCTGCAAGCTCCATAAACCGAGCCATATAACTCTCCCCGAAGAAAGTATCACTCTCCCCGAAGAAATGAATTGAAACTTTCCTCTAACTACTATTCCCTTCCACGGTCCTTATCGCTTTGCACCCTCAAATTTCAGAAATAGAATCTTTCCCCTTTCCACAATAAAACAGCTCTCCTCGACATCCCTTTTCCGTTACCGAAACCTTTAATATCTAAAAGATGCATGAGAAGAATACGCAGCACTTCCTTACATCTGTATGCGACTGTGGTTTAGTGGCTATGACCTGAGCTTCCCAAGCTTAGAACCCGGGTTCGAATCCCGGCAGTCGCATTGAAAACTTTTTTGAATCTCGTTTTAAAAAAGTATCTGGTATTTTTATTGTGACAATAAAATATAACAAGTCTCTGCAGAAAACTTGTTGGAATTTTTTTTCCATCAAGGTCTTCTACTGAAACATATCTTGCGAAATTTAAACGCAGGAGAGATCAAGTGAAGTTTTTTTCCTGTAGCCCATTCCCTGAAATATTGCCACAATATCTCCGTCATCATCAGTTATATTTACATTATATGTGGCAATTTTAGGGCTTATTGATGTTTCTTTCGCCTCGGCTATGAGAGTCCCTTTTGTCGCAGCTTTTACAAAAGAAATATTTACATTGATAGCAACAGTAGCAGTACCGTATGCATTTGACGCTGCAGCAAAAGCAAGGTCTGCGAGGGTAAATAATGCGCCACCCTGAACAGTCTTCAGGGCATTAAGATGCTTCTCTCCTATATCCATCCTGGCTTTTGCATATCCTGGGGAGACTTCCAGCAGTTCGATTCCCGAATTTACAGCAAAATTATCTTTCTTAAAAAACCGTTTGAGATTTTCCATATATTAACTCCGATTATTATCTTTATTATCTTTAAACTCACTGTCTATTCTCAACATTTTTAATTAAAGTTATGTCTTCTTGACAACATCCAAGGAGATAAGCAGATCAATTTTTTCCTTCCCTGCAAAATTCCCTATTTAATCTTCCATTTCAGGGGTTTATATCCTTCCGCTTCTGAAGTTAACCATCCAAATCCTTTTGAACATCAAAAATAATTCCTTCTTGGGGAGAAAATGAAAGGCAACAATCAATTTTTACGGGAGGATATTTCGCAATCTGCCTATCTGGAATTGCTATCTCATCTGGGAGCCACAAGGCATCTGGGAGGTATGAAAGCCACAAAAGAAATGATTGAATTGTGCCGGATAGAAAAAGGAAAGCTCATTCTGGATGTCGGTTGTGGGACTGGTAAAACTTCCTGCTACATTACAAAAAAGTACGGATGCAGTGTGGTAGGAGTGGATATCTCCGAAAAGATGATTTCCTGGTCAAAGAAAAGAGCAATAAGGGAAGGAATAGAGGATAAAATTGAATTTAGGGTATCTGATGCCCAAAACCTTCCTTTCGAAGACAGAGTATTCGATGCAGTAATAAGTGAATCAGTACTTGTGTTTGTTGAGAATCCCAGGCAAGCTGTAAGTGAGTATGTGAGGGTAACAAAGGTGGAAGGATACATCGGGCTTAATGAGGCGATCTTGATAAAGACACCTCCCCCGGCAGAAGTGGTCGAATATCTCTCAAGCAGCTTTTTCGGTGCTAAAATTGAAACTTCTGTAGCCTGGAAAAAACTGCTGGCAGAGTCAGGATTAAAAGACCTCGTTGTTAGAACTTATAGGTTGACTGTCCTGAGTGACGCATTCAACAGAATAAGATGGTTCGGATTTCGGGACATCCTGTTAACCTGGTCCCGTTTGCTCTCTATGTACCTGTCAGATTCAGCTAGCCGCAGGGAAATCAAAAAAATGCTGTTGTTAATTCAGAATGCCCCAAAGAACATCTATGAGTTCTGGGGGTACGGAATATACATTGGGAGGAAGTGAACTCCTCCTTTTCCTGCGTTGCCGGAATGACAGTAAATGAACTTCTTGAAGCCGCCCAAGCTTCCTGGATAATGTTATAATCCACATCTAGCTGATGATTTTCATGGTTGAAGTTGTCGAAAAGGACGCGGTATTCTGGAGGGCGGTTGCAAAGAGGGCTGCACAGGTTCTCGGAGGCCTATTCTTGCTGATGGCAGTGTTTTTTCTTTCTGCCGGTCGAATCGATTTGCCCAGGGCATGGATTTTTTTCGGCCTTTATTTCGTCTCGTTGCTCCTCAATATGTTTATTCTCCTCAAGCTCAATCCAGAGGTCATTAGGGCACGGAGTGAAATAAGCACAGGGGAAATGAAGTGGTGGGACAAGATTTTTGGGGTGCTTTACACTGTATTTCTTTTCTTGATGTTTATTGTTTGTGGGCTTGATGTGGGAAGGTTCCAGCTTTCAAGCCCTAGTACCTTGACAATTTAATTATGAAACATAATATTTGGACAGCTTCTCATCTGCAGTCTTCTTTGTAAACTTCCA
>MDTP02000221.1 GCA_001714685.2 Methanosarcina sp. Ant1 | reverse complement strand
TGGAAGTTCACGAAGGAGAAAGCAGATAAGAAGCTGTCAAAGCATTATGTATCATAATTAAATTGTCATTACACTAGTGTTTTTTTACTGTTAAAAAGTCCATTGTATAGAAACCTGTAATATTATGAAATGGCTTTACTTCTGCGCGTCATGTTGCGGCATAAAGTAAAACCCTAAAATCATTTATTTTGCATGGTTATGTATGTTTGAGTAGACTTTCATGTCAAAAACTGAGTTATTAAGGGGGAAAAATTAAAACAATGATATGCATATATATCTGCAAACTATTAAACAGTAAATCCAAAAGAAGCATTTTTAAGGTTCAAATCCATCTTTTTTTAGAATTTTGGGTATTTGTTATCTTCATATTTCGATATGATAATCCTATTCTATTTGCCAATTTTGGAACGTAGTCTTCTCTAAATTCCATTCCAAAATTGTCTTTTATATACTGCCAGATATCCTTTGAAGTTGCAAAGGAACCTTTGCTTGCTTCATTTCTAAGTTGCGAGATTTGTTCATCGTTTAATTTATGAGGTCTACCCTTATAGTCGAAACTAAGAAGTGATTTAATACCACCTTTTCGATAAATCGTTATCCAATCTGAGATTGTATTTATATCAACCGAAAAAAATTCCGCTACTTCTTTATTGAGATGCCCATTGTGAAGCATTTTAAATGCTTGAATTCTTCTGTAAACCTTCGAATCTTTATTTATCTTTTCAGCAGCCAGAAGCTGTTGATATTCCTCAGGCGAAAGTATTATTCGATCAAGTTTTTCTCCTTTTCTCATATAATTTGATGATAAAATCTTTATCATATATAATTAGTGGTTATAAAAAACGAGGAGTCTTTATTGGCTAATATAATTCAGAATTAAAGAACTTACTGGCTCAAAAATTCCAAATTTTATAAGGCGAGCAGATATACCCTATTTGCCAAGCAACTAAGAAGACATAGACAGTAGACTGGCTGTTCTAAACCAGATATTGAATCTTTTTTGGTGTTAGAGTAGAAGGCTCCACGATCTTGATAGCCTTTTTAATTGAATCTTGTTGTAAAAAATGTGATTTCTGAACTAAAAAGATTCGAAACTACTGCAAATAACAACATGCTCTTAATCGAATCAAGTAAGCTGAACTATAAGCTTACGAATAAACAACTGGTTAAATAATAGTCATCTGTTATTTATTATATTTAAGTATCGTTTAAAATCAGAACGTTTATATTGGTTTATATTCATTCCCGCTCAACTAAGAAAATTTACGAAAAGAACTTTGCTATAGATAAATAAATTCCTTGAATAGGCACACAGCTTTACATTTGCACATTGGGTATTGAGTGTATTTTGCATGAACTACTAATGATACAAATTTTACTGACACACTCTCACACATAACTTTTCTTAAAATGGACGGAGGAATTAGAATAAAAAAATTAATTTCTTTACTATTAGCTTTTTTCATTTTAATGTCAATATCAGGTATTGGAACAGCGGCTGAGATATCAATCCAGCCAGGAACTTCAGTAATACAAACTGCTGTTAATAATGCAGTTTCAGGCGATGTAATAATTTTAAAACCCGGAACCTATTATGACAATGTAAAAATAACCAAAGGGAATCTTACAATCAAGTCATATTCCGGAAACCCTGAGGATACAATAATCAAAGCCAAGATTTCGACAGCTGATGTGTTCCGCCTGCAAGCAGACAGTATAAAAATTAATGGGCTAAAAATCAGTGGGGCAACCGCAACCCGCTGTTCAGCAATCAATCTGTCTTCATGCCGTTACTGTGCAATCGAGAATAATAAACTTTTGAACAACCTGCGTGGAATCAATCTCCTATACTCCCATTGGAATATGATATCTAAGAATACGGCTGCTAGTAATACGGAATACGGCATTGTCCTTGGGAATGCTACAGCCAATACCATCTCAGGAAATACGGTCTCAAGCAATGCACGGGGAATCCATATTGGCAATTCTGACAGTAATACACTCTCAAGCAACACTGTCCGGGACAACAGTGTTTACGGTTTCTATGTCTGTGGTAAAAGCGACAAAAACACAATTTACAACAATTACTTCAGTAACACCAATATGACCATTAAAAACGGATTATATAATGCATATAACACTCCAAAAACTGCAGGCACTAATATTGTCGGTGGACCATATATTGGAGGTAACTACTGGGCAAAACCTGATGGCACCGGATTTTCCCAAACCGCAGTAGATAACGATGGGGATGGAATTTCAGATTCCGCGTATACTAATATAACAGGCAGCGTTTACTCAGATTTACTTCCTCTTGTAACTTCAGGTTCTCCTGGTCCAATACCCCCTGTTGCAAGTTTCAGCAGCAATGTTACTTCCGGAAATAAGCCCTTAACAATTGCGTTTACTGACACAAGTACAGGCTCGCCTGCTACGTGGAGCTGGAACTTTGGAGACGGAACATCTGCAACAACCAAAAATCCTGTACATACATACTCTGGAGCAGGAAGTTATACTGTGGCGCTTACAGCAACCAATACTGCAGGTAGTAGTAACACGACAACAAAATCCAATTATATTACGGTAACAGAATCTACACCTATACCAAAACTGGTTGCAGACTTCAGCGGCAATATTACCTCAGGAAACGCTCCTTTGAACGTTGCATTTACTGACAAAAGCACAGGATCACCCAATTCATGGAAATGGAGTTTTGGAGACGGAACATCTGCAACAACCAAAAATCCTGTACATACATACTCTGGAGCAGGAAGTTATACTGTAACGCTTACAGCAAACAATACTGCAGGTAGTAGTAACACGACAACGAAATCCGCCTATATAAAAGTGGGAACAGTTACTCCAAAACCGGTTGCAAGTTTCAGCAGCAATGCTACTTCCGGAATTGCTCCACTCACAGTGCTGTTTACAAGCACGTCAACAAATGCAGCCAGTGTATCTTGGAACTTTGGTGATGGAACACCAGTAGTAACAGGTACGCCAGTTTCACACACATTTACAAATACAGGAACTAGCGCAAAGACCGTCACTGTCACCTTGACAGCAACAAATCTGAATGGTACTAGCACAAAAACTGGGACTATAACAGTAAATCCACAACCTGTGCTTCCTGTGCTTCCTGTAGCTTCTTTTACAATATCACCAACAACTGGAGTTACAGCAACAACATTTACGTTCACTGATACAAGTACCAATACACCAACCACATGGACTTGGAAATTTGGTGATGGTGGAACAGGCTCAGGTAAAACAGTTACACATAAGTACACTACAGCAGGTGCTCGTACTGTTACTTTAACGGTAACCAATGGTGCAGGTAGTGTAACTACCACAAAATCAGTTACAGTGAGTGCCGCAAAATTACCGGTAGCTTCCTTCACAGTATCACCGACATCAGGAGGAACTACAGCAACAACCCATACATTCACTGATACCAGCACTAACTCTCCAAACACATGGAATTGGAAATTTGGTGATGGTGGAACAGGCTCCGGTAAAACAGTTACACACAAGTTCACTAAGGCAGGAACACTCACTGTCACAATGACAGCTGGCAACACTGCCGGTAGTTCAACTGCTACTAAATCGATTTCTGTAGCGGCTGTTAAACCTGTAGCTTCCTTTAGTTACTCACCAACAACAGTGAAGAAGGGTACTACAATCACGTTCACCAGCACTAGCACAAATATACCGACTACAGTGAAGTGGACGTTTGCAGATAACGGAGCTACTGCATCAACAAAGACTACAACACACGTGTTTAGCAAAACAGGCTCATTCAGGGTCACTCTGGTTGCATCTAACGGCGCTGGTAGCAGTACTTTATACAAGACCATTACCGTATCGTAAAGAGATCTTAATTGAAAAAAACAGTAAAAGTTCATCAAAAAAGGTGTAGCCATTAATGTAGTCAAACAGGATGGCACTAACTGGCATATCACTCAGACAATCAACGCAGGAACTCACGCATTAGTGATAACCTGTAAGTAAACAACACGGAGTTATTAACTCCGTCACTTTTCTTTTTATTGCAATGTTAACGTTTGCGACGGCGATTTAATTCGGATTAAATGATTTCTTTTTACCTTTTTCCTGGCTATTCTAGTTCAGCCTGTGCTTGCCATCGATACAAATGCCAAAAATGCAACAATTCAGATTATACAACATTGGAAAATGGCGACACATAATTACATTTTAATTATGCGGAAAATATCAAGAACCAAATAAGAGGTTCTGCAAGGTAATCGTCTGATTGAACAAAATCAGAAAGATCATGTACTTATTTTGCCCGATCTCATTTTGAGCAAATGATCCCTTGATCTTCTTCTCATTAAGTTTCCAATAGAAAAGTGACTCCAGTCAAATTACCCGCTTCGGAATTCAAAATAGTTGTGAGACGACCTGATAAGATATTTTTACGTTTTTACTGGTTTAACTCTTATCATAGTTAGTACGAAATATTTTCACGATAAGGCACCCGAATATTCCAAAGAAAAGAAGAAGTACCGGTGAGATGCATAAAGGCATATACTTAAAAATATAATTAAGTAAGACAAGGAGCAGAAATTAGGAAAGGAAATTAAGACAGAGGAGATAGATATTGGGAAAGCTGAAAATTAAACCAGTCCAAATCTTTTTTTTAATATATTTTGTTATTGCCTTCACCTTCGGAAGCGGTTGCATTCGAAATTATGAAGAAGAAAGTAACTACAATATCAAGAGCATGGATATCTCGGCAGATCGTATAGGAACTGCTTTTGTAGATCTCAATGTCACGACATATATTGAAAAATATGGAGACTCAGTACTTCGCTAATTTTCATTTCCGCATAAACGAGGCTATTCGATA
The DNA here is from genome assembly GCA_001714685.2 of Methanosarcina sp. Ant1. Taxonomy (GTDB): domain Archaea; phylum Halobacteriota; class Methanosarcinia; order Methanosarcinales; family Methanosarcinaceae; genus Methanosarcina. Next base: position 29 of record MDTP02000221.1, on the reverse strand, counting down.
CCTTTATATAGAATAAAAATGCCTCCTTA
>MDTP02000220.1 GCA_001714685.2 Methanosarcina sp. Ant1 | reverse complement strand
CCTGCTGTAGAATATGTATGCACAGGACTTTGTTGTGTTGAATATGTCCCATCTCCAAAACTCCAGCTCCATGCAGTTGGTTCTCCTGTACTTATATCAGTAAAGCTCACATTCAGAGGTGTATCTCCTGATTTTGGAGATCCCCAGAAATTTGCAACTGGGATAGGTGGCTTAGACGTAATTACAAGAGGCAAGAAATCGGAATAAATACTGCCTGTTATGCGGATATATGCGGAATCTGAAATCCCATCTTCATCTTTATCTACTGCAGTTTGTGAAAATCCGGTGCCATCGGGTTTTGCCCAGTAGTTACCTCCAATAGACGGTCCACCGACAATATTAGTGCCTGCTGTTTTTGTAGTATTATAAGCGTTTCCGATTCCGCTTTTAATGGTTATATTAGTGTCATTGAAGTAATTATTGTAAAAACGGACCTTGTCGCATTTACCACAGACAAAAAGACCAAAAATATTGTTATTTTGAATAATGTTGCTTAAGATTGTATTGCCGTCAGAACTGCTTAGATAAAGCCCCCTCTCATTATTAGAGGCCGTATTTCCTGAGAGGGAATTGCCAATGGAACTTGCAAGCATAATCCCGTATTCTCTATTATTTGTAGCTGTATTTCCTGAGAGTGTATTGCTCTCAGAGATGTTAAAATAAATTCCCCGCTCACTGTTAGAAACGATATTCTTTGAAATCGTATTCCCCTTGGAACTCAGGAGGTAGGCTCCAAAAGAATTGTTCAATAGTTTATTATTCTCAATTGTGCAATTATTGCATGAAGACAGACAGATGCCTGCGTAGCCATATCTACGTGCTCCACTAATTTTGAGCCCTTTAATTATCACATTGTCTGCTTGTAAGAAAAACACATGTGAGCTCGGACTTTTGGCTTTAATTATTGTATCGTCGGGAGTTTCAGATTCTGATTTGATTGTAAGGTTATCTGTGGTTATTCTGACATTTTCGGTATAAGTCCCGGGTTTTACGATTATAACGTCGCCTGAATCCGCATTGTTAATTGAGTTCTGTATCGAATTCCCTGGCTGGACGAATATCTCAGCCGCTGCTCCAATAAACGAAATTGATGCTAGAATAAGAAAAGCTAATAATAAAGTAATTAATTTATTTATTCTGATTCCCCCATCCATTTAAGAAAAAGTTATGTTTGTCTCAAAAAATTTGTTTGCCCCAAGTAAAATTCATTGAGTAAACTACTCTAATCGAGTAGGAAATATAAATTAAATAATATATCATATTAAATAATATAAATATGTTGGTTTTTAAATAACGGTTAAATATAATAACCAAAGAATAAAGACTTTTAGAGATTTTTGAGAAAGATATAGCTATCGAATGAATAAGTTCCAAAATCCTTGATAACCCAAAAATGAGAAATTACTAGATTTGGAACGGATTCCGTATCTGAAAGAATTTATCCAGAAGTAAAGGCGATCGAAATAAATTAACGTAAATACTAAGTGCTTCGGCACAAAAAAGTAAAATTGAGACCTTGAAAGTTTCGAATGATCCCAAAAAGAGTTGAAAAATTAGATAACATGGCCAGCTATTGAGAATAACAAACAAACAGGTAACTCTAAAATCTGACCAAAAAACCTTAAATTACCTGCTTTTTCAAATTTGATTAACAAATCCTCCCCTAACATTTAGCTTCGAGCTTTTTACTGTCTTTTTCAATTTATTTTCATTTTTTGGAGACTGCTATATATCCAGACATTGCTTTCGTGTTACTACCTGCTGCATTCTTTGCCGTTAGGGTAACAGTGTACTTTCCTGCTTTACTGTATGTGTGTGCAGGATCCTTGGCTGTTGAATACGTTCCATCTCCAAAGCTCCATTTCCGTGACATCAGAGAGCCAGTACTCTTGTCAGTAAACTGAACCTTCAATGGCGCTTTTCCTGAATTAGGGGATGCTGAAAAAGCAGCGACAGGAGCTTTCATAGTTACAACATTTATATAGCTGTGTTTTGTTATCGTATTACTATCGGCAGTATTCTTTACTGTTAAGCTGACTGTGTATTCTCCTGCTTTACTATATGTGTGTACGGGGTTTTTGGCTGTAGAATATGTTTCATCTCCGAAATTCCATTTCCATGCTGTCGGCGTTCCCTTACTTATGTCAGTAAATGTGACCTTTAGAGGCCCATATCCTGATTTTGGAGTTCCCCAGAAATCTGCAACTGGAAGCGTCGAGGAAGGCGGCTTGGATGCAGAGCCAGACGACGGCTTAGATGTAATTACAAGAGGCAGGTAATCTGAGTGAACGCTCCCTGTTATACGAGTATAAGCGGAGTCTGAAATTCCATCTCCATTTTTATCTACGGCTTTTTGGGAAAATCCGGTTCCATTAGGCTTTGCCCAGTAGTTACCTCCAATATACGATCCACCGACAATATTAGTGCCTGATTTTTTTGCAGTGTTATAGGCATTTCCGATTCCGGTTTTAATGATCATATTAGTGTCATTGAAGTAATTGTTGTAAACAATATTCTTGTCGCATCTGCCACAGACAGAAAGACCATAAATATTGTTGTTTCGAACAGTGTTGCCTGTGAGTGTGTTGCCGTCAGAGCTGCCAAAATAAATTCCCCTCTTGTTCTTAAAAACAGTATTTTCTGAGAGGGTATTGCCGTCTGAACTTTCAAGTGCAATCCCATATTCCCCATTATCTGTAGCTGTATTTCCTGAGAGGGTATTGCCCTTCGAAAATTTAAAATAAATTCCCCTATCACTGTCAGAAACGGTATTCTTTGAGATCGTATTGCCTTTTGAATTCAAAAGGCAAACCCCAAAAGAATTGCTCAACAGTATATTGTTTTCAATTGTACAATCGCTGCATGAAGACAGACAGATTCCTGCGTAGCCATATTTGGATGATCCACTAATTTTGAGTCCTTTAATTTTTACGTTATCTGCCTGCAGGGAAAACACATGGGCAGTTGGACTCTTGGCTTTAATTGTCGTATCATCAGGATTTCCGGATTCGGACCTGATTGTAAGATCATCTTTAATTATTTTGATGTTTTCTGCATAAGTCCCCGGCTTTATAATTATAGTATCGCCTGAAGCCGCACTATTAATTGAGCTCTGTATAGAATCTCCTGGCTTAACTATTATCTCAGCCGCAGTTCCTACACCCGATACTGACATTAAAACGAAGAAAACTAACGTTAAGACAGTTAATTTACTTATTTTGATTCCCCCTAATCCATTTAAGAAAAGTTATGTGCGTACTCAAAAAATTTATTTATCTTAAAAATATTTTGAGCAGCTTATCTCAATCTACACTAAAAACAAAGTAAAGTAATGTAAAGTTTTAAACAATATAAATATTTTGATATTTAAAATAGTGATAATATATAATAAAACAGGATAATAACATACAGTGTTTTTTTGAAATTCATAGTCATCGAATCCTGGAATAAATTGATGAATTCGCAGTCAACGAACTAATAGTAATCTTATTCACATTCACCTAACTCGTAAGCATCGAATCCTGAAGTAAAATAAGAAAAATATAGACAAATAAAGAGAAAATTAGATCGAAAAAGAACAAAATAAAAAAAATAGTTAATGGGATAGCGCGGATTTGAACCGCGGTCCAAGCGTCCCAAACGCTCGAGGATGGACCAAGCTACCCTACTATCCCAAAGGGTACTCCCTCTCAAAGGAGATTATCATTTATATAGCTTTCGTTAGAACATGGACCTGTCATTCTTCCTCTGCAAATCGAAATTCTGCTTTAATATGTTTGTCCAAGTCTTAGTTTTTTACTGAGCTTGTTTACCATTACTCCCAGCGCTGATAAATATCATTTTCTATTCCCAGCAGGTCAAGAGCTCTTCCTGCCATAATATCTACAAGGTCTTCGAGGGTTTTTGGCCTTGAATAGAAGCCCGGACAGGCTGGAAGAATGCCAGCTCCTGCTTTTTTGGCTTTGAGCATATTTTCGAGGTGGATAAGGTTAAGAGGAGTTTCTCTAGTCATTAGAATCAGTTTCCTTTCCTCTTTAAGGCAGACATCTGCGGCCCTTGTAAGAAGAGTGTCAGATACCCCGTTTGCCACTGCCCCGAGAGTTTTCATGCTGCAGGGAGCGATAACCATTCCTGCTGTCCTATAAGAGCCACTGGCTATGGGCGCTGAAAAGTCTTTCTGGGAATAGCTCCAGGTTGCTAGTTTTTCTACTTCCGAAGGTTTGAAATCAGTTTCGATCTCTATTATCTGTTTTGCGGCATCAGTCAAGATCAGGTGAGTTTTAATCTCCTTTTCCGCCAATATCTCAAGAAGGCGGATCCCGTACTGAACCCCTGAGGCTCCGCTGATCCCTACCGTTATTTCCATTATCCGTTTCTCCCTGTTAGTTTTGTCTTTTCATAAAAGGTGATAAATTCTGCTACCATTTCCTCTGCGGCTGAAACTACATCCGTTATTTCTTCAGGGAGGATATTATCCTGATGGATGCCGGCAACGAATACCGTTGTTTTCTTCGTGGCTCTGCTAACCTGTCTTGCACCCTGCAGGGCAAGCTGCTCTTCCCTATGTCCAGGCATTGTTATCACCGACGAACTTGCTCTCTGGCTTTTTTCATCAAAAAACCCTGTGGCAACAGCCCCAACATGTTCCCTTCCGCCCGTAAGGGTCAGCAGGTAATCATTTCCAATTTTCTTTGCCTCAAGCACTATTTCGATTCTGCCGACGTTACGTGTAATCCGAAACAAAAATCCTACCTCAGCACCTCAAGCTTTTCCGTATTTTGATTCTGCACCTAATTAGCCTTTATATCTCTGGTTCTAAGCCTATTAAGATACGGCCCTCAAAGTCTTAAGCCCTGTGTGAAGAAACTCTTTTTCCTTTAGAAACTTATTCTTCCTTTAGAAACTTATTCTTCCTTTA
>MDTP02000219.1 GCA_001714685.2 Methanosarcina sp. Ant1 | reverse complement strand
TTGGGGTACATTGCAGGTACCATGGGAAATCTCATAAGATGGGGCATCTTCTTTACAAAGAAAAGCCAACCGAAAAGCTAAGGAAAAAATACAATATACTGCCAGTATGCGGGGAAATAATGGGTGGACTGCCTATTCCAAGAGAACCCTGCGATGTGATAGAATCTCCGGAAGGGCTTCGGGTTGTTGGGCGAACCGATTCCAAAGATTACACGGTCCAGTACAATAAAGGAGCTGAGGAGGCCCTGAGGCTTGCTAATATCTTTAACGTGAAGAAAGCGTATCTACTGAAAGATTCTCCTATGTGTGGGAAAGGATACGGAATACTGGCACGATTGCTGGAGGAAAATGGTATTCAGGTGAACCATGTATAAAAGAAAAAAAAGGAAAGATAATAGGACTTAAGCGGTTGAGTTGAAAAACCAGTAACATAAGACTTCATAAAATCAAATCAAACAGCTATGAATTTTGGCTTTAATCTTCGAGATATGCGAGTTCGAAAAAAAGGTAGTGGAGAGCTACTGAAAACAGCATACAGTAGGGACATCTCAAATCTGGACAAACAAGGCAAACTTGCCCCTTTACCAGATTTGATCAAAAACCCAATACTATCTACGACAGTTCACTTTTTATCCTCTTTTGTACAAGAAGACACCAAGTAGAAAGACAATACCAGAAGCTATCTCAAAACCAGGCATTTTTGTGCCCCCTCTCCCAGAAGCGTTTGGGCTTTGCATCTGCTCAGGCGTCTGTTCAACTTTTGATCCTATATTCTCTCCTAAAACAGTGCACATGTAGATATCGGGGTTTCCATTGCGCCCATCCTTCCATATTATGCTGTTACCATAGATAGCAGGCTGCCATGCTAACCCATTGGTGGTAATCTGAATCTCAGTGGAGGTAGAAATATTGTACATATAGATATTGGAGTTTCCATTGCGCCCATCTTCCCATACTATCCTGTCCCCGTAGATAGCAGGAGAGTACTGCCATGATTCATTGAAAGGTGATTCATTGGCAGTGATTCTAGTTTCAATCGAAGTGGAAAGATCATATATGTGAATTTCGGATGAAATACCGTCTTTATTGGAATAATCTTCCCATACTATACTGTCATCATAGATAGCAAGGTTCCTTTTAGATGAGTTAGTGGTAGTTACCTCAGTCTCCTTAGAAGTGGAAATATGGTACATGTAGATCTCAGGATTACCATTCCGGTCTTCCTCCCATATGATCCTGTCACCATAAATGGCAGGACTGTTCTTATATATTTGATTTGTAGTGATCTGCGTTTTCATAGAAGTGGAAATGTTATACATATAAATTTCAGAGAAAATACCGTCATCTCCATTATGCACATCGATCCAGATTATCCTGTCCCCGTAAATAGCAGGACACTCCTGCGGTAATTCGTCGGTAGTAATCTGGGTCTTCCTGGAATTTGAGAGGTCGTACATGTAGATATCAGATTCACCATTGCAAAAATCCTCCCACACTACCCAATTACCGTAGATAGCAGGGTTTATCTGATCAGATTTATTGGTGGTAATCTGAGTCTCCTTTAAAGTAGAGATGTCGTACATGTAGATATCGTAGTTTCCATTGCGTTTATCCTGCCATACTATCCTGTCCCCATAGATTGCAACGTTATCCTTATCTGATTCATTTGTGGTGATCTGAGTTTCCGTGAAGGTGGGCAAATCACTTTGCATAGGAGCTGCTGATGCCGTAGATAAAAAAAGAATTAAAGATAAAACCAGAGTTGTTGAAGCTGAAACTATTAAATATAGCTTTTTCTTATTTTTCATTTATCTTTTCTCCTCTATATTTTCATTTTAAAAAAATCTATAAACTTAAAGCTATTCAAAATTTTTAAACATTTTCATTGAGATTTCGATTTTACAAAAATTCTCGAATTTAACAGTTCAATGATAGTGGTATATATTGACACCTGCACAACCTTGCTCTGTCATTGTGCAGCTGGAAACTACATTCCCTGCATAGAGTAGGTCCCTTCCTCAGAACTCCTTGAGTTCTGTATATTATATAGTAAGTTGCAAATACATTTGAATTATTCAGATCTACCAGAAAAGGACTGGATCACGTTCTATTTGCATCAAGAATCTGCAATAGTATATGCAGCAAGTATATGGTGTAATGATGTAGACTGTAAATATGGTGGAAGAACCGGAAACATTCGAGCCGCAGACTCAGGAAACCATGTTAGTATCTTATGCGCTTTTGGAGTACATTGCAGGTACCATGGGAAATCTCACAAGATGGGGTATCTTCTTTACAAAAAGAAGCCAACCGAAGGGCTCAGGAAAAAATATAATATTCTGCCACTATGCGGGGAAATAATGGGTAGACTGCCTATTCCAAGAGAACCCTGCGGTGTGATAGAATCTCCGGAAGGGCTTCGGGTTGTTGGGCGAACCGATTCCAAAGATTACACCGTCCAGTACAATAAAGGTGCTGAGGAGGCCCTGAGGCTTGCTAATATCTTTAACGTGAAGAAAGCGTATCTACTGAAAGATTCTCCTATTTGTGGGAAAGGATACGGAATACTGGCACGATTGCTGGAGGAAAATGGTATTCAGGTTAACCATATATTAAAGAAAAAATATTAGGACTTAAGTGGTTAAATTAAGAAATCAGTAACATAAGACTTTAAAAGATCTAAATCATAATAGTTATGAAATTCTGCCTGAAATATATATTGACATCTCGCCACCCTGCTCTGCCATTATGAAATCGGGAACTGCATTTGCAAGGATGGGCTTTTCTCTCAGAGCCTTATCAATTGTGTACACTCTACCGAAAAGCTTTCGGCACTCTGGACAGGAAGCTTCCTCAAGGTAAGAATAAGCACCCTTTTAGTAACTCTGTGTTGATAAACCATCAATTCCATTTTTGCTTACATCTGAATGTTTTTGAAGAATTCCCTGTTTGCGTGCGCTCCTTAATTCCGCGTTTTCCGCGGTTATAGGAAATATTTTACACTTTTTCTTCCTTAATTTAGATCGAAATTTAGTCTATGATATAATTCGGAATCAATGCACAGCCTTCTATTCCAAGTATCGAGTCCCTTTTTTGCCGCATACCAGTCAAAAAAGTCGTCATCATCTCCATGTTCTCCGGGCAGCCAGCAGGTAAAGGGAATATACAAACAATCCTGGATGATACAACCGGCACGGAGGAGAACTTTATACTCACAGTAGAGGTCATCTGAGAAGTGTTTTAGTTTTTCAGATCCGATTCCTTTTTGATTTTTTACTATGTGGAACTTGAAAATTTCCAACCTCCATTTCCCGAAGCTTCAGCTGGATAATAGCTTCAAATTTTTGAATAATTCTCCTAAAACAATAGCAAGAAAAATGTTATTTTTTTGAAAACATCTGCGGAAAGTGGGATACATATATGCTTTTAGAGTTTCTGAATTATGCTTCTGCCTACTATAAATCTAATAAGCAAATACCATAAATTAATAAATATTATGTGAAATTTAATGAAAAATTCAAAGGTAGAAACTAAAGACATCGAAGCTTTGTACAATAAGGGCTTAGAACTGTTTAAAGCTGGAAAATGCAATGACGCTTTAAAATGTTTTGATGAAGTACTTAGTAATAGTCCCAACCATATAGATGCAATTAATAATAAAGGCCTTATTTTATATAAAAGTAAAAAACATGAAGAAGCCATAGCACTTTTTAAACAAGCTACAAATTTAAACCCTGATTTTTCTTTGGCTTGGAACAACATGGGGCGCGTGTTTTATTCAAAACATGACTATGAGAAAGCTATGGAGGCATTTGATGAAGCTCTTAAGATTAATAATAAAGACTCCTACGCGTGGAATTACAAGGGCCTAGTTTTCTACGATAAATGCGAATATGACAATGCATTAGAAGCCTTTGAAAAATGCACAAAGTTTAATCCTAATAATGCAGAGGCTTGGGACAGGAAAGGTCGTGCATATTTCTTTTCAAATAAACCTGAGGAAGCAATTAAAGCTTATGATGAAGCCATTAAATTAGATCCAAAAAGAGTAAAATATCTGAACTATAAGGCCTATGTTTTTTTGAGTAAATCTGAATTGGAGAAAGCAAAAGAAATTTTTAATGAAGCGCTGTCAAAATGTGAAGAGCAAATAAAAAAGGAACAAAAATCCTTTGAAGTTTGGTATCAAAAAGGATTTAGTCTTCTTTTTCTTGAGAAGCATAAGGAAGCTCTTGAGGCTTTTGAAGAAGCCATTAAATTGGATTCTGATTATTCTTTGGCTTGGAATAACATGGGGCGCGTGTTTTATTCAAAACATGACTATGAGAAAGCTATGGAGGCATTTGATAAAGCTCTTAAGATTAATAATAAAGACTCCTACGCGTGGAATTACAAGGGCCTAGTTTTCTACGATAAATGCGAATATGACAATGCATTAGAAGCCTTTGAAAAATGCACAAAGTTTAATCCTAATAATGCAGAGGCTTGGGACAGGAAAGGTCGTGCATATTTCTTTTCAAATAAACCTGAGGAAGCAATTAAAGCTTATGATGAAGCCATTAAATTAGATCCAAAAAGAGTAAAATATCTGAACTATAAGGCCTATGTTTTTTTGAGTAAATCTGAATTGGAGAAAGCAAAAGAAATTTTTAATGAAGCGCTGTCAAAATGTGAAGAGCAAATAAAAAAGGAACAAAAATCCTTTGAAGTTTGGTATCAAAAAGGATTTAGTCTTCTTTTTCTTGAGAAGCATAAGGAAGCTCTTGAGGCTTTTGAAGAAGCCATTAAATTGGATTCTAAATCTCCCGATGCATGGAACAATAAAGGAAATGCTCTTTATTATCTTGAAGAGTATGAAGGTGCGATAGATGCTTACAGTGAAGCTTTAAAACATAAATCCGGAGTGAAAATAAAAGACAATATTGGATGCTCCCTCAGCAAACTCGGAAAACATGAAGAAGCCATACAGATATATGATGAAGTTTTAAAAGAAGATCCTGGATTTTTTGATGCTTTAAACAATAAAAGTTTTGACCTATATAGTATAAAAAAATA
>MDTP02000218.1 GCA_001714685.2 Methanosarcina sp. Ant1 | reverse complement strand
AATTTTTCACGAAAATATAGAATTAAGTGCTTTTATTTGGAATTTAAAGCATTTTAAATGATTTTGGCATAAGCTCAAATATCTTATTCTCTTTCCTTTTCTCCATCTCTTTCTTTTCTCCATCTCTTTCCTTTTCTCCATCTCTTTCCTTTTTCTCTTTTTACTAAAGTTATAGTTTTTCCGTTTTTTCGTGGTTATGGGAACTTGAATTAGAAAAGTGTAAAAAATTAAGTTTGAAATTAATAATATAGAGGCAAGATTGGAGGATTCTGGATCTTTAAGCTTGAAGGCTCTGAATCTGCAGTTATTAAGTAACCTTTAGAAATCTCTGCCGCAGGTAATCTTTTCTAAATTTTACGACCCACATTTTTATAAACAAGCAAATATATATCTAATTGAGAATCATTTTCTAATGACGGGGTACTTATAAGGGGGACTTTTTTGAACGAAAACGCGGAAAATTTGTACAAAATAAAAATTGCTTTACAAATAAGCTTAATCTTCTGGGTCATGCTTGGCATTTTGATATTTTATGCTACTTTTGAGGCAACGGCCAAATTGTGGGGTACTCTGATGTTGCTGTTTCTGGTAGGAATATTCACTCCTTTCCTGCCGGACGGAACAGGTTACGAAGATCAGGAAACCTGATTAGCTACAAAGAGGAGTGAAAATTACCTGTCAGGATTGCATAGTTGAGCTCAAAATTTCACTCTTTTGTAAAAAATTTTCTTTATTGTCTCAGCCGCAAGAATATACAGTCCTACTATGGCTCCAATTATTAAGATAACCGAAACCGGAAGAGGTTGGAAACCAAAGGGAGATGCAAAAGGAGTCAACGGGAAGCAAAGCGTCAGGCCTACTATCAGCAGGGTGGTTGCCAGCAGGTATTTTCCGGGTCTACTCCTGAAAAAAGGTTTTCTGCTCCTGATTACCAGCACTATCATGGACGCCGAAATGACAGATTCCATAAACCATCCGGTTCTGAATTGCTCTATTTTACCCGGGAGGATAAGAAGCAAAACACCGAAAGTCAGGTAGTCGAATACAGAGCTGGTAAGGCCAAATACCATCATAAACTTGCGGATGAAACCTATATCCCAGCGGCGAGGTTTTTCAATCATTTCCCTGTCCACAGTATCCGTAGCAATTGTCATCTCCGGAAAGTCAGTTAATAAATTCATTAACAAGATCTGTGTAGGCAGCAGGGGAAGGAAAGGAAGAAAAAGGGACGCCCCTGCCATGCTGAACATATTTCCGAAATTGGCACTGGTAGCCATGAAAACGTACTTAAGGGTGTTGGCAAAGGTTTTCCGGCCTTCCTTTACGCCTTCAACAAGTGCGTCCAGGCTCTTTTCCATCAGTACAATATCTGCAGCTTCTTTGGCGACGTCTGCAGCGCTGTCTACCGAGATTCCCACATCTGCTGCATGAAGAGCAGACGCGTCATTAATCCCGTCTCCAATATATCCGACAACGTTTCCGCTTTTCTTGAGTGCTAAAATGATATGCTCTTTCTGGTTCGGCTCTACCTCGGCAAAAACGTCAGTATCGTTTACCTGCCTCATCAGGGCTTCACTGCTCATCTTACCAATTTCGCTTCCGGTTAGAACCCTCGAGTTCTTAAGCCCTATCTCTCGACTGATACTGGCAGCCACAAACTTGTTGTCTCCGGTAATAATTTTGAGAGAAATTCCAAGCTTCTCCATGCTTTCTATAGTTTTTATAATGTCTGGTTTTGGTGGGTCAAAAAAGAAGAGGAACCCGAGAAAGATCATCCCTTTTTCCTGCTCTTTTCCGATAGTTTTCTGCTGTCCTATTTCCTTGTACGCAATCCCAAGAGTACGAAGCCCCTTTTCACTGAACTCTTCAAATTGCTGCTCAATCCTTTCCTTTAACTCGGAAATTTCTACAGTTTTTCCAGGTTCAGCCTCTGCCAGGGAGCAAATTTCAAGAATATTCGGGAGCGCACCTTTGGTTATCATCATGTTCGTGCCGCTTTTTGAGACGAGGATGCTCAATCTTTTGCGCACAAAATCATAAGGAATTTCGTCCAGTTTCTCATACTCTGCAAGATCGAGTTTGTTCTGTGCAAGAATTGCCCTATCGATTGGGTTTTCAAAGCCTTTCTGGTAATAGGCGTTAAGGCTGGCATAAAGTAGGACTTTATCATTCTGTTCTCCTTTGAGGTCCTGGAAAGATTGGAGTTGCAGCTCCCCTTCGGTAAGAGTGCCGGTCTTGTCGGAGCAGAGCAGGTTCATGCTGCCGAGATTTTCAATGGAAGCCAACCTCTTGACAATCACTTTCTTTTGCGCCATTTCTCTTGCGCCGTGGGAAAGGTTAACACTGATGATTGCAGGCAGGAGTTGAGGGGTCAGCCCCACTGCAAGAGCCAGCGAAAAAAGGAAAGAATCAAGGATCGGGCGCTGGAGATATACATTGATTGCGAAGATGGCCATTACCAGCAGCATCGTAACTTCCATCAGGAAATTCCCAAAGCGTGAAATTCCCTTTTCAAATTCCGTTTCCGGGGGCCTGAGTTTTAATTTCTCTGATATTTTTCCAAACTCAGTTCCCTTCCCTGTGGAAATTGCAAGCACTTTTCCACTGCCGCTGACAACGCTTGTTCCCATCCAGAGAGAATTTGTGCGCTTGGCAAGTGGGGTTTCTGCTTTCAGTAAATCGGCTGTTTTTTCTACGGGATAGGTCTCTCCTGTGAGAGTCGCTTCGCTAACAAAAAGGTCATTTGAGTCCAGAATCAGGCAGTCTGCAGGAATCATGTCTCCTGCGCTGAGGATTATTATTTCCCCAGGAACGATCTCTTCCACAGGGATTTCTTTCTCTTCGTCGTCTCTGAGCACTGCCGCCCTTATCTGCACCGTGGCCAGCAGTTTCTCAAAAGCATCAGCAGCTCCTTTTTCCTGCCAGAATCCAAGCAAACTGCTGACCAGAATAATAATCGTGATGATTATGGTGTCTGTCGGTTCGTGGAGGAAAAAGGCCAGCCCGGCTGCAAAAAGGAGGATAAGGGTAATTGGACTCTTGAACTGGGAAAGCAGGAGTGTGAGAGTGTCAGATCGTTTTTTAGGTTTAAGAATGTTAGCTCCATATCTTTTAAGGCGTTCATCGATTTCGGAGCTTTTAAGGCCTTCAGTCGTTGTTTGGAGTTCCTGCATCATTTCGGATGCAGGAACACTCCAGAATTCAAGCTTTTTCTCGCTATTAGCCAATGAGAAATCTCCTTATTACCTGCTGCTTCCCTGTTTATTTCTTCTCAGCTTTCCGTAACCTTCAGGAGTATAGCAAGTTCTTCTCCTTCGCTTCCTATGGTTGAGAGTTTCCTTGAAACTTCCGATTTTTCAAGATATTTTTCAGTTCTGAATCCTTCAGGCTCTTCGATTTTGATGGTAATCTCTCCTTTGGTATACCCTCTTTTAATGCATTCCCCTACCAGTTGTCCGTATGTGGAGGCGATTAGCTTCAGGCAGTCAAAGATCCTGTTCTCGTCAACCACGTTTTTGCCGTCAAGCATAATGCGCCTGAGACTTTTTGACACCGCGGATTCCGTGAAGAGCTCTTTAAGCTTTATTATGAAGATATCGACGGCAGAGTCCCTGTTTAAAGCAGCTGCCAGTTCTTTGTCTCCTGTAATTTCGTAATCCCGATGGAGAATCAGAAAAGTTTTCTCATCTGCCGAGATTATGAACCTGTTTTCAGGGTCCTTGTCTTCAAGCACAGTTCTCAGGTTATTTCCTTCGTATTCTATACTCGTTATATGGAAATCGGATACATCGATTTTCTTTACTTTTTTTTCTCTGGATAGGATTCCGCTCTTTGACCATACAGGCAAAGTCAGGTCATGAAAGTCCTTTACCTTTAGCGTGTCCCGCGTGAAATCCAGTTCAAACTCGTATTGCATGCTGCCAACAAAATTAACCTGCTTCCCTCTAAGTTTTTTATCCTCAACGGAAGCATAATAGGTGCTTTTAGCTCCATATATACTGCTTTCAAAAAAAGGACTCAGGATTGAGAGTATCCTTGTTTCAAGCTGTTGCACCTCCATCAGATCCAGCTTATTTTGCTTGTCCAGCTCTCCAATTTTTTCATCCTTTTTTGCCAGTGCTACAATTGAAACGGTCTCAAGAATTCTGGCCTTGATCCCAAGAATATCATCCTCTTCGACCCCTACAGTATGGCTTTCGATATGGTCCCTTACATCTTTCTCAAACTGGTCTATTCTCTGAAGTTTTTTTTCGAGGAATACTTTTTTTTCTTTGTTCTCTGTTTTTATCCTGATAGCTGATTTTTCTAGAGGTATGACTTCCTGTGAAATTGCTATGAAATCCTGCAGATCCTGAATTAAATCCTTCTGGACAGGAAATCGGTAGAGTCCTGAAAAGTATATCTCATTTTAAGCCCCCTTCCCTTCCGCATAAAATGTTTTTATATTAAATACGCTTTTTCCACACTTTAAGCTTATCAGCTTGCACTCTTGAAAAAGGATAACGGAATTCTCTGCCCCTTCCGCAAATTCCCTCTATGAAGCACGAAGAACTCTGTATAGCGGAAAACTCACAGTCTAAACGTTAATTATGATCAGTTTATACAACTATCTTTTCAAAATTTTGTAAAAATTTTATTGATAAATATTTTTCTTTATATTAGTTAAGTTCTATAAATTTATTCTTCAGGAAAAATTTATATAAGTTTGGTTACAATCTTACTCATATTATCGTCAAAGGATAATATACAAAGGCATGTATTCATAATAAAAATCGAATTTTTGCTCTTTGTAACATTTTATTTTGAGAGTACTCTACTCTTTACTGTAATAGGTCAAACCTGACGCTCAGTGCTATTTATTCAGCATTGGTACTGAGAATGAGGTCAACTAACAAATTCCCTGGTTGCAGCAAGAATCAATAATGATCACAATTTACTGCACCAGAATTAAGACTACTGCGCTTCTTTCAAAAATGAGTTTTGAAGAGGTGTGGGCTCTCTTATTAGATCATAAGGGTGAATTTAGAAAAGGGTGAATTTAGAAAAGGGTGAATTTAGAAAAGGGTGAATTTAGAAAAGAGTGAGTTAT
>MDTP02000217.1 GCA_001714685.2 Methanosarcina sp. Ant1 | reverse complement strand
TCAAAGGTATATGTGGCAAATTCAGGCAACAACTCCGTCTCTGTAATTAACACATCCACGAACACCGTTACATCCACTGTGAGCGCAGGTGACAATCCAATTGGAGTTGCAGTCTCCCCGGATGGATCAAAGGTATATGTGGCGAACCATAAAAGCGATGCTGTCTCTGTAATTGACACATCCACGAACAATGTTACATCCACTGTGAATGTGGGATATGGTCCCTGGGGAGTTGCAGTTTCTCCGGATGGATCAAAGGTATATGTAACGAACGCGGAAGGAACTGTTTCTGTAATTAGCACAGCCGAAAACAATGTTACAGCTACAGTGGACGTAGAAGACTTTCCTATAGGAGTTGCAGCCACTCCGGATGGATCAAAGGTGTATGTGACGAACTCTGATAGCAACAATGTCTCTGTAATTGACACGGCAACAAACACTGTTACAGCCACAGTGAAAGTCGGAAGCAATCCTGTTGCTTTCGGACAATCTATAGGAATAAAACAAATTCTTATAGAAGAAAACCCAGTTCTCATGGGCGAAAACCCAGTTCTTCCGCTTGCTTCATTCTCTGCATATCCTATCTCTGGAAAAGCACCTTTAACAGTGAAATTCACAGATAAGAGTACAGGCTCACCCACTTCATGGCATTGGAGCTTTGGCGATAAATGCACTTCAACAGCTCAGAATCCTGTACATAAATACAGTAAAGTGGGAGAATATACTGTAAGCTTAACAGTAAAAAACACTGCGGGTTGCAACATGGTGAAAAAGACCCGGCATATCATAGTGAAAAAGTAAGTAAATATCATAAATTAAAAAAGAAATAAAAAAGGTTATGCCAATGGGTAGTGGGCGCATGGGATCCGAGTTTGTCACAGTCTCTGTCCCCTCAAGTGTTACAGGAACGGATCTCAACCCTATTACCTAAATTCTCAACATGTTTTTTTAGTGGATCTTGCTCGTGAATCAAAGGTCTAAAGATTTAAAAAGTCTATTCTATCCTGTTTCAATCTTTTTTAGTTATCTTGCTTTCAAATTTGTCCTGTTAAGAACAGTTAACTCAAAGTTCTGCTTTTCAATCCTTGTTTCCTTAAATCTTGCTCTCGAATTTTGAGTATGCTTATTATTGGGAACTTAGAGAAGAGTCTCAATCCTTGTTTTCGTGGATCTTGTTCTCGAATCAACTACTGAGGACATTGAAAGCACGGAAAAGTTGTGTCAGTGTTTGGGCAGAAGGTGTATAGAGAAATCGATTGTCCGGCTATGGGAGACTGGCTTCAGCATACCTGTTATATAAGTGATGGTTGAGGTCTTTAACAATTCAACTTACTGAGGTGAGACCAGGGGCTTATAAATCAATATTTCCTAAAGCATACCACAAAAAAGCAAAGAGCAGAAGTCTTGCGTTGAAAGACAAAAAACATTTAGAAAGTTAGTAGATGAGATTTTTGAAGAGAACCGGGAAATCTTTCTTGAATTTGGAAGATAATAAACCCTTCACCAATCCCAGATCGTTGTTTATATCCTTATTTTAATTAGTCCTGTTCAAGAAACCATTTTGGATTTATTCAAAAGTATTTTTAGATTGAAGTCCAAATCATTATTTTAGTGGATCTTGCTTTCGAATCTCACTCTATAATATGGTGTTCCCAGGTTATTTCCATTGTTTTTCTAAACATCGTCGCAACGGGACAAGTATGCATTATGGTTTCCTCAATTACCTCAGCGACTGTGCGGTCGTCCACGTCGCCGGAAAGAGTGATTACAAGATGTAGCTTCTCAAAAATTCCTGATGGTGCTTTGCTCTTGGTGCCATCGACCCTCATTGTAAAAGAGTCTACTTTAAAGCCTTTCCCGGAAATATCCATTATCATCTTAATACCTGTGCATCCACCCAGACCTGCGAGCAGATAATCTATCGGATTTGGAATTTTACCGCTACCACCCATAGAAATAGCTGGCTCTATGGGAATTTTGTAGCCAGTACTATTCTCTGCAACAAACTGCATTCCACTTTACATTCAGGACCCCCCTCAAAAAAATTAACTTATTTTTTTTATTCATACAGTTTATTGTTAATTTTACCCATAATTGAATATTAATTATTTAAGTTAAATAAATGTGGTAAAGTGTGTTTAATTTTCTACAATTTTCTTCAAATTTAGACTTTATTTTTTTGAGCATTGTGGAATTCAAGTCAAAATCATTGATTTCGTTGAGTATGTTCCACAGCAGATCCAATAAGTTTAATCAGTTGTTGAAAAATTCACCTTATTTTTGAAAGGGGGGTCGGCATGTCAGTTCCACCTTCATATGACATAGTTATAAGGGAATTATTTTCGGACATGCAAACACCTCACTCCAATCTTAAATTCCAATATGTACTGAGATTACCTTTGCGTTATTATTTCAACTGGGGTATTTCGCCTATAAATGGCAGCCTTTAGAATACGTTTTATATTTCTTGCTGCGGCTCACACCATCAATTATGTACTACATTATCGAATATCATCTTTTCTACTCTTTAACGGTTTTAAAATTAAAACTGAAGTTATTAACTGCGACAAAAATGAAGCAGTGAAATCAGTAAAAAAAGTTCAATAATTATTTTAGCAGATATTATTTTAGTAGATATTATTTTAGTAGATATGGGTCTCTATTTTAGCAGATATTGATTTCGAATTTACTTGCGAATCCTTCAAGGTACCTTTACTGCTAAAACCGCGATGAGATTAATTCGAGTTCATAGTGTTCAGCCAGAAGTGATATTTAATGCCTTTCTAATAAGCTGGTTGACTCCGATGGAGGAGATAAAGTACCAGTAAATCCAGTGCTGAAGAGGGCCAAAAACATGAGAAGTAAGCAGCTGTTTGCCCCAGAAGGGAAAAACCATGGTAGCAGATCCGTGACCGCTAATGTAGTAGTTAGCCCACATGAGAAAAGGAACGGAAATGGTACTGATATAAGCCATGGGCTTGAACTGCTTTTTGGACATCTCCATCTGGCCTTCCATCATATCATTGCGCCGTCCCTCAAGCTCTTTCAGCATAGAAGTGTTCTGGGAAAGCTGTGCCTCCCCGAACTCTTTCTGAAAAACCTTCATGCGTTCCTGGGTATTCCTCACGAGATCCCAGTCGATTGTGTACTTCTGGATAAGGGATGAATAAATAGCAATAATAGCCGCCATTTCTAAAAGGATTAGGTGGAAATTCTCCTGTCCGAAGGCAGAAAGTACGGGACTCATCAAAACCCCGACTGCTTTCCCGACAGTCTGCCTGAAGTTCTGCCCAAGGATAATTGTCCCGAACATGAGGGAGAAACCTAAAGCCAGCAGAAATCGATCTATCTGCTTTTTTAATGTCTCTGAAACCAAGTTATCTTCACCATTCAGGTTCAATAATAATTATAACAATTAGAATAATTATAACAATAATAATAGTAAACTAATAATAATAGTAAAATAATATTTTATTCCGTCAAATAAGGAAGAATTGGATTCTGTGAAGTTATCGGCTGATAGAAAAAAATCAGAAGTGTCAGATGCGTCTCTTCAGAAGTGAAACGGCAACTGATACATTTTCTGACACCTTTGATCGTAATTTATACTTTCACGTGTTTAAGAACGCTGGCACCCGGAGTTTTCTTGAAATCGGTTTTGTATTCCACCAGGTCGATCTCGCAGCCGTCGCCTATATTAACGGTGTTTCCGCGCACTACTTTAGCCGTCGTATGCTCCAGGTATAGGCCATCTCCCTCGATCGTATCCGCTTTGAGATGAGCTTTATAGATATTGAGAGGGCTTAAAATTGCGGACAGGATTTCCATCAGTTTGTTGTCCCCTCCTTTCTGAATGTGGATTTTATCTCCACCGATCTCTTTTGTCTCGGAGGGGCCGTATAGATTGACATTAATGTCCCCTGCATTCAATGTCTCTTCAATATTGAAAGCGCCCTTGAGGTTAAAGGTCTCAGCTTCGCAATTGCCTTTGACTTTCAACTCACCATTTATGTCCAGCTCTTCGGATGAAACATTGCCTTTGACGACCAGTTTTCCGTTTGACGTTATCTTGTCGACCGACATGTTTCCGTCAACCCTCAGCTCACCATTTATGTTTATATCATCGAACTCAATGTTACCGTTAACAACTGCGAAACCGTTAATTCTCCCGGTATTCGACTTCAGACTGCCTTTTTCGTTTAGTATACCGTTTACCTTGATCTCCAGGCAGTCAAGGTCTCCGTCAATAGTTACTTCACCCTCGAAGGTTACACGCTTATAAACTCCCCCGGGAGAGGTCATTTTTCCTAAATATTTTAGATCCTTCCTAAGCTCTGTGCTCATAATCTTTCCTCCGTTAGCTCAAGTTGATCTTTAATTCCTCTATACAGCTTGCGATACTAATCTCAGAAACGATATGGGCTCCTGTTTCAAAGTAATACTCGCAGGGGCTTGAGACAAGAAAACAGGTCGAAATACCCATTTTTCTTAAAAAAACCAGCTCGCAGTCCTTATCCTCGTATTTTTTATAGTGCTCTTCCAGGGTCTCCAGCAGAAGCTTACCTTCTTCCAGGCTAATATCCCCCGATTGCAGCGCTTTGTCCAGTATGCGCGCGTACAATATTTTTTCGAACGGGAATAGCTCGATGTTACCGTATAGCCTGACTAAAAAGTCCATGGTAGATTTATTCACTATGTTACGCGTTACCATTTCATCTTTCGATAGAGACTTTGCCGTCAGGCTAGGAGAGAATATCACGGCCAGGTCGTCCAGCGAAAGATCCTCTTTCATTTCCTGGATTTTAGCGATCCTGTCGAGAATTTTGTCCCTGGGGAAAAACGTCTCCTGTCCCGTGAAAGTGGACTTTCTTATGAACCACTCTTCTGGTATCAGGTTTTTACGCTTCCAACGGTATAGAGCGCCATATGAGATACCTGTATTTTCAAGTAGCTCCCTTTTTGATATCAGGTTTTCATCCATGTGTTACTCAACCTCGGACTATCGTAACATAACACTGTTATACTAACAAACTCTGTATGGTATATATAATTTTCCGATAAATGAGAAAACAAATATCAGCCCTTTAATTATTCAACATAGCTGAGGTTTTGCCATTTCCCCTCAAATTCCTTTATTTTCTATAATATTTAATAAAAATATCTATTTTGTAAAAAAATT
>MDTP02000216.1 GCA_001714685.2 Methanosarcina sp. Ant1 | reverse complement strand
TCAAGATACGGTATTTTTAATATTTATATATTAATAAGGAAAATAGACAAATTTAACAGACATCTGCGGAAGGTCAGATACATTATTTAATTCGAAGAATGGTTGATATAACTATAAAGCGAACTCTAGGAAAAAATATTTTTGGAAATATTGCAAATGTGCTTAAACGCACTATTTCTGGAACGAGAGAAAGAAAGTAAACTTCTTCAGAAAAATAACCAATAAGTTGGAACACTAAATATATGTGCTGATTTTTCAGGTCAACAAGTCCGGAGTTTCAACTGAAGTTGCGATACAAAAAAATTATTCTTCAAGGACTTTCAAAATTTTCCTTATTTTTTCATTTTCTATGGAATAGAGCCTCATCTTCCCTTCTTTTCTTACTTTAATTATCCCCCAATCTTGTAACTTTGCAAGGTGCATTGAGGTATTGGATTGGGTCTTGCCAATTATTTTTGGGATTTCACAGGCACATAGCTCTCCTTTGTGGCCGTACTTTTTCTCTTTGCATTCGCATTCGGCTTCGAGAAGAGCCTCAATAATTCTGTACCGAGTGTCTTCGCTTAGGGCCTTGAAAAGCTGTATATTTTCTTCATTAATCATATCAATAACCATTGATCTTGAAAGAATATATATACTTTTCTAAAGCCGAAAATTTGACTTGCTGCTTTGTAAAATTTGAAAATAAAGATCATCCGAATTAGAGTATCTCTTCTATATGTGAAGGTCAAGTATAGTATTTTTCAGTCGATTTCCTCTTTGATCGGGAGGGAGAGTTTATGCCAGGCATTCCATTAAACATCTGTAGAACTTTAAGGTGTATTCCTACAAAATAATGAGTCTACTTTGAATCGATGCACGAGAATTTCGTATCAATCTTTCTTGATACCTGTCCTGCGGGTTCTTATGAAACGAATCCCATTATTAATTATTAGAGAAATTGGGCTTAATCCTTAGAAAAAGTTGCCTGATACCACTGAAAAATCAGGAAAATTAAAGAATTAGATTTTGATAATTAGGATAGGTGTTAAAAATGCCGGGAAATCCAAATGAGATAAAGCTGGTAAATAACGCTATGGCCAATGCCACCCGAAGGAAGATAATGAACTTCCTGGCGGATGGCGATAGAAACATAGAGGAAATCGGAGAGTCAGTCGGGAAGGCGATGCTCGACTTCCATCTCAAGCTTCTACAACAGGCAAGCCTGATCGAATTAGAAGAGGGAACTGTGAGGCTAAGCGAATACGGTAAGAATTTCCTGAAGGATAAGGCAGAAAAAAGTACTGAAAAGACTGCAGATCTCTCTCAGGCAAAACCAGTAGAGATTGCAGAAATTAGGCAGCTATTGCCCTGCATAGCAGATTCCTCTAAGTTCAGGGTAATCGCAAACATGGCTCCTCCCCTTGGTGGAACCCTTAAGGTTCTTGAGCCTCTCTTTCCCAGAGGTAGATACTCGGATAGAATAAATGCTCTAATAATCCAAAAAGGAGAGATCATCACAACTGTTTACGGCACTGGAAAAGTCACCATGACTATGATTAAAAACGAAGGCGAAGCCGTGGAATCTCTTGTAAGCCTGAAGAGTACTATTAATGAGGCTATTGCAAAAGGTGTCGCTCCGGTTCCCAGAGAAAAAGTTAGGGTAGAACCCATGGAGATTTACAAGTATCTGCCCCAAACTAACTGCGGTAAATGCGGGGAACAGAGCTGTTATACTTTTGCTATAAAGATAATGAGTGGTGAAGCCCCTCTAGAAAAATGCACGCCGCTTAAAGAACCGGAATATGCAATCAACCAGGAGCAGTTGCAGGTTCTAACTGCATATATCTGAGTCACTTTTACTTAAAGCACAATCCATGTAATTGGAAGCGTCATTGAGAAAATTATCTGATTAAGCGGAGGGAATTCGGGTAAACTCTGGCCCTTTTATCTCCCCTTTTAACAGATTGGGCTTCAATATCTCTATTCAGGTGTTAAAGATGTCAGGAAATGAGAGTGAGACAAAGCTGGTGAACTTCGCTATGGCCAACGCCACCCGACGGAAGATAACTAACTTCCTGGCGAATGGAGATAGGAGTACCGAGGAGATCGGAGGGATAGTCGGGAAGGCGATGCTCGACTTCCATCTTAAAATTTTGCAACAGGCAAGCCTGATTGAGTTAGAAGAAGAAACTGTGAAATTAAGTGAATATGGCAGGAATTTTCTGAAGAGTAAGAAAGAAAAAGTTGCTGAGGAAATTGTGGACTTCTCTCAGGCAAAGCCAGTAGAAATTGCAGAGGTCAGGCAGCTATTGCCCTGCATAGCAGATTCCTCAAAGTTCAGGGTAATTGCAAATATGGCTCCTCCCCCAGGCGGAATCCTAAAAGTTCTTGAGCCCTTATTTCCTAAAGGTAGTTATTCGGATAGAACAGGTGGCCTGATAACGCAAAAAGGGGAGATTATTACAACGATTTACGGTACTGGAAAAGTCAGCATTAGAATGATTAAAAACGAGAGTGAAGCTAGAGAAGTACTTGAAAGCCTGAGAAACATCATCAATGAAGCTATTGCAAAGGGTGTGGCGCCGGCTCCCAGGAAAAAGGTTAGGGTTGAGCTCATGGAGATCTATAAATATTTGCCACAGACCAACTGTGGTAAGTGTAGTGAACAAAGCTGTTACAGCTTTGCAATAAAACTAATGGCAGGAGAGGTTACTCTGGACAAGTGTAAGCTCCTCAAAGAGCCGGAATATACAGGCAATCAGGAGCGTCTGCAGGTTTTGACTGAATATATTTGAGCGTGAGCTACTTGAAGAAAACCACTTAATCGGAGGAAACTTGAAGACACTGACTATAGTGCTCACTGATGGCCCTTACATTTCCGAGTATGCTGAGATTGCCTGCAAACTCGCAGAGACTGCACTTAAACAATATCAGGTAAATATATTCCTGTACCTGGATGCAGTGCATATCCCTAAAGGAGGTCAGAATCCGTCTTTCTTTACCAATGCAGGCGAACTTTTTTCCGGACTTGCGGAGAAAGGAGCTGTAATCAGAGCCTGTGCAAGGTGTGCTGCTGCACGAGGTTACTTTCCAGAAGAGGAAATAGGAGGAAGCAACTGTAGAGACTATTTCCCTGGAATAAAAATCACCAGCCTGTATGAACTCTCGGAAATGCTGACTAAAAGTGACAGGGTAATTTCACTGTCAAGATAAGATCGTAAGGATATGGCAAGTTAAGGGTAAGATGCAAATTTTTGAGGTAGATGTAAATTTATGCGAGGTTCAGAACCGATGAAATCTGTTTTCTATCTACTGGATACAGCTCCATACAGCAGTGAAAAAGCTTTTGGAGCATTGAATGCGGCTGCAGTAAGCCTTAACGGGATGAATGTGACCCTTGGCCTTTATGGGGACGGCGTTTATCTTGCAGCTGCCGGCCAGGACAGTAGAAAGCTCGGAGTACCTAATCTTGCGGATATTCTTTACGCTTATGGGGAGCTAAAAGTGATTGTTCATGAACCTTCGTTAGTTGAGAGAGACCTTCTTGGGGAAACCCTGATAGAAACCCTGGAACTGACAGACGAAGAAGATTTTTTCGAAGCTATTGAAGGTTCAGACTGCCTTATCCTTCTTTAAAGTGGCAGCTACCGAGTGAGTGATAGACAGGAGTGATAAATATGAAACAAGAACAATGCGATGTGTTTCTGCTGACAAAGCCTCCCTCCAGTCCAAGATCAGATTTATGCCTCAAATTGGCTGTCCGCTCAGGGAACGCCAGATTGTACCTTGCAGGAGACGGAGTCTATCACCTGCTTGCCGGAATAGAGGAACTTCCAGGATGCAAGATATTCGCCTGTCAGGAAGATCTCGAAGCCAGAGCGATAAGGGGCAAAGAAAAAGTTACTGTTCCGGAAAACTTTTACGCTGCTCTTATAGAGGACGTTATGGAGCAGTGCGAGCGTGCATATACATTTTAACTAATCGGGTTATTGTGAAAACCAGTGATTAGGGGAGTCTAAGAAATGAAGGACGAAAAGATGGAAAAAGGAAGGGAAAAGATGCCAGAGAAAGAGTTACAGGATAAAATAGTCTCAAAGAATGAGACATTAGAAGAAGCAAATTCTGAACAAAATCCCCAAAACGATGAAGAAGACCTTCTGTATACGCATAAGCCTGAAAATAGAGGCAGCAGTATGCAATGGAACTCTGCTTTTTGCAGAAAACCTGGTAATTGAGGTCGCCACGGAAAATATCTAAAACTGATTAATCGGAGGAGATTTAAATGTCATTTTTAAATGAAATGTTGCCTGAAACTGCTGAAGCTTATGGACAGATGAGAAACTCTATTTTCAAGGACAGTTTCCTTGACATTAAAACCAAGGAATTGATCGCCATCGCTTCCTCGGTCCTTATGCGCTGCCAGTTCTGCGTTGATGCGCATGCCCAAAGAGCAATTACTGCAGGAGCCACAAAAGAGGAGATTGCAGAAGCCATTTCAGTTGCAATGTTTGTTGCTGCCGGGTCGCAGATAGGATGGACTAACGTATACGGCGAAAACATATATGATAAAATTTTTAAAAAAGATGAGAAAGAAGATGATAAAGAGGATGACTGCGGTTGTTGCTGTAAGGATTGAAAGCTTCCAGCCATTTTAATTTCCAGGTTTTTCCTGGTTACATATTTAATCGGCTGTGTGCTTAACCTTTTATTCTTTTTTGTTTTGGATCTGCGATATGATGTTCAGAATATTTCCAAATTCGGGGTTCAACCTGTAAAAATGCCATTTTGAACTGTTGTAAGCTTCGATGATTCCGCAATTTTTCATAATAGTCAGGTGATGGGAAACCAGATTCTGTCTTTCGTTTAACTTAAATATTAATTCACAGACACAGTGGTCTCTCTGGGAGAGAAAATAAGCAATCTTAAGCCTTATCGGGTGCCCGAGAGCACTGAATATATCACTGGCTTTTTTTAGATCATTTTCCAGAAAATCTATTTCCTGGAGCATTTTTTCTTCCCATTCCTTTTTTTTCTCGGGGTCAGCAGGGCAACAATAGCTCATAAATAAAAGAACTTAAGCTTTCTAAATAAGAGTTTTCATATAGGTTTTGTTTGATGTCTAAGAGGCTGTCTTAAAATTCATTTTTCTCATTTCTTAAAGATTTGATCCGACCCAGTCGTCTAATCATAATATGTATC
>MDTP02000215.1 GCA_001714685.2 Methanosarcina sp. Ant1 | reverse complement strand
TGGATAATCTGAACGTTGACTTTAAATATGGATATAAAATTTTTACATAAAATTCAGGCAATTGCTACCTTATTAACAGTACTTCACCAACTGGATCGAGAAATCATTTAGCTTCATTACGATTTCAAAATACTTCTCGGTTAAATGTTTGAAATCGTAATGGGGATAGATCATTTTCTGATCCAGTTGGTGAAGTACTGTATTAAGGATAAATTTATCCTTTTTGTAGAATCAAATAGACTTTTACGACGCTCTCTAATTCAAAAGATTTAACTTCTAATATTTTAATGTACTTTTGGAATGATTAGCTGGATAATTGGTGGATAGGATGGCCCGTATATTTGTATCTTCTACATTTGAGGATTTGGAAGAATGTCGAAAGAAAGTTAGCCTCGTACTAAGACAAATGGGACATGAAGACGTGGCTATGGAGAATTTTGTAGCGGAGGGTAAATGGCCTCTCAATAAATGTTTGGGGGAAGTCGCTTCTTCAGATCTTTATGTCGGTATTTTTGCGTGGAGATATGGGTATATCCCTGATGGATACGATAAGTCCATGACTGAACTAGAATACAGAAAAGCAATAGATACCGGCAAAAATTGTTTGGTATTTCTTCTTCATGAAGATGCAGCATGGCCACGAAAACTTATGGATAAAGATGAAAAATCGGTCAAACTTGAGGCTTTAAGACAAGAATTATTGAAGAAATATCAAGTTAGTTTTTTTGAATCTGCGGCGGATCTTGCTAGTAAGGTAGGGGCTTCTGTCCATAACTGGGAGAATGAAGGCATCACACATTCTGCTGCTAAGAAAGCAAAATCAATTGATAAAACAAAATTAATCGATGTTGAAAAATACACTAAAACTGTTTATGATAAGTATCGCAACCTTGATCTAGACACTCTTACTCCTTCCAAGAAAGAAGAATATCTAACTATCAAGCTTAGCAATGTATTTGTTGAACAGAATGTTAGAGAAAGAATGCCTCCTGTAGAACTTCCCAAGGAGATGTGGAAGAAGATACAAGAACAATGGGACCCTGAGAAAAAACACTTTCCTGAAGGACTTAACCTGGATGAAATCAAAACTGAAAAGGAGTCGTATTATTCAAAAGAGCCAAAAGCTGTTCTTGATGTCATAACTGATGATAGGAACAAGCAACTTGTAATCCTTGGAGACCCTGGTTCCGGAAAATCAACGCTCACCAAGTACCTTCTCCTTTCAATTCTTAACATTAATCATGAGGATAGACTCTCTAAAAAATTCAATGGCTATCTGCCACTCCTGATAGAACTTCGGAAATTCACAGCTATTTATTCTAAGGAGAAATGTGAGTCTTTCCTTGATTATTTCACTTATCTTGACAAAAAAGCAATATTTGATTTACCGAAGGCAGAAATCGAGAAATATATTGAAGATAACGGAAAAGTTCTGGTGATCTTCGACGGTTTAGATGAGGTTTTCGATCCAGAAGAGTGTGAAACTATCGTTCATATGATTGCAGGATTCAAAAACCGGTATCCAAAAATTAGGATAATCGTGACATCAAGAGTTGTTGGGTATAAGCGCAGTATCCTTGAAGATGCTGGTTTCACTCATTTTACGATCCAGGAATTTGAAGAGACCCAGATAAAGGAATTCCTTGATAAATGGTATTCAATAGTTCTCGACAATGAGGAAGAAATCTCAGAAAAGAAAGCCCGCATTTTTCGAGCGCTTAAGGAGTCTAGTTCAATCCGGGAACTTGCCGGAAATCCTCTTTTATTAACCATT
The DNA here is from genome assembly GCA_001714685.2 of Methanosarcina sp. Ant1. GTDB lineage: Archaea > Halobacteriota > Methanosarcinia > Methanosarcinales > Methanosarcinaceae > Methanosarcina. Next base: position 3,443 of record MDTP02000215.1, on the reverse strand, counting down.
CTTGCTATAGTTGGAAAGCATCAGGAACTCCCTAGAGAGCGATGGAAACTATATGACCATGCTGCAGGGGTTCTTGTTGAGCATTGGGATGTTAACCGGCATCTGAAAAATAAAAAAGTAAAAATAGATTTCATCGGAGAAGAAGATAAAAAGGAGCTTCTCATGAGAATCGCTTGCCGAATGCAGTCAGGCCCAAAAGGACTTGCAGGTAACTTCATTCATAAGAAAGATCTTCATGATGAAATTGAAAAATATATTAAATTCCGTTACGAAGAAAATCCCTCTGACGCAAAACTCATTGCAATACACATGGTTAATCAGTTAAGAGAAAGAAATTTCATCCTCTGCCTATATGGTGCAGATGTTTTCGGATTTGTTCACCGTACATTTCTTGAATATTTCTGCGCAATGGATATTGTCAAAAGATTCGATAACCATGAACTTAACGTTGAGAATCTCAAAAAAGACTATTATGAAAATTACTGGGACGACCCGATATGGCATGAAGTCCTGAGGCTCGTATGTGGCATGAAAGATAAATTTTCAGGCGACATTATTGAATGTCTGATGCAGGCCTATGATCCCCAATATTTTGGTAATAGACCTCCTCTGAACATTTCTTTAGCGATCAAATGTCTGAGTGAACTTCGAAATCCGAATGCGATTGAAGAAACTGCAAAAAAGCTACTTGAAAGAGTACTCATACTATTTAAAATGGTCCGATGGACACAGGATATCAATCAATTCCTTGCTGAAGAAGTGGTTCCGGCTGCAAAGCTGGTAGGTGACAGGTGGCCTCACAAAGATATTATTATTGATCAGTTTTCTCAAAGTAAGGTTTATATGCACTATTACTCTTTTTTAGGCTCTCCAGATCTTGACTTAAATCTTAACAATGCGTGGGCAGAATTCATAAATGGAGTGGATTCTAATTCAGAAAAGTTACATAAAGAAGCATTAAGAATAATACATAAAAAGGAATACTCCAGTCTTATAGGTGTTTTAGTCTTAGGAAATTATGAGCCAAAAGACAAAGTCTTGTTTTATCTCTTTTTAGATCTCTCAGCTAACAGCAGATATTATTTTATAAGGCAAGCTGCCATTCAGGAACTTGCCCGTGGTTGGCATGACGACCCTGAAACACTCAAATTTATAAAACAGCGGGCCACGACCGATGAAGAAGGATCTGTAAGGAGGAGTGCAGTTCAGGAACTTGCCCGTGGTTGGCATGACGACCCTGAAACACTCAATATTATAAAAAAACGGGCCACGACCGATGAACAAGGATCTGTAAGGATGAGTGCAGTTCAGGAACTTGCCCGTGGTTGGCATGACGACCCTGAAACACTCAATATTATAAAAAAACGGGCCACGACCGATGAACAAGGATCTGTAAGGAGGAGTGCAGTTCAGGAACTTGCCCGTGGTTGGCATGACGACCCTGAAACACTCAATATTATAAAAAAACGGGCCACGACCGATGAACAAGGATCTGTAAGGATGAGTGCAGTTCAGGAACTTGCCCGTGGTTGGCATGACGACCCTGAAACACTCAAATTTATAAAACAGCGGGCCACGACCGATGAACAAGGATCTGTAAGGAGGAGTGCAGTTCAGGAACTTGCCCGTGGTTGGCATGACGACCCTGAAACACTCAAATTTATAAAACAGCGGGACACGACCGATGAACGTTGGGATGTCAGGATGAGTGCAGTTCAGGAACTTGCCCGTGGTTGGCATGACGACCCTGAAACACTCAAATTTATAAAACAGCGGGCCACGACCGATGAAGAAGGATCTGTAAGGAGGAGTGCAGTTCAGGAACTAAAAAAGTGGTGGGGTGAAGAGGTCGAAGAAAACATTGAAGAGAATGGTTCATCTAAAATCCTAAAAGAAGACTTTTCTGGGGTTGTAGTTTATGAAGGTATCGAGAGTGAATATGCTAAAACTGTCTCTCAACCAGCTTACTATAACGAGAATCTTGACATAAGTGAAAAAGTAGGCATTCCCGAGAAGACAGATACTGGAAAAGTAGATGCTATTGTCCAAAAGGAAAATGTTTATGAATTTAAAGTTCATGATGATCTCAGTAACATTAAAACGCTGCTTGTTCCTGTTTCGAAGCGTGAAAAAGAGCTTGTAAGAATTGCAGCGGTGCAGCTTAATTTTAAATTGTCTGATGCAGGTTTCCCACCCAGTATTATTGATAAGGACCGGTCAAAAGCGAAGGTTCTGCGGGCTCTGGAGATGGCACTTAATGAAGGGGCTGATATTGTTTGCCTGCCGGAACTTTGTGTATGTGAGGATTGGATTCCAGAGATAATGGGTGTGTGTCAGAATGTTGCGGTGATAGCTGGGAGTTATTACGACTCAGAAAAGCACAATATTTGTAAACCGCTGCTTGGTTCAGGTGCAGATATTCCCTCGCAAATAAAAATAACCCCTTCGCCTTTTGAGGAAGCAGGAATAATTAACAAAAAGATGGTACCTGGAGACAAGCTACATATTTATGATACGAGGGTTGGGAAATTTTCCGTACTTATCTGCAGGGATTTCATAAATTTGAGGCATCATCTTCGAGGTAAGACAGATATTATTTTTGTTCCTTCCTACAACGAGAAAATAGAAAGATTCCATGAAGATGCAAATAACCACATTACTAACAGTCCTGGGTATATTGTGATATCAAATACATCTCTTTATGGAGGCACTTCAGTATTCGGAATAATTCGTAAAGAGTTTAATAGTGACCTTGTTGAGGCAGGATACAAAGTTGAAGGGGATGGTATATACAAGTTATGTGAGCTGAGAAAAGGAGAAGAAGGGCTTATTATTGCTGATTTTAATCTCATTCACAAGTCAATTCAGGCACCTGCCCCAGCAAATCCCGCTGAAGAAATAAGGCCCGTTTCGCATGTATATAAGAAAATAACCGAATTTTAATTTTTTTACTACGTGATAGATTCTGATAACAAGCAGCCGGAAAAAGAAAACTTCAATCGATTCTCTTGAAAATGAAAATAAACTCTTTTCCAGCTTTCTTCTTCTCAACGTAGCCCATTTTTTCCAAACTAAAGAGGTCACTTCTGGCAGTGGCGTATGCAACGCTGTACATAGTCACTATTTCTTTAATCGTAATGGGCTTCTCAGGCTGTTTTAAGAACTGCTTCAGGATTTCCGCCTGCCTTAAAGTCAGATTTCCAGATTCGGTTATAATTTTTAAGGCTTGAGACTGCTCTTCTTGTTTTCTGTTTAGATATTCGAGGATATCTTCAAGGGCTTTTTGTATGCAGTCGAGGTTATATTTGATGAAGTACGTCAACTTCTCCTCCGCTAAAGCATCGGAGCTTGCTCTTCAATCTCCTTCCTAGATTGGAAGGCAGAGGGCATTAGGCTGGTTGATAGCAGCCCGAAACATGATATTCTTTGCAGCATTAATATCT
>MDTP02000214.1 GCA_001714685.2 Methanosarcina sp. Ant1 | reverse complement strand
GAGTTTCGCTTCCCGAGTTTCGCTTCCCGAGTTTCGCTTCCCGAGTTTCGCTTCCCGAGTTTCGCTTCCCGAGTTTCGCTTCGGGAGCACGAGGTCCTTTTCGCTTCGCTCAAGAGGACTAGTACCATGAAAACTTAATTGTGGATCATCAATTTGATCAAAACAATATCAGCTGATGGAAGTCACCAGAATAATATGTTCTATATTTGGGTTTTCATGGTACTAGTGTCATGGCAATTAAATTATGAATCACCTGATAAACTCAAAATCACTTTATTACAATGAGAAATTTTCCAGACATTATGTATCATAATTAAATTGTCATGATACGAGTGCATCGATTCCAAAATAGATGCATAATTCTGTAGTTAATTTTAGTTTTGAACTGAAATATCTACATTAAAATTACTCGAGGTTCTATAAGCGCCGCCATCAAGGGCGGGCACGGAAAAACTCACTTAACACTCCATAACCGCGGAAACTGTCTAAGAAAGGCTAATCTAAAAAGTAAGTATTCACCGAGAGACCTTATAGAGCAATTTCGCAAAGTTTACATGATGGATTTAGATTCCCAGATGATTTTAACAGAAGTACCTAAGAAGATTGGTGAAATTGAAAAAAAGTTAAACTTGGAGTTATTCCCTAAATGAGCAGAGTTAAGGTTATAAATGCAATAATTGTCTAAATTATTTAGGAAAACAATTCTTAAAAAACTATTGAAGGATACTAAAATCAAAGAATACAGAGTATTTAAGCAGTCACCTAAAATGAATCAATAAATACTGCGAAGCAAGCAAAAAATACCACTTCCAATGGAAATTAAGGGGTTTGAATACACAACGTTTTTTATATATAATTTTTATTATACTAAAATGCCCGCACATTATGAAATACATAAAGAAATAGAATAAAAATTAGAATTTAAAATACATCTATCGATTAAAAATTGATTTTACGTGCATTTATGTTGGCTTATAATTTTTAATCCAGCAATAATTTTCTTTATGATACAATTTTTTGAATAATTCATTTAAAATAGTTTTCGTTATTAGTAGTTATCGGGATTGGGACTTAAATAGGGGTAATCATCAAATTAAGGAATTTCCTAAGGGTTGCTGATTATTCTTCGAACAGTATGCTTGGGGGAGCAGAATATTTCGAAGAGACTGTATTGGGGGATACAGGAGCAGAGTTTCAGCACCTTTAGGATTCTCATACTGTTTTACTTCTACTTTACCTTCTATTTACCAACCTTCTTTATATATTACTCATACACTTGATGTATAAAATCAAATACAATAGATTTTGTGGTCAAAGTTGCTCCTTAGGCAGTTGAAGGCCTAATGCTACCATTTTTCAGTTCAAATGCGTATGTCTATCCCAATTACAGAATTAAATTCAATTTTAAGACAGGCTCTAAGGAATGCCTCTGGAATGGTTCAATATTCTCTCATCTCTTTTTTTCAGTGAAATCGCTTGGATCAGCGTGTGAATTTAAAAGTTTTTCAAGTTCAGTCTAGGGAGCATATAGTTTTCCTCAATACTGTTCTAAAAACAAGAAACATGGTTATGTGACATAGTCGAGAATCGCTGATTGCGGTAAATTCAAAATCAAATATAAGAGATTACAGATCAATCTATTACCCTTCAGTTAAAGCTTGATAATCCCTATAGTGCCGTCGCATTTGTAATATATGTATCCGCTTATACTCAGCTTTTTCAGCGTGTTTTCAACTTCCCACTCAGGTACCTTCGTATGTTTCTTTATATTCTCGATTATGAGAATCACTCCTGTCTCATCAAGTTCCTTCAGCTCTCCGAGCAGTCTAACCTCATAAGGAGTCTGTCTGTACAATTTATCGATGTCGATTCCCGCTGTTACGATATGCTTTGCTCGAGTCATTAAATCTGTCCATAACTCTTTGCTTTTATTCAAGTTCTCAAGCGTCACGTTCGTTTGGGTATCAAGGCGAGCAAAAGCAGTCGTCAACTTCGGTATAACAGAACCGATGTCTTGCTGGCAGGGCAACGCATCCGCACAAATGATCTCATCAATGACGAAATACATTGCTTCGTCGATCCGTCTCTGAAGCTTGTCGGATATTTTAGGATTGAAAAGCAACGTATCGAGCATGAACCCTCGCGCCAGCGACATATAATCCATCAATTCGTCTTTGTACGATAGGTAGCTTCTGAATTCCACATCGAATGGCATAGGGATGTGGATAGGCACTTCCTTAATATTGAAATACGCCAAGTTAACTTCAGTACTGTTCACAGGACATAGCACTTCAGGCGTTTCCAGAGACTTATAGAAATTCCGAGATGTTACGTTTCTGAACTCTTTTGGCACGATATTGGCTACCCGTTTGAATATGTTCCAGTCACTCCGTCCTATGTCCTTTCCCATCACTATTGTATTAATCCCGCCTGGCTCAAAGTCAGTTAGTTGCGGAGACGATACGCAATACAACCCCAGAGCAAAAGCGATGTCTTCCCAGAAATATTTCTCTTCCTTGATGCTTTTTTTCACTAATGGGATTGCCATGTAGTCCAAGAACTCTTCTTTATTTACCAGCCGATTGTTTCGGATTTTGTTTGGATCCACAACCTGCCAGCCGGATACATAGTTAACCATCGTTGAGTAAATCTCGTTATTCACAAGGTCATCGAGCCTCTCAGTTTCGCTGACAGTTGCTTCTATGAGCTGTCCTTTAGGGGGCAGGTCGCATGTCCGCCTGTCCTTTATGGCGTAAATTTCATTGTGTGGCGTGTTCAAAAATGGAGACGGGTCGAGACAGAAAATCCCATTCTTCTTGTCAGTGTACCTGACATAACCCATGTTGTCTTTCTCGAAAATAAGCTGGTACTCGCTTCCAGAAAGTTCAAATCCATACATCCGATTTTTCAGCGATACATTTGCCATAATTTTCCGCCTTGCTTAAAAGAATGCACCTAACTTGGGAGCGCAGAAAAAAGTTTTCAGGTTGTTGCCTGTTTTCGGGCTGGTCTGTTGCGCCTTCATGCCCTTGATGCCAGGATGTCCTTGCTGCAGACAAAGTTTAAATTTATTTTGATGAATCTCACTCGATTTTTCACGTGAATGCAGAAGGTAGCATTATAAAGTGGTTTCAATCTTTGTAATAAATAGACCTCACTTGTAATAATCTGAAATCTTTTATACAAAAATCTATCTAATTCAGGAATGATGAAACTATAATTTCAAGTATTTCTGTTACCGATATTGTCTTTGATGTTTATTTGGGGAAATGGAATTATAGAGCCATTCCTAAAGTGAAAACTTGGAGTCATTTCTTAACCCTTCCTCAGTTAAAATAACTGAGAATATAAATTAAAAGACTATTCGCTATTTCGAGTGGATAATTTGTAGTAACTTCCTAAATATGGGTGCAAAATATAATGTTTGAACAAATTTTTTTTGGAAAACCATATTCAAAACAGAACACAATGGCAAACCTTTGTATGTAATTTCCCTTGATGAAGAATTTGATGGCAAGATTAGCATTGTACAACCTGAAGTAGAATCCGACCTTGAAGCAAGAGTTGAAGCATTAGAAAAGGAAGTCTATAAAACCTCTAAATCAGAAAAGAAGGAATGGGCCCGCTGAGATTCGAACTCAGGATCCCCGCCGTGTAAAGGCGATGTCATGACCGACTAGACCACGAGCCCATTATGCTGTTGCTTACATTTGCAGGATTGCTCCAAATGCAAATCCAAAATGTCACTAGTTATATATATCTCTTTTGTTAGTCTCAGTATTTTCGATTTGTTGCAGTTCCGAATGATCATTCTCATTCGGTTCCAATTTTTCCTCAATAGTTGTTGGAAAAAACTTCATCTCATTTACTTTAATTGCATCTTTCACAATTTTTTTGTGGCTTCTTGATTGATTTCGGATTTCATTTGAAGTGCTTTAATCTCAAGAACTAACTCTAAAATTCAAAGTATTGCAATGATATATTTTATGAGTTTATCCAAAAATCCATTTTATTCTTAATTATTAGGAGTTTTCAGGATCGATTTCATGCTTAGAAGCTCTATTGATTATTTTTAATGAAAAATTCAAACAAGCATATTTTGATTTTTGAGATATATTCATTAAGTCTAACATCAATAACCTGACAATAAAGAGTTATGGAATAAATCTCAGGATGTGTGTTTACATGCCTCATATAATGGAACTAGTGGGAAAAACAAGAGTAGTCGTAAAAGATGGTAAGGTTGTGGAAGTAGGAGAACCTGAAGTCAAATGGTGCCCTCTTTTTGCCAAGCTAAGAGGAATCCAGAATATTACTCCTGATGAAGTAAAAAAGAATATGGAGTTTCGGATAAGCGATTTAGGGATGTTTACTGAAAAACGCCGGCTCCTAGAACTTGACACCTACGTTGCTTTTGGCGCCTCTGAAATCATGATGTCAGGCCTTCGAAGCGGTTTTCTTGAGACAACCGTAACTGCCTGCGACGGCGCAGGAACTGTCATAGCCAGTGACCCTGCTCTTGTCCAGGGCATCGGAGGCAGAATGTCAGGCCTTATCGAAACAGAGCCAATTGAAGGCACTATAAATGGGATTCAAAAACTAGGCGGAACCGTACTCGACCCTAAAACCGCAGCTATCGACCCTGCGGGCGGAGTTCAAAAAGCTTCAGAACTTGGTTACAAAAAGATCGCAGTAACTGTAGCTGATGCAAAAACCGCAAAAAATCTGAGAGAAATCGAAGCCGAATTCGGGCTTGAACTGACAGTAATTGCCGTACATGTTACAGGCGTCAGCAAAGAAGAAGCTCAAGGTCTCCTGGAAAACTCAGACATCGTAATCAGTTGCGCTTCCAAATATATAAGGGAATTTGCAAAGCCCCTGGTGCAGGTGGCAGCTGCGATCCCGCTATTCGCCCTCACGAAGAGAGGAAAAGAATTAGTTATTGAGAGGGCAAAAGATATCGAAAGTCCGATTTTGATCAGTATTAGGAAGCTGCCGGTAGTTCCTGAACATAAACAGCCGAGGGAATTAAAATAAAAAAGGCTTTGAAAACAGCTTTTAGAGCCGCGATTACTTTTCTATTTTCCTTTCCTTTCCTTTCCTTTCCTTTCCTTCTCCTTTCCTTTTTCCTTCTCCTTTCCTTCCCCTTTCCTTCCTTCTCCTTTCCTTCCTTCTCCTTTCCTTCAGAATCAGAACAGATATTCCAGTTTTTGATGTTTAAATTTGAATTTCTGAAGGAACTATTTATATATTTTTAGAGAA
>MDTP02000213.1 GCA_001714685.2 Methanosarcina sp. Ant1 | reverse complement strand
AGATGTGAGTAAGGGTGAATGGAGAAACAATTATATTTTTCCTGCGATTGAAAACCCATCAAATTTGAATAGGATACCCGTAACTCTTCATTAGCTACTTGCAATTCTTCAGATTGCACCTGAAGCTTCTCGTACGCCTCGCGTAGCTTTGCTTCGATCTGTTTGAGGTCGGTAATGTCCCGAACTACAACCACAGAACCAACAATATTACCGCTGATATCACGTACCGGAGCGGCGTTCGCCTGTCGATAACGCAACTCTCCGTGGACTGGTGTGCGAATAATCTCTTCGTGATTCTTTACTATTTCACCCTGTAGAGCACGCAAAGGTGGAGCCTCCTCTACCGGACGCAGAGTGCCATCAGGACGATAGACTTCCAAGCTATAAAAGAATTCTTCCACTCCGATATCTTCCTCAGCGTTGATGCCAAACTCATTTAGAACCGGGGGATTTACTAATGAGATCTTCTTCTGTGAGTCTGCAAACCAGACTTCATCTGTAATGCTGTTGAGCAGTGCAGACAATCGGTCTTTCTCCTGTTGAATCTGGTCTAATAGTCGCTCACGCTCTTCCTCTGCTACTTTGCGGTCGGTAATGTCGGTGAGCATTACCAGAACGCCTGTAAACTTACCAGCCTTATCAAAAAGGGATTTAGAATTTACTAGTGTCCATAAAGTGGAGCCATCCTTACATACTAATTTATTTTCGTGAACTTCATCGATACCTTGCTTTCTCTTTTCAGTTCTCAATTCGGTGTATTTCTTATATTCATTATCAACGAAGTCCGTTCCGTGTTTACCAATCATTTCTTCTGGAACATAGCCCAACATCTCAGCCATTTTATTATTGGCATAAGTAACCAGGATGTCAGAATTAAATACAAATATACCTTCATTTGCTGTCTCTACAATATTGCGATACTTTTTCTCGCTGTTAGACACAGCTTCGTGAGCATCCCGAATTTCTCCGTATTGAAACTGAAGCGCTTCATACTGCGTGTGTAACTGCGCAGATTGCAACCGAATATTTCCGTACGCTTTTTGTAACGCCATTTCTGTTTGCTTGATCTCTGTAATATCAGTGAGCATAGCAAGAGAGCCTTTAAAAACACCATCATTAAAAAGAGGTCTAGAATTAATAAGCACCCACAAAGGTGACCCATCTTTACGTATTAATTTGAATTCGTAAACGTCATCCATACCCTGTTTTCTTCTGTCCATATTACTTTCAGTGAGAGTTGTACATTTCTTATCAGCAAAATCGAGTATGGATCGACCTATTACTTCTTCCTGACTATATCCTGCTTTATGAGCAAGCCTATTACCGACATAAATGATCTTGAATTCAGGATCAACTATCACTACGTCGTCGTTAGCTAATTCTACCGGAATATGGTATGTCTGGTCTACACTATTCAGGGTAAACGTCATCTCACCCTTCGTACTAGGCACGACCAAGGCGTCTAAGTCACCATTTCTAACGGCATGCTGGAGTTCTTCGGGGTCTTCTTCTAGCCGTTCTCTAAGCTTCTGTATCTCATCCTTTAAAGCACGATTCTCATCTAATAGTGCTTGAGAATCCACATTATGTACAGGATTAGGGTTATTTTTAAGGGATTGCGCCATTTTTGTTTCCACTCCGCTTCAGGATACTTTTACTTGGCGGCATGTACCTACTTCAGAAAGCATGCGATAGATTAATTCTTCAAACAGATAACAAATAAATTGAAATCATTATGTATACCGTACGTTGTTATATATCTTTACTTTTGAGTCATATTACTATAAATTACTTTCTTGTTTTTTCGGTATATGGTTCCGTAAAGATATCAGTAGAAGGAACGGAAATAGACCAGTTACTTCTCTTCAGAAATAAATGGTTAAAATAGTGTTACAATGATATCATCTGAGAAACATTATATAATGAAGTTTCATTGATAATAAAGTCCAGAATAAGTCAAAGATAGTGATTTTGAATTCCTAAGAACGTATAACTATTAACAATGTAATACTGATAAACACAATAAATAGCCAACAAAAACAAAATTGACTTTTAAATTACCCTCTAATCTTAAAGAAAAGGGTTATTGATTGTTCCTCTCAAGCCCTTTGTTGCAAAATTTTTGTTTAACTAACCATTAAGGAAGTTTTAAAAATGAGATTTGTAGGCAAGCCGATAGAAATTTTTATAGTGGAAGATAATGAAGGCGACGTTGGTCTGATTGAAGAAGTTTTTGAAGAGGCAAAAATCAAGAGCGATATTCATGTTGCAGAAGACGGAGAAGAGGCAATGCTCTATTTACGTGGTGAAGGGAAGTTTTCAGGTTTTCCACGCCCAGACCTGATCCTGCTTGATTTGAATTTGCCGAAAAAAGATGGGCGTGAGGTTCTTAGAGAAATAAAAGAAGATAACAACCTTAAAAATATACCGGTAGTAGTTTTAACTACTTCAAGAGCTGAAAAGGACATACTTAGATCTTATGAGCTTCATGCTAATGCTTATGTCACCAAACCTCTTGACTTTGATCAGCTCATAAAGGTAGTGAAATCCATAGAAAACTTCTGGCTTGAAATTGTAAATTTGCCATCGAAATAAGACCGGAAGCTTATCAGTATATTTTGGGAACGTCAAAATTTAGCCTTGATTCCTCAGCAGTTGACTGCCTTCATCAGAGCCCCCATAATAAGAAGCCTCCTTTTTAATGACAGATATGCCTTGTTCCAACTTCACATCAATGATATTTTGGAGAATTTTTGTGAAGTAAGTCCATTTATCATGTTTTATTACATAACCGAATACTGAAAGCTCACATTGAAAACGTAGTGAAATTGAGAAAAATTCACATTGTTGATAAGAAATTGTTATGTAATAATATCAAATATGATTAAATATTCAAATAACTGTGCATTGATTCCAAAGTATATTCACAAACTTGGACTATTGAATCTATTAATCGACTATATATATTTTATATTAAATAATTCATTTATTTGAAAATCCCAGTACTGTTTAATGAAATCATTGTTTAATTAATAAGCGCTATATTGTAATATTTTTTCACAGGTCTAATAAAATTAACTAAAAAAATCAAATTTTTATAAAGATATATTTATAAAAATATTATGCTTGAGTTAATTTAGAAAAAATAGACAGTAAATAATCATTTTTTAATTAATAATGGTTTCTTAACCATATTACTCTACATGTTATATTGTTTGAATACGAATACATTGGTGATACAACTCAAAATCACTCATATTGGCATATATTGGGTAGAACTGCCAATAAACTATTCCTCAGGGAATGATCTGGACGATTAATTGGTAAAATAAAATTTACACCGTAAATCTACTGAAAGAAAATGTATCTAAAATCAAACGGTCATAATATTGTCTCAAATTAAACCAAAATTAAGAAAAGCACAATTTAACCACTACTTCGTGCTTTTTTGTCCTTAAGTACGTAAGTCCGTAAATAAGGCTCTTCGCTATCTTGTGTGGCTTGAAAATAATTTTCTAGTTGAAAAGTAACTACACTAAATAGATAAATATTCATTTGTCATCGGTTAACGAATTTTATGCACAACTTCGAATACCACGTGTAGTGATTTTCCGACTTGAATGTTGAGATTTTAGCATAAAAAATAACACTTTCATGCATTTTATCTCTTAACCGAATACAAATGGATAAATATTGATTTTAATGTGATTTTTCACGATAAATATGTATAAATATTATATGTGTTTCATTATAGTTAGAAAGTGATAAGGAATTACTCACTCAAAATAGTAACGAAGAGTCAATAATAAAAAGTCTCTAAGAACAACATATCCTGATAGGACAGATGGCTATGGAGAAATATATCAAAATCTTGCTTATCGAGGATAATCCCGGAGATTCTTATCTAATTCAAGAACATCTCGAAGAGTTTGCCAACTTCTCATATGAACTTAAAATTGTCGAAACACTCGATGAAGCTTTAAGTGTTCTTAAAAAGCAACCTTTTGATGTAATATTGTTAGATCTAGAATTGCCAGATAGCTATGGCATCAACACTTTTCTCAGCATTCACAACAAAAATCCACTGATTCCCACAATTATCTTAACTGGACTGCATGATGAAACAATCGGATCTTATGCTGTAAAAAAAGGTGCCTATGATTTTTTGGTTAAGGGGCAAACGGAAGGCAGATTGCTGGAATGTATTATACAATGTTCCCTTGAACGTAAGAAAAGATTGTCCCCTATTACTTGATGGATGTTATTCCTAAAATATCATTAATGCTGTCTCCCAGCCTATTTTCCTACAGCCCTTAAAATATCGCTTTGCGACTGCGGAGCTGCTAGAACTTCGGAGTCGCTCGTTTTCCTAGTCCTGAAAGCTCAAAATCCTGTGAATTCAATTGCCATTACAATCTGCTTCTTCTGTCGCCAATCGCCTTTTAGCAAGCTTCACAAATCGCATTATTGCATCTGAATGAGAGAAGTGATTATTAAGTAAATTGTTAAAAACAGAAAAATAAGGTGCAGGATTACATTATATTATCTCACTCCTTAAGCCTTACATTCCTTACTCACCTTGCAGGTATGTGGGTGAATCAGGTTGCTCTACCGCTATTACAGAAATACATTATCGGATTTGCATTCTCAAGACCGTGCTCTTCCCAGACAGGGCAGGTTTTACAAATACAATCTCTGTTCTTATCTAAGTCACTGCATGTAGCAGTACCTGCCGAACAGTAGACCCCTGGAACCTTATGAGGCTCGGGAGCTTCACCTTCTCCTAAACTTTCCATTTCATTTTTTAATCTACTATACTTGTCCTGTGCGCATACGCTGTCAGCCTGTACAGGACACTGTGAACACATGCATCTTTCGATATTTGATACAATATACGGAACTTTCGCACCTGCGGATTTACTCATGTTACTCATTTCACTCCCCCCGATATAATATTTATGAAATAATATTCATTCCACATTTTGCGGTTAGAGAATAAAAGCTTTTTGAGTTTGCAAAATAATCGTAACTTAAGTGGTGAACCACCAAATCAGTCGCATGAGATTTCAAATAATCTGAGGTTTTGCCATTCCCCATCAAATTCCTTTATTTTCTATAATATTTGATAAAAATGTCTATTTTGTAAAAAAATTTGTTTAAAGCAGTTTGAAATCAATTTAATGCAAATTTATGTCAATAAATCTCATTAAAGAGCTTATTAATCTCATAATAAAGGAAAAAGCCTGATTTTAATCTTTAATACTTGAGGTTTTGCCATTCCCCATCAAATTCCTTTATTTTCTATAATATTTGATAAAAATGTCTATTTTGTAAAAAAATTTGTTTAAAGCAGTTTGAAATCAATTTAATGCAAATTTATGTCAATAAATCTCATTAAA
>MDTP02000212.1 GCA_001714685.2 Methanosarcina sp. Ant1 | reverse complement strand
GCAAATAATGTAACGTCAATTCCCCTTTTTACCAGCCCTTCGGTTAATAAAGATACTACCGATTCCCATGGGCCATACTTTTTAGGTGGAGTGCTCCACGCAATCGGAGATAGCATTCCAATTTTTATAATAATACCCCAAAACTATTCACATCCCCAAATTTATTTTTAATCATTTTTTGATTTTTAGGTCGTGGGTGTGAGTTATTGAAAACCGTAAGCACAAGAATCTCTCTACATTTTCCTCAAATACAGGAGATATACTCGCTTTTTCGTAATTTATCAATAAACGTGTACACGACCGATTTTTATTTTAATTTAGTATTACCTTTTTTTGCATCGCTGGAAATTCCCATATTTTCTTCAAACCATCTGCAGTATTCTTCAGGGCACTGTGTTTCAGGGCAGCCATGGATATAGTCCAGGACATCGCGAATTTTCGCGCTGGCCATTGATACTGACACATCCGCACTTCCATAATAAATTCTGATTTCATCATCCACTAAGACCCATCCGCAAGGGAAAACAACATCATTAACGTCTCCACTGCGTTCATACATTTCACGGGGCCCGAAAACCCATCCCTCTGATCTATGGAGCACTTTCCTGGGGTCTTCAAGATCGAGAAGGGCCAATCCAAGCCTATAACTTGCTTTAGAAGTTGTCTGGCGTACCCCATGGTACATAATTAACCATCCATCAGATGTACGGAGTGGCTGCGGGGATAATCCGATTTTTCGTGCATCCCACCATCCACCTTCTCGAGCATATAGAAGAACCTCGTGATCTCCCCAGTAACTCATATCCGGAGAAAAGGATATCCAGATATTTGCCTTCGCCACACCTGATACAGGCCTGTGTAACATTGCCCACTTTCCGTTAAATCTTACCGGAAAAACCGCTGCATCTTTGTTTTCAGGTGGCAAGGTGGCCCCTACTCGATCAAAATTACGGAAATCTTCGGTATAGGCAAGAGCTGTTAAGGGACCTGAATCAGAAAAAGCCGTATATGTTACAGCCCATTTTCCCATCTCGTCTATGTAAGTTATACGCGGATCTTCAATACCGTATATTTCTTCAGGATAGTTTACAGGATCCGGAGCAAAGGTCGGTTCTCTATCAATCTCCCAGCCATCGATTCCATTTTTACTTTTGGCTACTGTAAGGTGAGAAAAACCCCTGTGATCTTCGACACGCACCATTAATAGAATTACATCATCAACTAGAGCGGCTGCCGGGTTAAATACTGAGTGGGCCATATAAGGCCAATCTTCAACGGTAAGTATAGGATTTTTCTTACACCTTTGGAACAGCTCTCCGTGGTCTTTCCACATCATATTATTCCCTCATTTCCTCTCCAGATTATATTACTCCCTTGTTCTGCCTGATTTGTTGGTGGCAGGCTCTTTTTCTTTTGCAGAACCCCGTCACTTACTTTGGACTGGAACGTCGTACTGAAGGGTTTATCTGTGTGTTTATTTAAAGAGCTCAAAGCCATAAGGAAACAAATTACGGATTCTGCCCCCTGGTTACAATTCATTCCATCAGAGTTGAGCCCGTCGCAGACTGCACCTGTTGAGTAATCGTACATACCAGTTCGCAAGCGGTTTCTGCCCAGGAAATATTCAAAAGAATATTTTGCGAGTTCCAGATATTTCCTTTCGTGCACAATTTCATAAGCCGAAACATAAGCCTGAGTCAGGTAACCTGCCTCTATAGGTTGCTGGTCAAAAATCGGCTTTTGTCCCTCATATGAGTACCAGCCGTGATTTCCAACCAGATCAAAAAAGTCGCCTCTCCATTGAATCTCAGTAAGGAAATCCAGTGTATCAAGGCCAATTTTTCTGTAAGTTCTGTCTTTGGTGTAATTATATGCCAATAAAAGAGATTCACTTAATTTTGCATTGCTGTAGGTAATTGTGGGTTCAAACCAGTTCCAGTCCTCTTTATGGTTAGTCTCATATAAATCGACCAGAGAATCTGCATGGCTGACAAATATAGATTCAAATGTGTCTTTCTCTATAAGAGAGTCTACGGACTTGACAGCATCCCTGCGTGAATTGAATATAGACCCGAATTCATCTGCATCTACACCTGCCCTGAACATTTCATACAAACCGCACATTGTATAGGCTTTTGCCCTCGGATGGCTCAGATTTTCCATTTCCTGGCAGGATTTGCTAACAAGGGTATGTGCAAGCGTGCGTATATTTTTTGAGAGATAAGAGCAGCTTACCACATGTCCAAGCCCGTAAATAGCACGCCCGAGAGTGTCTTCGCTGCCATTTTCATCCAAAAATTCTCTTTTATAGCTCATGAAGTTATGAAA
Organism: Methanosarcina sp. Ant1; assembly: GCA_001714685.2. GTDB lineage: Archaea > Halobacteriota > Methanosarcinia > Methanosarcinales > Methanosarcinaceae > Methanosarcina. The sequence goes on along the minus strand of MDTP02000212.1, from coordinate 3,124 downwards.
ATGACCCGTATCAGTCTGGGCATGTTCAAGAAAGCTCATGTATTTTGTAATTAACTTCCAGAGCTCTTCGGTTTTCTCCTGGCTATCGATTAACTGCGTCAGAGCAACAAGAGCCCTGCCCACATCATCAGTACTGTACCCGTGATGACGAGCCGGTACACCAAGATTGGTATGCTGCATAATTCCCACATCATCGGTCAATAGCTTAAGGTAATCAAGTTTAACTTCAGGCAACTGGTTTGGGAGGAAATTAAATCTGTTTTGTACTCTGGGATAGGTATTATATTTCTTTAGAGCTTTACTGAAAACCTTATTATACTCTTTACCTACGTTTTTCCATGTCATTTTTCTGCCAAAATCGTATGCCTTTTTGCGCATAATATTACACTCTTCTGGATTTTCAATTAAGTATAAGAGGGATTTTTTAAACCCGTCCGTGTCTCCGAAATCTACGAGTAACCCGCGGTTATCGGAAAGCATTTCCTGGGCGTACCAGTAAGGAGTGGATACTATCGCTTTTCCCATACCTATGGCATAGGTCAGAGCGCCGCTTACTATCTGTTCTCTGGAAAGATAGGGAGATGCGTAAATGTCACTGGCAAGGATATAATTGCAGAGTTCTTCTTTTTCGACAAATTTGTCATGGAATACTACATTGTTCTCAAGCCCGAGTTCGGACACCTTTTTCTTGAGATATTGTCTGTATGTTTCTCCCTGCTTCTTTTTGACCATAGGATGCGTGGCGCCCAGTATAAGGTAAACAAGATCAGGATATTGATTTACAACATCAGGAAGCGCCTCAAGCAGACTTTCTATCCCTTTATTCTGGCTTAGCAAGCCGAAAGTGAGAACAAGTGGAGAACCCTTCAGATTTAACATTTTTTTATACTTATCGCAGTTATTAAACGGATAGTCAGGAAGTCCATGAAAGATTACTTCTATTTTGTCCTCGGGAACCTTATAAACGTCTTTTAGCATATCGACTGCAGTCTGGCTCATTACAACCAGCTTTTCGGAGTACTCGATGAGTTTTTCAGTGGATGCGCGGTACTCCGGCTCCGGCTCCCGGATCACAGTATGCATTGTGGTTATTACAGGTTTGCTTATTCCTGATAGAAGAGCGAAAATGTAATCGCCTGCATTCCCCCAAAAAAGACCGAATTCATGTTGAAGACATACGATATCAATATCAGATTGGTTTATATAATCAGCAGCTCGATAATAATCCTCTATTTTGTCTCTTTCAATTTGAAAAACTACCTCTTTAGGGTAATTGTAAGTTTCAGATGGATCATTCAAAGCAATAACTTCACAATGAACATCATTATATTCTCCAGAAACCGAATTCAAAAGATCAGAAGTGAATGTAGCAATCCCACATTCTTTCGGAACATACGTTCCTATAAACAATACTTTCAGTTGCTTATTCAATTAATACCCCCAAACTTTACAATAATTTAATTTCATTCCCCGTTTTTTATATATGGTTTCCAATAAAATATCGTTATTCCCATAACAGGATATCACCTACATACGGATGATAAAAATATATACCGATAAAGTTTACTGGCATTTAAATTATAATTATATAAATTTACATCAAACATTGATTGTAGTGAAAACTATATAGTTAAAAATGTGCAAAATATAGTTTTATGTCAAACATCTTTACTCATTAACAGCTTAAGTGACTGTTGAATAACGATAAATTTATAATACCCACCCATTTATTCACTTCGCTAAACCTCAGCAAAGTGAGTAACGAACTGCTGATTAGATCTAATAATTATAAATAATTAGATTCTATTCTATTTAATATTATTTACAAATAAAATCGTGAGAGTTAGGATTCAATTCATAAATTCATTCACGAACGTAAAATTAAAAATCAGTGTATTTTGGAACTTATTATAAAGATTTGGACGCTATATTGGCTATAATTCGGCAAATATTGAAGATAAAATCTGAGTTAAGGCATAATTATTTAGGTTCCTCCAAAATTAGTGTGGGAGCTGAGTATTCAGAATCCTTATTTTAGGTATAGATATATAATCAAAGTTTCCCCAATAAAAGTACACTCCTAAAATTCAATTTTTAAGAAAATAAACCACATTAAGTTTTAAAAATAATAGGTGAGTAGAATTAGAGCTTTATTTTTCGACAAATCACATTTTTTGCGATTATGGCAAGTGACTCCTTTTTCCTTTTTACAAAATTAAATGTTGAAATATGGAGTTTCCTATGTCACAGAGCTCTGAGTGATTTAAGTGTAATTATTTAAGTCTGAAACTGTAAATTCTGTACGTGCATGGAGGTGAGATGGTTTGAAACCTGCATCAATTCCGGTTTGTGAGAGAGAAAAGGGTTTTTCCACATGGTTATTGGATGGTTTATTGCCCTGTGCTGTACGAGCCGGCCGTATTATCTCGAAAATTTTCGACCTGTTTGCCTTTCCGGAAATCATGGATTTAATATGGCAGAAAGTTAAGCTCAATACACGGACTCTCACCCCAATAGAAAAACGGGAAGCTCTGAGCGTATTTGGAGATAGCATCAACTATTCGAAGGTGTTAATAGACGAATATTCTATCATCGCCTGGCTTGGAGCCAAAATAAACAGGTGTTCAGGTATGGGTGTTACCACCTTCCATACAATCAATTTCAATCAAAAGGTTAGGATTGCAGCAGGTAGTTCAGATATGAAATGGCTTATTCATGAATTGACCCATATCGCTCAAATGGAATATGCAGGTTCGCAATATCTGGTCGAAGCTTTTCATGCCCAAGTAACCGATGGATATGGGTACACTCTTGGTTCAAAGCCGCATTTATGCGATTATAATCGAGAGCAACAGGCTTCGATTGTTGAAGACTACTATATTAAATGCATTTTGGGAGCTTCGACGGCTGCTTATGATTCTTATATTGCAGAACTGAGAGCTGGGAAGTTATAATAACAAATAAAAATGGTAACTATTCAGATAGCCTTTCAAAGGCTACAATTTTTCCTCGTTTCGAGGAAAAATTGCATATAAATTGAATGCTATTTTGTTTCGTTATTATGCTTACACGTGAAGAGATTTTTGTTATCTATGAAGCTGGTCCTGAAGCTGTAATTTCTGTA
>MDTP02000211.1 GCA_001714685.2 Methanosarcina sp. Ant1 | reverse complement strand
ACAGAATATAAAGGAAAAGCAACGATAGTGTCAATAGACGTAGACAAGAGTCCTAAACTTGCTGACTATTTCGGAGTAAGCTCTATTCCTGATTCCTCTGTGATTGTCGGTATTAAAAATGGAAAATACGTTTACATGCAGCAGAACGGAAAGACTACCACTGACAGATCCCAGGCAGGAATTATCGGACTAAATGATAAAAAAGTATATGAAAAAGTTCTGAATTTTGCTATCAAGAAATAAAAGGTCATGTCTCAATTTATTGGACAGGAAATCTGAACGTAAATAATTCCTTTAAACTCCATATGTGACCATTTATTTTTTCCGCCATTGATGGAGTTCTTTGGAATCATTTTTTGTTTTCAGATTCAATTTTTAGTTTTAGAGGTTCTTGAGGTTTTGTAAAGTTATATCACGCTTGGAATAAATCAAAAGCCTTCTGGGCATCTTAATGGTTTTACTGAAATTTATTCTTTTTCTAATGAATCTTGCAAGAGATTCTCTAACTGTGAGATTTATTCTTTCTACATATGAAGACCAATGAAGTCTCATCTGAATTCGCTATAAGCATTTCGAATATTCCTCAGGATCTCCAAAATGGCTTTAGTAAGTCTCTAAACCTCACTTTTTAGGTTCTCATTCTCTGTCTCCAATTGTCTCCGTTTTGTCTCCGGTTGTTTTTTCTAGATTTTGATTTTATCCTTTTTGTGTTTAAATATGGTGAAGCCTCAACTTTATAGCCAAAAAAGAAGCGTATTCGATGGAAAATATTCAATATAGTCTCATATACACCGAACGAAGTTTCAGGCTCACGAGTCAAGAAAAACCTCTCTGGATTTTATTAGATTTTATCTATTCATTTTTATATGACGTAAGTCTCAATATTTTTTACAATTTAATTTAATACTCAATGGCTATAGTCGACGATTATTTATTTTTTTAGATATATACTGTATAAAGAATACTTATCTAATTAAATATATATGTATATAATTCTGTTAATTATATTCATGACCTTTTCACTCTTGTGTCAACTTATTGTCCGAATAGATCAGTCTGCTAATATGAGGTCAAAGAATGCCCTATAGGCAGGTTTTATTTTTTTATCTTGGTAGGGGTCGAGAGATACACTGTAAAAAATATTCTCTTTATTTTTAAAAGAGATTTTAAGAAGGGGGACTAATGAAATTAAAATGGTAACTATTCAGCGTACCAAAATCAATCTATTGATGTTGGTTTGGAATTGTCACAAAAGTGCAATTGCCAATCCATGCAAAACTGAAAAACACAATCAATTAGCAAGATATTTTTTAGCTGACAAATTATCCATAAAACTGGAAGTATCAAGGGGTTATCATGAAAGACTATGAAGTAAAAGTGCTAGACGAAAAGGACCACACTTTTATTGAAATGTTAAGGAATCTCGGGATGTCAAAAAATGTCGCTACAACCATGGCATATCTTATGAATGTAGACGAAGCTTCATCCCGTGAAATTGAAATCAGTACCGGATTAAGGCAACCCGAAATTAGTCTTGCAATGAGGTTAATGCGCAAGCAGTCCTGGGTCAGTGTGCGCTCGGAAAAAAAGCCAGGGAAAGGACGCCCGATAACTGTTTATGCTCTTGAGGCTCCGGTTGATGAGATTATAAGTTATTATGAAGACAAGATTTACAAAGAATCTCAGGCAACCATCTCAGCAATCAAGAAGCTGAAGGCAATAAGCAAAAAGGTGCCTCTCACTCCCTCAAAATAAAGACCTTCAAACAGAAATTAACTCCATAATGGCTGACAATCCTTTTTGGGAATTAGACCATTATGGAAAATCAAATTTCCCGGACCATGACAGAACGGGAGAGAAACGTAACAGAGTACAATCATTTCTAAACTGTCATCCGTAACAACATCTTATCTTTTCATTTTTTTTCTACAATCGTTGAAACCGTCCAGGGTAGCAACGTTAACAGTTAAAATATTACTGCCCTAGTGAAGTTCTGCAAGTCTTGATAAGTTCGATAAATAACTGTTAGTAATATAGAGGATTTCGATAAACCTCAACAATTGGCTGGTTGCATATACGAGAATATAAACAATTCATTGAAATCAGAGTTTTGTCTAAATTCCCTGTAGTGTATTATTTTGGCTCAAGAAGCGTCTACTTGGTATCCTATCTCTTTCTTGAGTCCTGAAGTGGACTTGGAATTCCCCTCTAAAAATCAGTATCATGAACCATAAGATATATGATCCTGAATCTCAGGCCTGCACGTACTTTTTACGGATCAAGGGCACGACAAAAGTAGTCACAAACCCAATCAGCTGGACAACCCGTCATACAGTAATCAACAAAGCCAGCCAATTTTCAACCTCCACAGACAGTATCCAACGTAAAAAGGAATCAGCCCCTACTCTATTTAACGAAGTTTCCACATAGACCAAATCAAACCCGCAAAAACTACAACAATTACAACCTCATCAGAAAGATCCAGATTCACATTCATAACACAAAAACACAAGTATATATAAATAATGCTCGGGATCCTTTACCTGAAGCCATCATGATAGACCGAACAGGTTACAGGGTTTAAAAGAAGGCACTTCAGACATTACCAGAACTTCTACCATGACTTTTTAGCTCCTGGAACCTCAATACTTTTGTTTTATCAAAGTGTCTGGAAAGATGTCCTTAGTTCGAGGAGATAATTTAAGGGCTGTTTGTAGTTCTAAGGGATTTAAGGTGCAGCTTGTTGCGTTTGCTTCCTTGGGGCCTTTCTTTTTATGTTGTATTCTGCAAGCTGTTCTGGACAGTATTTTAATGGGATGGAAAGGTTAATATGTTGTGGTTATATTGATCTCTTATGCCGGATGTTTTATATTCTGAATTTTGTAATTTATGGGGTCCTTGGAAAAGTGATGCTGATCAGGCTGAATTTGCTATTGGGCTGATTAGACGTGCTCTTCTTAAGTTTGGTATGAAATGGGATCTTTATAAAAATCATTATGATTTTGATTCAGCGGTTGCAGATGAGTTTTTTAGAAACTTTGCAGATTTGTTTATTGATATTTCTGTAGAGGTATCCGAAATATTGCCTGTTGTATTTGGATCTGAACTTTTGAAGCTTTCGATTCTCATGGTTGATGTGGCGAATGGACCAAAATCAGGGCTTTCTAAAGACGAGGCTTTAAAGGGATATTATGAATGTGAAAGTAAAGCGCATGAATTTTATTCAAAATTGATTACACTTTCTGAAAACGTTTCTTTAAAATTGGGTGATTCTAGCAATGTTGACTTCACTGCCATGACATTTTAACCAGTTTTTCGATTAATTCGCTTGCTTCTTCAAGATCTTTGTTTCAAATCCGTCATTAGAAATTTAGATCATATTTTTTGTTAAAAGTTATTATATAAGCATAACAAAGATTGTCAGGTATTTTGAGTTAACGGCTAAAGTTAATTGAGATACAACTGTAATAAATATATAAATACATCCACAATAGTACTAGATAATAGTACTAGATAAAGCTGGAATTCAAATTAAAGCTGGAATTCAAATTCAACTTTGAAAAATGGCTCAGATCTACTGTATGAGCCATTTTAATAACACTCTTGTAGATACTAACAGAGATAACAATAATGCCTTTATGGCATCGGAACTCAGCTTCGATACATGGATACAAATAGCAATATTAATATCAATAACAGCAGGAATATTTAGCCTATTCACACACCATATGAATTTTGAGCAAATATTAAAGTTTCTGCTAAGTTATTGTGATTTTTGTAATAGTGAGCTTAGTTGCATTGTGGTATTATTTGGTGCACACAGGCTTTGCTAACACTTAAGCCTGATCTTTGCTTTTTGTTCTTTTCTTTTGGCTGCTTTTCTTTTGGTTTAGAGGGTAAAGAGTCTTCTTGAATGTCTTATGTTATTGTTTTTGTCTATATATTTCCTTTATATCTTGTTAAAGCAGTTTAGTGAATTCTCAAACCTGAAATGTAAAAAGTTTAATAGGAAGACGTGAACATGATAAAAAGAAAGAGAAATAAAAGCAACCTGGTAGATAATGGAATTAAACTAATTGTCCAATGCAAAAGTGGAGGACTCTGTACTAAAAATCCTAGAACGATGGCTGATGTAAATTGCATAGGGTGCGAGAAAGAAAGTAAACTCGGGGATTAAAATAAATGCCTATAGACAGACCTTCAAAACGGCCTAGCAAAACGGAACACTGGTCGGCAGCAACAGTATGCCCCTTTTATTTAGATAGCTCAGGCCTAAGCTGTGAATATCACAAAACAGACATTGTCATAAGAAGATGATAGGACTTATGCAGACAGCTCAATCTCAATGAATTGTCTGAGGATAGAAAATAATGGCTCTGTAGAAAGCATGATAGCAAAAAAGTAAATGGAGAGCTTTTTCTCATCTGTTAGCTCTCTATGTGTTCCATTGACCGTCAGAAACTTTGTTGTCTTAATCTCGGTTTTCAGTCGATTTTCTCGAACTTGGATGCGGGTGCCCCACAAATTGGACAGTTCCCTTGAGGTTCACCTTCCATAGTATATCCGCAGACACTGCAGACATGGTAATCAACCTCTTCATTCTTTCCAATTTCATTCAGTGCCTTTTCATATAGGCTAGCATGGATCCTTTCTACTTTGTTTGCCACCTCAAAGCTCCAGAGAGCCCTGTTGTCCCCTTCTTTCTTGGCCTCTTCTATAAATTCGGGGTACATTTTCGTAAATTCATATGTTTCGCCGGTAATGGCGTCTCTCAAGTTGTCCATAGTAGTTCCAATCCCGCCCATACGCTGAAGATGATTGAAAGCATGGACTGTTTCCGCAGCAGCAGCGGCTCTAAAGAGTTTAGCTATCTGATTATACCCTTCTTCATCGGCTTTTTTCGCAAAGGCCAGGTATGTCCTATTTGCCATCGATTCGCCAGTAAATGCTGCTTTAAGATTATCCTTAGAACTCATATATATCTCCCCTTAATTTGAAATCTTTTTTTCATCCTATTTACCAGGTCAGATATATCATTTTAACGCCTATAATGTCTGACATTGAATTATCAAAATATCTATTAGTGGCAGCGGAGTATTCCTGGTTGTCCATGCTGGTTACAGATTATGAAAACGAGTTATAATCCACCTGAAAGGTTAAAAGTAGTTGTAAGATTTTGGCGAAAGCGTGACCTTCAAATCACAAGAAAGTGAAAAAAGAATTAGTGCGAGAGGTGCGATTCGAATGCATGACTTCTACAAGACTGGACTCTGAACCTGGCGCCTTTGACCTGGCTGGGCAACTCTCGCAAATGGTTTACTTATAAATAGAATATAGTTCTCTATGTTGAACTCTGAATCTTCTCATAGAGGCTTACAGGTATCCAGCAGTTTATTTTCCTCTTCTCTTTGGGCATGTATCCAGGATTAAATTTTTTAGGATATAGTTGAGGTTTTGCCATTCCCCATCAAATTCCTTTATTTTCTATAATATTTGATAAAAATATCTATTTTGTAAAAAAATTTGTTTAAAGCAGTTTGAAATCAATTTAATGCAAATTTATGTCAATAAATCTCATTAAA
>MDTP02000210.1 GCA_001714685.2 Methanosarcina sp. Ant1 | reverse complement strand
TGGAAGTTCACGAAGGAGAAAGCAGATAAGAAGCTGTCAAAGCATTATGTATCATAATTAAATTGTCATTACACTAGCCTGTTTTGCGTTTATCTCTTCCATTATCATCTCAACTTTCCTGTGCTACTTTCTGAAAAATCACATTTCAAGCTAAAAACGAGTTTCCGGGATCTTATTTACGAGTTCTAAAATAATTAACAATTAGCTGGATATCAAGGAAAACGACTCCGTAATGAAGTAGTCTCTTCTAAAAAATCTAAATGTTATTTATACAATTAAAATATTCTATATAAGTGTGGTATTTCAAGCAAACTAAAAGGGGATTAATACTTTCTGAAAATAAAATACTTAATTTGCCTAAGTATTATTGTTAGTACTAATTACAGTTAGTACTACAGGTGCAAGTACTGTAACCGTTCATTCACATGTGGGAAATACGTATTGGGTCGGTGCCGATGGACACAAAATTTCATTGATTAATAATAGTGCTGTCAATCCTACCTACAGTCAACTGATATCCTTCATAAAAAAGACAAAACAGATGAAAGGATATGTAAGCCAGGAAAATACACATGCGGAGATTTTTCCGAAACTGTACATAATAATGCAGAAAAGGTTGGTATCAAATCAGCGTGGGTAACAATAGGTTTTACAAATGATAATGGGGGACATGTTTGTAATGCATTTAATACAAAGGATAAAGGTTTAGTGTATATAGATTGCACTGGATCATACCCACATAAAAAAGGTAATTGGGATTCCATTGTTAAAATACAGAATGGTAAGTCATATAGACCTACTGCATTGTTTAGATCTGGATCCACATATTATTCTATGGGAATTGTAAAAAATTTCGAAAGATATTGGTGAAATTCGCGAGCAAGATCACTAAAGATTCATTTTTAAGGATAACATTTTATTTTTTTCATTCTTATTTTTGTCCAGCAATATCATTGCTGTTGCATATGGATGAGAATATCTTCCATTTTCTTCAGTATATGATTTCATACCGATTTTGGATTTGATTTGAACTGATTGCACAGGATAATATTGAGACAGGCGTAGCAGAAGTGGCATTTGGCATTTTTCTGCAATACAGGTTTGTTATCAATTATTTTTATCTTTTGGGACAGGCAATAAAATCAGATATTATTCTGCCTCCGCATTCGCGGACAAAAACCATTAAAACAAGGGTCGAAAGTTTCTTAACACGGCTGAGAGCAATAAGAATCTGGATTTTCGAGCAAGATTCACTTTAACGGATTGATACTTAATTAGATATATATAATATGCATAAATTGATTATTCAAAATGAGGATCTATTTTAACAAGGACTTCAACTTCTTTTTATTGACATGCATAGTCTTTTTTGTTTTAAAATAAGGAGGGTAAAACTTGAATAAACAACAAGTTAAAAATGCAGTTAGAAGATTTAGTGATTTGATTGAGAGGAATAAGGATTTACAAGCTTATTCAGATTTCAAAGAAGGAATGAATGAAGGTTTAGAGATAGCCAAGGATACTTTTGAGGAAAATGCGGAGAAATTTGTTTTATCCGATTCAGAAGAAGATCGGGTTACAAAGATAAAGAGCTTACAAGATAGTTTTGACTTGCTTATAGACAGGCTCGTTATAAAAAAAAAACCGAAATATTCTCAGGATAGTTTGGATGGAATAAACAAAGGACTAGAAAGATCCAAAGAATTATTCAGGGATTTTATAGAAGAATTCTTGTGAATATTGATTAGAGCCTATATTCGGCAGTAAGTACTCCTTAACATAGTTAATTTTTTGATTGAAATTGTTCAAGGAAAAAAATAGAAAATCAACATCAAATGGACTTTATTTATTGCTCTATTTGTTATTCTTCCCCATCAACAAAAAATATAAATTTGTGAGGATATTGATAAAATTTGGAATTTATTCATATTTGTATAATTTTTGAAGATCTGAGGAAATAGATAGCCTTAGAAAAATAAAATGAATTTTTATGTTCACCTGCCGAAAGTAAGATAATAAATAGCAAGCACAAATATTCTGATGAGGTCTTTTCTTTATTAAGAAAAGTTAAAAATAAGGAAAGTTACTCTCTTGTATTGATTAATTAAAATATTGTGCTCACAAATTTCCAAAAATTCACTTAAATAATCTAAAGCTTATTAGGTGATCCCATGCCGTCTGCACTTCTTCGCATCTACCTGAAACAAAACTCAACCTACCACGGTAAATCCGTCCACGAAGCAGTTCTCAAATTTTTACTCGATTCCGGTATCAGAGGCGCAACCCTTCTCCGAGGAATTGAAGGTTACGGGGCGGACAGGAAGATTCATACCTTGAAAATCCTGGAGTTAAGCAATGATCTTCCAGTAGTTGTGGAAGCGGTTGACGACGAAGAAAAAATCAGAGCTCTGGTTCCGCAGCTGAGAGAAATTGTAGGAAAAGAGCTTATGACGATGCAGGCAGTGGAGATTCTTTAAACTGAGAATTCAGATTTCGAGCCGGAAAAATTAGGTGGATTATTGTAGAGTATAAGTCATCGAGCAGCCGAAAAGCCCCTTCAGCAGTTCCTGTTCATGCATGAATTCTTCTGAAGATGGAAACGCCTGTAATATATAAAAAGAATGTGACAATTTGTTGAAAACAAGACCAAAATGTGAATTGATTAATAAGAAGTTAGATATTGGATTATACATCCAGATTGTTCTTGGAGGAATATGAAGCCTAAAGATTGTTTTAGTTGTGAGCAATCTAAAACTACTGGAGCATGTACTATCTTTTTTTGCGAATTATTAAAGAGACAAGTTTGGGGCTATTCTGTAGACAAAGATTGTCCTTTGCAGAATTCGGTTGAAAAGAATAGTACTACACGTTAAATATTGCCCCACATTGGCTATATAGGCTATTATAATGGCCGTTTAAATGCTGAATTCGCGGGCAAGCTTCACTAAATAAGGTTTGAAGGTCCCCGCTTCTTCCATCTAACCTCCCGGTGGCCTTCGTTTTTGCCTATCGGACTGAAGGGGGTGAGGACAAGGTATTGAGCCACCTGTTGTTGTATCATTTATCGAATAATCCAAAGATTCTTAATATGCGAAATAATTTCAGGATACAACACGAATATTAACATGATACTATGAAAAGAAGGCAAAGTGCGTGGGTCTTTTGTCCACAAAAGCCTCCAAAGCCTAACCAGAAAATATAAAGGCGGAGGTAGAAGCGAAAGCTAATGAACTTATTGAATCTTTTCTCAAGCCAGAATACATCAAGCCTCCACCTGAAGATATGCGTTTTAACTATGTTGTGGACATTTGTACAAAGTAGTACATCAGCTACTTTTACCTCTGTTCGAAATACGCTTGCCCCAGCCCAGATGCTATATCCCCGTTTTTTGAAGAAAAATTTGCACGCATGGAATATGTGGGGGATGGTCTTTTCAATCTTTCATACATGAGACACACAGGGAAGTGGTTTGAAATTTTTCAAGGCTTATCCGTAGATGAATGTTTAGCAACAATCAAGGATTTTCCCCACTTCCAACCATAAAAGGAAGGACCCTCATAAGTTACAGCAGAAAAGATTTTGCCTACTTCGGAAAGCAGTTGTGCACTCAGAATCATCTGTAAGCTCAGGATCAAATGACAAGAGCAAGGTGTTCTTTGATGTTCAGAAATAACATTAGATTGGGCTGTTTTTAAGCTTACCTGCGTACATAAAACCAAAACGTACACAGCGCGAAAATGTGATGCAGAACGCTATATGTGAATTTTCTGGTAAAATACCAGCTTATTATTGATGGAGCACCTGTATATCTAATTAGAATGATAATTAAATTAAGGTATTACTGGGGATGAATGTCGAATATTAAGGGGGATTGTGAACGACTATGATTTCAATAAGACCTTTTAATGACGCCGATAATCAAAGCATGCTTGAAATAGAAAAGCTCTGTCCTCAAGGCGATGAAAACTGTGCAATGGGCGTAGATAAAAAGGATATAATTGCCCGTTATAAAATGTATGATAACTGGAATGTACTTGTGGCAGAAGATGATCGAAAGATTGCTGGCTGGATCGGTTTGACTGTGAAACCGATTCCTGGACAAGAAGAAAGGTATGCATACTTTACTGAAGTGATGGTTCATCCAGCCTTTCGGAGGGCAGGAGTTGCCACAAAGCTTGTGAAAGAGGCGGAAAAAAAGGCACAAGAAATGAATTCAAGTTATTTTTATTGCTATATATACGAGCCAAACAGAGCCTCAAAATCCTTATTCGGTAAGCTGGGATATTCTAATATGAGGGATATCAAAATGCCAGGGATATCGACTTATAAGAAATCGGACATATCACCAAAATATTCAATAAAGTTTGTTGATAAGAAAGATATTGGTGATGTAGTCAGCCTTATTAACGAGTATAATTCAGGGCTTATACATTTCGTGCCGTTTACTGCTCAAGCCTTTGAGTCGCGTTTGAAATCCATTCCTTCGTATGGATTAGACAACTTCTGGGTGGTCAGGGACGAAGATAATAAGATCGCGGCCTGTGCCGGATTATGGGATAGCTCCATGCTGGCTGATCTATATTATGCAAGAGAGCCGACAGTAATGAAGGTAATGAAATCAGTTTTTGGAGCCTTGAGCCATATTATTAAAGTACCAAAGATCACAGCTGAAGGAGAACATTTTAACTCCCTCTATATCGCTGATTATGCATTCGACAAGGGCCGGCCTGATGCTATGCTGACGCTCCTTAAGCATCTAAGTAATCTTTCAATTGATATGAAACAAGATTATCTGATGACTGCAATAGATCCAGAAGATGATTTTCTTGAAGTAATGAAAAAGCTGAAACCCCAAATCGAAACCTGGAGCATATTTGCCAAACCGCTCGAAGGGGATCTCCAGAGTTTCAGTCCATTTTATGTAGATATCAGAGATATGATTCCCTGAAGTATAATTCTCTAATCTATCTGATAAGATATGGATGGTAAAACCATTATCAACTGATAATTCCGGGCTCTTAACTTCATGCAACACCCATTAATAATAATCACAACCTTTTTTCTTTTTTTGTTTGATTCAGGAATGGTATCTCAGACTTATTCGCGAGCAAGGTCCACTAAAACAATGATTGAAATTATCTTTCTTCAAATTTTTCAATAAATCTAATCATCATAAAACAAAGGAGCTAACCAAAATGTCAAAGAAAATTGGTAGAAATGATCCATGCTCATGTGGTTCAGGCAAAAAATACAAACATTGTTGTATAGGTAGCAAAGTAGCCACTATAAATCGAACTACTGGTAGCAAAGTAGCCACTATAAATCGAACTACTTCAAAAAATGAGGGACCATCTATTAGTCGGTTAGCCCTTATGAGATTTGAACAGAAATTAATAGATAATCCTGAACAATAGGAACAAATTGACAAAAAAAATGGAGAAAAAATTTGATGACAGGGATATAAGCTTCAAAGATTTCATTCTAAGAAGCTGGAATCTGAATAGATAGAGTCGTAAAAGTAGCTAATAGTTACCTATCGTAAAGATTTCAGCGCAAAATTTTGCACTTCATAAAAATCCTCCAATTTTTAGAGGTATTTTCATCAAATATAT
>MDTP02000209.1 GCA_001714685.2 Methanosarcina sp. Ant1 | reverse complement strand
TGACCGATGTCGTGGATATCTCCTTCTGCAACAAAAGTGATCGCAAGTCCTGTTTCGTCTCCTTCTTTCTTGTTCTTCGCAAGTTCAGGAGTGAGGATTTCCATTGCGTTGCTCATTGCTTTTCCAGACATCATAATTTGAGGCAGGAAAAACTCGGCGGCTTCGAACTTGTCACCGACTATTCTCATTCCAACGGATAGACCCCTGGTAATGATATCGAGAGGAGGAATTCCTGCATCCAGGGCTTCCTTTGTTAACTGTGCAATGCCTGCTACTTTCTGAGTTACGATAGCATCGCGTAATTTGTCAAAAATCTCTTGGTTTGCCATTTTTAAAACCTCCACTGAGACGCTATTTTATGCAGCATCGTTGGGCAGTAAAATGTCTTAGACAACCGATTTCTCGCAAAGGTTTAATGCTCAAGCATATATACCCAAGCTCAGCTAGCTAAAAAAAGCATGTGCATGGGGTTCTCACTTATGGTGCAAATCCCTACTGCCCATATTTCAGCCATTAGGCGAGAGGGAATGCCTTCGCGGGTTTTCTAATTGTCAATAAACGAAATTATTCACTACCATTTGCCATTTATTATCCGAATTGAATTCGGATTTCTTTGTGAATAATTTCTTTTCTCCTGACATTGTTACCGAGGAATTAATTTGCTGGAGACTGCAAATTTGTTTATTTTCCCAGTCGAATTAGCAATTCATATTCTAAAATTCTCAACAGTATGCCTGCTGGAACTGCTTGGAAATTGTCCTGACAATCAGGTTAATTCCTAGAATAAATGTTGGAAATTATGTTATATAAAAGAATACTATATTTTATATATGATATATTCTTGCAAGACGTTTTGGGCAAAAATTATTAAAAGTGTTGAATATCGCGATTCAGGTTTTTCCCTTAAAGTCTTCTAGCGAGGACTAATAACACAAAATATAAATACAAGTATCTTGAGTTCGGGCGATTAAATTCAAGAAATGCAGCCTCAAGCCTCAAAATAAAACTAGGAAAACTAATTTTAAAAGAAAATATTTAAATAATGAATATAACCTGGCAACCAGATAAATTGCTTTTCTCAGAAAATAAAAAGTATGAGAGTCATGAATGACTCGATTTTAAACGATTTTTCCGGGAAAAAATATAAAAAGTGGAGCAGGCTTAGGGCCTGCATTTGTTTTCGTCTTTATTTAGTTTGGTACTTCTAGTTTGGTACTTCTCAGAACTGTATTCAGTACCTGTGGTTAATTGCGCACTTGACCATTGTCTGAAGGTTGGCAGTTGAGGTCATACTGACAATCCCGCAGCCAGCGGTGAGCAGCCCGACACCTGCATCAAGTGCCTTCTTTGAAGCTTCTGCAATTTCATCAGGAGTTCCATTCCAGAGCATGGCCACAGGGTCAAGATTTCCGACAATGATGGCATTTTCCACATTGCCTGTTGCTGTCTTGATGTCTACCCTCTGGTCTACGCTGATTCCGTTTACACCGGTCTTGTCCATAATTCCAAGGCCCTTGGTTGTGTTTCCGCAAATGTGAAGAACTGTAGCCACATCGAGTTCCTTCATTGCGTCAACGATTTTCTTCTGATAAGGAAGGGCATACTTCTCGTAGAATTCTCCGCCAATCAGCTCGTAGCTTGCTGTCGGGTCAATGATGGCTATGGTGTCTGCTCCGTTTTCAACCATTGCTTTTGCGTATGCTACATTGAAGTCCGAGCAGAAATCCAGAAGTGCAGGGACGACATCTTCTCCGGTGAAAAGGTTTCCAAACCAGGCATCTCCGTTGATATGCTGGGCAAGGGAGAAGGGGCCGATCATGGACCCGATAATCGGGAGTTCTTTTCCATATTTATCGGAAAGAATCTTGATGGCTTCGAGGACCAATCCAACTCTGCCTTCTTTCAGGTTGTAATCCTTTATCTTTTCCAGGTCTTCCAGGTTCGTGACAACGTGCTTGACAACGGAAGGCTGCTGCTTCAGGTCGCCGGCCTTTATTCCACAGCCAAAGAGTTCAGCTTCCGCTGTGATGTCGAAGGGGACTCTCACGGCTTCAAAGCCTATTACAGTGTGCCCTGCTTCTGCAAGAGTTGCCATTTTCTCTGCGTTTGCATGGGCTTCTGGCCAGTAGGCTCCACAAGCTTCCATCTGTTCTACAGTTGCGGTCTGGGTGAAACAGACAGCTGGCATTCTGTCAACTTTCTGTTTCCTTAATGCACGGTATAATCTTTCTTTTGGTGTGTATTCTGTCATCTATAATCCCTCTCTGTGTTATATAGACAGCGCTAATTTCAAAAATCCATACTATAAATAAATATGTATTATTGTTCATTAATTAAATATGATATTATAAAAAATTATAAATTAAATGGCCGGAATAGGCTGGAAATTTTCTCAAAACAAGTAAATTTGTTTTAATCTATTTTTTCGGGGAAAGTTTAATGTATATAAGTTTGGAATATAATAAAGGTTAATTTCATAAGAGTAGTTGCAGTAAAAATATTGAAACTGAATCATTTCTGTTTACCTTTCTGTCTAATCTGTCTAATCTGTCTACGCCATTTTTTACAGGATGCTTATTCAATAGTACATCGAGTTTTCTACAAACACGTCTGAAAGCCATGTGAATAAAATAATAGTTTTGTGAGTCTGAATAAAACTTATAGTTTAATACGAGATAGTAACTCAATGCTCAGCGAATAGCAATAGCTTATACAATCCCGAAATTCTAAAAAATTACATTCTCTTCCCGGTGCCGATTAGAAATCAAACATATCATATCCCATTGTTCTACAGGGCAGCCCGTGTTGCCAGGACCTCAAAATAATTAATACCCCCGGAGGATATAAAAAATGTATGGAATAGCACTTGATCTGGGTACCAGTGGTTTTAGAACCCAGCTTATTGACCTTGAAACGAATGAGACCTTAAAAACAGTCATAACCATGGGTCATCCCCTCCCCGGAGGAAATGTTATGGACCACCTGGACTTCGCAATTACAACAGGCGAGGATGTGGCTCATGCCGTAATTATCGAAACCATCAGGAGGATGTTCCTGAAATTCAATATTGACCTTTCCAAAGTAGAAAGGCTGGCAGTCTGTGGAAATCCTATCCAGCTGTCCCTTTTTCAGAATATAGAAATACGGGATCTTGCGTACGCCGGAGAAAACAAGCAGAAAATGCTTGGAGTCCAGAATGTAAAGAGAGATGCCCGTGTTTTTCCGGCTTCAGAAATTTTTGGAGACAAGAATCTACCGAACTGTGAGGTCATTGTACCTCCTGCAATCAGGCATGAGATTGGAGCAGACGCCCTGGCCATGATGCTTGAAACTGATTTCCTTTTCCAGACTGAACCTTCGATTGTTACGGACTACGGGACAAATGCCGAAATGGCTCTTAAAGTTGGGGATCGAATTATCACAGCAAGCGCTGCAGCAGGTCCTGCAATAGAAGGACAGGGCATAAGTTCCGGAATGCTGGCAAGCCCGGGCGCAATCTGCGACGTGAAACCTCAAGGGCAGTACTGGAAAATTATGGTTCTTGATAAAGAGATGGAGAAACGGGACGCTTACCTGATCCATCCGGTAACAGGTGAGATAAAAGAATCATATGGATGCGAAGCAGTTGGGATCACAGGCACGGGGGTGATCTCGGTTTTTGCCCTTGCAATTAAAAGCGGGCTAATCGAAAAATCTCCCAAACTTCCGAATGGAAAGCTGATCCTGGGTCCGGGAATTGAGATCACTGAAAAGGATGTAGAAGAAGCCGGAAAAGCTATAGGGGCAATCCGGGCAGCTCATATGACCCTGATTGTTGAATCCGGGATTAAGTACGAAGATCTGGAATATGCGTATATGTCAGGAGCCTCAGGCGCCTATGTAGATGCTGAAGACGCACGCAGACTCGGAGCCGCACCAGGTTATGCAAAAAAAATAGTCCAGTTCGGAAATACCTCCCTTGCCCTTGCAAGGGAACTCGTGCTGGACAGGTCCAGGCTTGATGACGTGATCAAAATTGCAAAAAAAATCACTGCCGACCACCTTATGATGGCAACCAGTGAAACATTTAACAACTTCTACCTCTGCGAACTTTCCTACTGGACCCAGGGAATGCCTCTCGATGTGTATGACCAGATGCTTGAACTCTACGGCCTGCCAAAGCTTCCAAAAACTCTTGAACATGTAATTATTGAAAAACGAGTCCGTAAAGACATAGAGCACGTAGGAACCGGCGGGCTTGCCATCCTCAAAGAAATAGGCATAATCCTTGAAGTCCCTGTAGATAAGTGCGTCTACTGCCAGAAATGCGTAGAAGAATGTCCTGAAAACGCTCTTGAAATCGTAGAAACAGACGGCCGCAGAATTGCAAAATATGACAGCCAGAAATGCCTCGGTACAAGTTGCCGCCGCTGTGTCAGCATCTGTCCAGAAAACGCCATCGATATCACAAAACTAAAAATCAAAGCAAAATAAATTATTGTGGGACCTTACTCCCACCCATTTTTTAACCTTTTTTTCGTCATCCAGCTTGAGAGCAAAATTCAATATAAACTTCAGGCTTGGAATTTCGGCTTAGAATACAAGTCCCAGATCTTCGAGCTTCTTTCTTGCTCCGTCATAGACCTGCATGTATTCGTCAGTTGGGCTTACGGTCTTTACGTCGTAACACTCCTGGAAAGTCTTTCCTGCGGGTGCACTTGCGTAGTTCTTCTCATAAAGGGATACAAGGCCGTTAAGGATCCTGTTAACTTCAGGAATTTCCACGCCTGCAGTTGCCCTTGCGACTTCTCCCATCATCCTGGCTTCCATACCTGTGGTCTTGTCTGTCACAACACCTTTTGCTGATGCTACTCCAGAGAGAATTTCTCTGCCTGAGGCAGTGTCAGTAATGGACTGGGCTGAAGCTTCAAGCAGACACATCTCTGTGCATGGGCCTGCACATGGGTAGTACTGGTTTCCTGACAGTATGTCTGTGAACTCAGAAATTGTTGCACATGCCCAGCCTGCAATCATGAGAGTCTCCCTGGTATTGGTTGAACCCCAGCGGATGTGGACAGGGCCGTCAAGGTGCCAGCTTGCATTGCTCATGACAACGGAGTTGATGTGCGTTGCGATGTCTACGATTGTGGTTTCCTCAATGCCGCCTGCGTATCCTCCGAACATAGGCATCTGTTCGTCCATAATGATGTCGCTGTTTGCGTTGTAGTGGGCAATAACTGCGATTGCATCCAGGTCGATTTTGAGTTCGTTGAGTTGAGAGACCTCGTGGCTGTCTGTTCCGGCCATTCCGCCTGCGCAGTCAGCAGATATATTTCCCTGAGCAGACAGGGAAGTCTCTGGGCCCTATATGCCCATGCCTGGCCTTCCAGCCATGGCGCAAGCGTTTTTAATGAGCCTGGTTTCTGTCTTTGCGGCAAGGACCTCGTATGGGCTTTTTGGAATAGGAGGCTTCCCACCCACGGTGGTCATAACACCGTTAACGATCGTGTCTACTTCCTTTTCAAGGGCGTAGCTCAGGTGAACAGGCATGAATACATCTTCTGAAATAGGAGAGCCTGTAGGGCCGCCCTGGACAATGGGCTTTCTTTTGTCACCAACGCTTCTCTTCCTGACATTTACTGCCTCCCTGCCTGTCCCGAGAAC
>MDTP02000208.1 GCA_001714685.2 Methanosarcina sp. Ant1 | reverse complement strand
AATTTTTTTACAAAATAGATATTTTTATTAAATATTATAGAAAATAAAGGAATTTGAGGGGAAATGGCAAAACCTCAATTAATTAGAGTAATCATTCAGAACTACCGCTGTTTTTTAAGCATATAGCCTAAACTTGTTACATTATTTTAAGCGCGGTATAAATTCTGCAACTTCTGCCATATAGCGGGAATATGCTTCGCCAAACTCTGCCAATGCCTCCTGCTCCTCACTTCTTGCCAGCCTTTTGTTCATAAATACCAGGATTGGGAACATCATTAGAGTCAATATCGTAGGCCATTGAACCAGAAATCCCAGCATAACAAGTATGAAGGCATCATATTGAGGATGTCGCATATATGCATACGGCCCGGTTGTTGCCAATTCGTGATTCTTCTGTGCCTTATATAACACACTCCAGGCTGAAGAGAGAAGATATAGCCCTCCCAGGATCAAAACATAGCTGATATTATGAATCAGACTGAAATGAGGGTTTCCTGTCATACCAAGAAGGTCGCTCCAAAGATGTCCGGAATTGTGAGGTATACATCCAGTCCTGGATAGCGACTTGCCAGCCAGCCTGAGAGAAGGTAGATGGTCAGAGGAAAACCGTACATTTCGGTAAACAACGCAACTATGATGCAGCAAATCCGCCAAGGGAGCGCCAGTCACGAGAAGTCTTGGTCTTGGTGAAGCTGAAGGCGAAGATAATGAAGATCAGGGAATTGATTATGACGAGAGACCAGAGGCCATATGCTGGCATATTATTCATGTGAAATTCTCCTGGATGTGCTCATGCTGGTGTACATCCTTATGCCCTCCAGCATTCTGAGTCTCTTTCTGCTCCGCCTCCCTGTGCTTATGCTTCCATTGGTCATGCCCGAAGGTGCATTCTGTGCTATGTTAACAGATAGAATGCAATAGTAGCTAAGCTGAAAAGCGCAATTGCCTTTATTGTAAAATTGTGTTTTGAACCGCAATTTGCTCCATTCATTCGGAGAGTCTCCTTTTTTCGGGTTGCACAGATGAGTTAATTAAAACCTCAAGCAGAAGAGTCTCTCGACATTTCTTCTAAACATGAGGGCTATGCTCTTTTTATTAAATTTGATCAATAACTCATCCCGTGATCTCTTTTTGATATGCAACCAAAACTATTCACTGACAATTATTAAAATGTAATTATTAAAACCTATTTATAGCGGCAAAAATTGAAACTATTAATCGAATTTTGGTTGTTGTGAATCAGCGTTGATTGTATGCCATTATTGCTCCCGACCATAGTAAGGCTGCAATCTTTGGCTTCAATAGTACCTTATAATGATACAATACACCAATAATCGGGAAGGTTATGAGGTCATAGCCTGCCATATACCGAAGGTTTTCGATTACTTTCCTTCTCGAAACTGCTGAAAATGGTACAACTTTTCCTGAAGGGAACTAATAATAGTTGAATCATTTTGTATCAGCTTGATCCTGTGTATGAATCTCAATCCACCAGATAGTGAGCGATTAATACTGCAAGGATTCCCAGTATCATGGTTAAAGTCACAGCTATAAGAGTAGTCGACCACAGCCCAATGTCGTCTGCCCTCAGGGTCTTTCTCGCGCTCTTCGAGCTCATCAGAAGCCCCGAGAAGAGCACGAATAATACTATAGCTATCACGCTAACTGATATCCAATGATGGCCTGTAAGTGCCACCAACGATTGTTTAAAATCGGTTGATACATCATGGGCGATGATGATGCAGCCGGTTAAAAATATTGTAATTACGGCTGATGCGATGGAAGTCGCTGATTCCTTCATTTTAAGGCCTCCGTCCCTGTCTGTCCAGCATTGGATATGATCGCTCCCATAAGGAACATGAGTAGCACCATAAAGAGAGCCAGACAGGCAATCATTGTCAGAGCGCGCCTGAATTTAGGATCATGCAGAAAAGTGTCTCTATTGAGAACGGACAAGGTAATGGACAGCGTGAGAGCGATTAGAGGCAGAAAGACAAAGATGTGCTCTTTTGCCTCCATTACAATCGCGTGCGCCCAAGGATGCGGCCCTGCCAGAATAACGGGTTTTACCTGGGAGCCGTAGACCGTTAAATAGTTGTAGCCTCCTGCAATCCAGCACCCTGCGGTTATCAGGAATGCAGCAAGATAGCTTGCTATCCTGGCTCTAGCGAGTCCCTTGTCTGTTGGATGCAACATCTCCAGAATTATCCAGACCAGAGCAAGGGCAGCTAGGCCCCCAGATATCGAATGAAAGAGGACCAGACTCTTTGTCCCACCAATTACGCCATTATGCAGGCCCCAGCTGGCATCAATGAACAGGATTGGTGCCAAGACATATCCCATCATTTTGTGCAATCCTCTGTACCTAGCTCGATTCTTCAAAACCAGGCTTGGGATAAGCTGAAGAAATGCAATGAGAAGGATGATCAACCCCAACTTCCCGTGAACAGATGATAGTATGGATTCTCCGTGCTGTAACCTTATCCACAAACCATAGATGAACGATCCCAAGATAAGAGCTCCAAAGTAAATACCGACCCTTTTATGAAGCTTAAAGACATTTCTTGGGCTTCTCTTCTTTATCCTTCCTTTGAGTATGGCCCCGGTTGTTAGAGCATAGACCATTAGCACCAAGCTGATGATAGCTATTAGAGCATGCCCTATCCATCTCTCGTACACCAGGGCAATACCGCCAATCGCCAGAAGCAAAACTAAACCTATGTATATATCCGATATCGCTGGTCTTCGGGTTGATTCCTGAGAAATTTAGACCTCCCCCATATTGCCCCTTTTCAAAAGTTTCTCAATATTTTAGTTTAACGTAATTAGACCTGGCTTTTGCCCTAAAACCAGAGTGAAGCCAAGTGAAAACGTGGCTGGTTAGGAGAACTTTGTACAGCTCGGACAAGTAACACCAGCAGACTTTGTATCAAGAGATATCCTATACGCGCTGACTGTTCTTATACTTGAGATTCAAAGCCTCCCCAGAGTGCCTTTTTAAGGATATCTTCAAGCGAGAACTGTTTCAATGGGACCAAATTTTCTCGGACACGGGCACTAAACTATTATCATGGATACTATTTTATTATATCATTTAAAAAGATATATATTAAGTTTCAATGAGCTAAGTCTGAAAGATGTAAATCTGATCTCGAAATTGTATCTTAAAGAATGATCCAATGTCTATGTATTAACAGATAACAGAGATTTATGATAATTTTTCCCACATTTCTCAACAAGCATTTAGACATTATAAAAAATCAGTACACCACCCACATTTATGTCATAGCGTAGTAACTATGTTTTGTGTATGAGGAAATTATCTATATCGCTCTGCTCACACTGCTGGCAAGCATAATCGGGACTCTGGCCGGATTTGGAATATCCACAATCATGGTGCCAATTCTCCTGATGGTCCTTACTCTGCCTCAGACTTTACAGGCTGTCCGACAATTACAGATAGTAATAAAAAGATGACAAAAAGAAAGCATTTAAGACCTTTAAATTGAAAAAGAAGGAATTCATTTATTAGTGACAGTAATTGTCGGCAAGCCTGTTTACTCCTGGGGGATATAATTCACTGGTTTAATGATATCTGGAAGATGCTCTTATTTCGGGAGGGCATTAGATGGAAGCTTTTCCTGGCCTTCGGCATTCCTGGTATCTTTGCTAGTTTCATAGGATCATCCTTATCTTTGAGGATCTCCTGGGAGATTCTTTCAAGAGCATTAGGGATATTTCTCATAGCCTATGTTCTCTTCATTATCTTCAACCGAACTTTTAAGCTTAGCCAAAAATTATATGTGGCAATATCCGGTGGAGCCCTAACTGGATTTTTTGCAGGTATCTTCGGTATAGGGGGGGAGATAAATGCGGTAGCCCTGAGTGCTTTCAATCGGGAGAAGGCCGTTTATATTGCAACCCCAGGTGCCATATCTTTTGTAATCGACTCTACAAGAATAGCGACCTATATCAAAGGCGGTATCGGGCTAGAGCCTTCCATTATATCAGTCTTTTTAATCTTCATACCCGCCTCTTTAATTGGGGCAATGATTGGGAAAAGAGGAGTCGATAAAATACCCCAGGAAAAACCCAGGAACGTTGTGGCAGTTTTTATATTTTTATTGGGCCTGAAGCTGGTGCTATTTCCATAGCTTGTTAATATCTTTTCTCTATGGTTTTTGTGCTTTCTTTGTAGTCCTTATGCCTCGTTTTGAGTAATAATACGCGTTAAATAGTGTTATGATAGATTTACTCCCGTGTATAAAGCTCAATTCAAATTAGCTTTGGCAGCTTTGCTTCTGGGGGATGCAGGCGTCAGGTTGTACTACCAGAAAGGCCGCAGAGGGTTTAAAAGGGCAGTGGTAAAACACGAGCGAAGAGAGAAATTTCTCTACTACCTGGTCGGCCTGGGGCTTATTCCAATATTCTTTTACTTATTCACCTCCTGGATAGACATTTTTCGCCTCCCTCTACCTCCAAAAGTCCGCTGGCTCGGAGCATGGCTAATTTTTGCGGGTGATCTTCTCTTTATCTGGTCTCATAAAGCTTTAGGCAGGAACTGGTCGCCCATCCTTGAAATCAGAAAGGGACATTCCCTTGTGACCGATGGCCCTTATAGGTTCATCAGGCATCCTATGTACGCAGCTATTCTTCTCATAGGCATAGGAGTGTCGTTTTTGTCCGCCAACTGGATAGTTACCTTATCTTATATGCTGCCGGTAATTTGCTTGTACTTGATCCGGGTATCCGATGAGGAGAGAATGATGATAGAAAAGTTCGGAGACGAATATAGAGAGTATATGAGAAGGACAGGACGTTTGACACCAAAGCTGAGAACCTAGAGGAATGAGAAATATAATTTAGCTTAAATTAATATCCAATCTAAGGGTATACCTATTAGAAAGCTTTCAAAAACTTTTAAGTAAAGGTTGTGATGTGAAGAATACAGATGTTTCACTGTTTACTAATACAATTGATGTTTCTATAAAAAGAAAAATATCGATCACTTGAATGTATAAACTGGATGTATGTCAGAATGGCAGAGTGGCTATGCTTCCGGCTGCAACCCGGAATTATGTGAGTTCGATTCTCGCTTCTGACTTGGAAAACCGATTTAAAAGCAGTCCTTCTTTAGAACTCTCTTATTTCCAGAAGAGACAATCTATCTATTGCTCCTCTGAGATTATGCAAGAAAAACCGTTTTGATTGTTCCGGAGTCTATGTATGTCTGTCTTATACTTTCAATTGATTTGAGACTTCCGGAGTTCATATAGTCACTCGCCAATAATTACTGATGTGCCAAGCTATTTCACTTTTTATTATCTGATCTTAGCGATGAATTCGTATCGCTGACGCTCAACCCGCTGCTCTTTAATTACTTCCAGCCTTTCCTTGAAATTAAGATTGCCTGACCAATTCCGACCCCTATACTCGTAACTTCACTCCTGAACAGGATAGGAGAGAATAAGAGAACAATTATTTAGGGGAAACCTAACTATAGTTTTCAACAAATTATTTACATTTATAAAAACAAATCTACATTTATGACGTGCTGAAACAGACATTCCGCAGATGTCCTCAAGAAAATAACATTTTTCTTGCTATCGTTTTTGGATATTTGCTCAAAAGTTTGAAATTATTATCTCAACTGAAGCTTCCGGAAATAGGGGTTA
>MDTP02000207.1 GCA_001714685.2 Methanosarcina sp. Ant1 | reverse complement strand
CAGTTAAATTAGAAGGAACTAAAGTTGAAGAAGTAAAAGTTGAAGAATCTAAAGTTGAAGAAGTAAAAGCTGAAGAAGTAAAAGCTGAAGAATCTAAAGTTGAAGAAGTAAAAGTTGAGGCCATACATCCCTCTGAACAGAGAGGAGGTAAAAAGAGAAGTCTTTTGGACACCTGCAAGTAAGCAGGCTCCTATTTTAAGTGGAATGAGTCATGATCAAGTCTAAAAACGAGTATATATTCTATGTTTTGTAAACACAGAGAACCATTCTTCTGCTTACAGTTTCAGTAACTCATTCCAATACCTTTTTTAGAATCCGTATACTCTCAGTAGAATATGGCGAAGCTAGTTTTGCACCATCCCGAGCCTTCTATGCACTCATATCCAGTATCGACGCTAAAGGCGTACGACCCTCTTATACACCCTTCCAAGACATTTATATTAGGGAAACTGATAAGATGCCAATGGAGAACCAGTAAAGGTTTCTTTCTTATAGAAACAATCTTTTCTGCTATCTCGTCGATACTCTGCGTTTTTCCAACAGAGAAATTTGATCAAAAATGCCATTTTGTTCATCGAACTTCAATTAACCTATTTCAGATAGGCTGGATAGAATAGCTAACGGGCGTAGAAATTAAAAATATCCTGCAGATAATCAGTTATTTTATTTCTCCCCATACAATTTTTTTTATTGTCGAAGCGATTGCTTTTTCAAAATCGTTACCGAACTTTAACCAATGTTCTATAGTCTCTTTTTTCTCCTCGTATATTCTTTTACAGTCTTCTATCTCTTCAGGTTTAAGCATGATACTCCCCATATACAAAATAGAGTCGAGAAAATAAAAGCTTAAACGGTATTAAGAAAAATAGTCTAAATACAACTCATCTAAATAGTGTTCTCCATTGAAGAATGATACACGTTCTCAAAAAATGAGTCACTTTTAGAGAGGAGGACTGGCAATCCTCCTCGGGTGGTAATATCCGAAGCTTTGGTCAAAGCTCCGTTTGAAGGTCCGCTTGGATGCTTCGCTTATCTAAGGAAGCTTGTAAAAGTTGTTATCGATATATAAAACGGTTCTGATTTTATCTGACTACCAGAAGCGCCACCAGGGCTTTTTGTTCCTGGTGCCTCTATAGCCTTTGATTACTAAGATTTGAACCTATTTTTTGAGTGAGAAATGAAGAAAATGTGAGTGAGATGCTCATCACCTGATAAACTTAATCGAAGACAAATGAGTCAATATCGTAACATCAGATAAATTATAGAAAAGCTCATGATATTTAAAGCAAGTTATTACCAGAAATTGAATTATTAATGTCTTAAATGAAGATGTATCCTATATAATACCTAAAAAATATAAATATTTATTCATTAGTTGTATTATTTATATATTAATTGACTTTTGTTAGAATATTATACGTTTAATAACTTTTAATTGTAAAATTGAATTATTATTGATAAAATTTACAAAAATTAGACCATTTATAGATTATCTTTATCTAATACTGTTTCCTTAGTCATATTTCTTCTCAATTTATATTCTTTGAATACTAGTATGCATATATTGTACCTTATGTTGCAACATAAAGCGAACAGATCAACAAGAGTAAGGAATAATGTCGGACATATAAATAAAGAATTGCCTGGAAGACGTTAATCCTATTCCGAATAAATATAATCTAGCCGATCTATATTCAGGAATGAGGTATCGGATGCTGCAGTAGAAGGAACATAGCTCTTCCGGGCTTTCCTCCAATCTTTTTTAATGTGTTTTATGTGATTCAAGAGAAAGTGTGTTGGCGAGGCTCAGAACTTTTAAAGAAAAAGTGATAACCCCGAAATATAAGGGGAGAAGATAATGGATGCCAGAAAAGAGAGATATGTAGAGACTGATCCTGCAGATTACATTTGAAATGAGGAGTTATTAAATATGTATATGTTAGAAGCTATGGAAACCGAAATACTTAATCATCTGTATTTAATGGGGATGCTTGGTATGAACGGAGGGTGGGAAAGAGAATCAGAGCTAGATAAAAATGCAGTCGACGAATTATATCGCGCTAAACTTGTGGACAAAAGCGTGTCAAAGGGATTTGTACGCCTGTCAGAGCTTGGCGTAGGCGCAGTGCTATTAGGGATTCAGAACGCAGACAAAATTTCTGAGTTGTTGTAAATCTGAGCTATGGCTGTAGCCTTTGTACGTGGCTTCTAAGCGTATGTGCGTGGAAATGAGGGATAAACGTACCGCACCAGCCTTCCACAATTATCCCAGAAGCTTGAATCTTGATGCCGACATCCCAGATCTGGGACGTCGAGAAAAACATAATCTAACGGCTCTAAAGGAAGAAAAGGCTACAGGTCTTAGCACAGGAAACTTGGAAATCTAAAGTATATCGTGAAAAAATAAATCCGTATGTGCGAGTGACTAAAGTATCCATTATTTTACTCGTTTAATTGCATTATGGAGCCTTCCGGGATATATTTGGTCCATTTAGCTACTAGCGATAGCACTGGGCGTTGTACGTGGCTTCTAGGTATATATGCGTGGATAGGTATGTGGAGGGTTACAAAAAATAGCTATCTCAGATTCCCGTCCAGATCACTACAATGCCTTCGGCAGAAATGCTCACCTACCAGTTTTCGCACTATCCTGAACCGAAGGAGGGTCCAAATACTCACGACCCAGCTTCAAGCCTTGTGACGAGGTTGCTAGAAGGTTTCTCGGGTTTATTACATGGTGTTCTTATTCTGTCTTCGGTAAAGATTCGGGCCCCCTGGAAGTATATCACAATCTTCAGATAGTGTTTTTATTGTTACTTATGCGTTTTTCATAGTTTTTTTGCGCTTCTTTGTGATGTAGTCAGCCATATTTCCCGGATTCATATATGATGTAGAATACCAACGAAAACAAAATATACCCGTCAAAAGGAAGAGGAAAAATCAAGCAATTATTATTTATGTTAACATATAATTCACAAAACGCTATCATTCAAGCAAAATGACAAAAATTTCATCATTTTAAAGCTCCCATTCTACCAGCCTTTTCTTAATATCTCTAAGCCCATAATCTATAAAATTCGGCAGGTCGAGTTACGAGACCAGAAAACACACTAAAAATTTATAATGTCTAATGATGACTTAACATGAGAGCGTCGTAAAAGTCTATTTGATTCTACAAAAAGGATAAATTTATCCTTAATAAGGTAGCAATTGCCTGAATTTTATGTAAAAATTTTATATCCATATTTAAAGTCAACGTTCAGATTATCCAATTGTAGAATTTCTTTGACTTTTGCGACGCTCTCAACATATATGAACACAGAACAGAAAAAAATAATAGCAAAATCATTTTTGTTTATTATCGTATTTTTTGTCTCAGCCATTTTTATATACTATACTATTTTTGCACAGTTTGTGCCAACTTCTTATTCTTATACAGTAATTGATGTAACAAATAAAACAAATGTAACAACAAATATTGACTCAGCAACAGATTTATATGAACGCATTTTTATCGTTGTTTCAGGAATTATCGGTTGTGCTTTAGGAGTCGTATCTACTAAAATAATAAAATGACTAGTTTAATTAAACAGTACAGTTGTAAGAAACTACAGTGTTTGTAAAATGTTCAAGTTCAGTGTTCAAATGTTTAAAAAAGTTAATGCAATCGTTTGGGCAGAAAACGCTAACTTTAGACATGCTGATTATGACAGTTTGCATAATTTTAAATTTGAGACAATAAGGTTTCAATGTTCTGTTAATGCCAAGTCAATAGCAGTTCAGTAAAAGCCATTTCAATAGGGTTATCAAGGATAATATCAGAAAAGAGCGCTAGTAGTGATTTCCTGATATTATCCTAGATTTTGTTTGTCTAATCTCATTATAGACATCGTCACGACCAAATCAGAGGTCAATACATATTTTATCTTCAATCTCATATTAAAATAGTCTAAATTTACACAACTTTTGGTATATTGCTGCCTCAAGTTCCTTTTTTCAGATACAAAACTGCCCCAAACACTATTGCAAGCACCCAAAAAGAGCTTATGAAAGGAGTACTGTTTGATTTATGAGTAGAATTGGATTCTCTTTCTTGCTTACCTATTGTTTCTTTATTTGCTGTTACTTCAGGATTATTTGTCTTATTCTCGGTTTGATTAATTGTGCCCAATAAATCCTTCAGAGTATTACTTTCATAAGGTGTTGTAGCTTTTCCATCATCGGTTAATGTGAACTTACCCTCATAATAATCTGTAACTATGAAATGTTCAGGACCAATATCCTTAGTACTAGGGTTATCGTCTTTACTCAGATAGAGCAAGACATTTTCGCCAGTTTTGAAGCTCGGTTCAGCGTCTGAGGTCATGCGAACATTTCCAATTGTCCCTACAATTGATCTAACAATAACCTCGTTGGAAGACAATGGATTTTTGAGATATTCATCCACGCTTATAACAATGTCAGTGTAAATGGTATCGTTAAGACGGTCGATTTCTGTAAGTGGTTTGTTTGGTTGTTTTCCGTCTATGGTATTCCATTTGGGTGGAAGTATTTCTTTAACTGTACCTATTACAATCGTATCTGAGTAGTTACTTAACTCTTCATGGGTGTAGTGTATAAAGTTTACATCCATTCCAAAACCAGTGATTGCGTCACTATTGTTTTCGAGTTTGATACTATCGTTTGAAGGATTGGATAGCGCTGAAACATTTAATGTCAGTAAAGAAAGAGCCCCAACCAAAAAAAATCCATATCTTATAATAGTTCTCATGGTACCACTTCCAGGGTATGGAGTTAAGTTTGACGTTTTGTGCTACTGGCTTCATAGCTCAACTACAAGTTCGTCACATAAGATGCTGGTAGAGCATAAAATACTTTTTAACTTTTTTATTTTTATACTTATGCGAGAGCGTCGTAAAAGTCTATTTGATTCTACAAAAGGATAAATTTATCCTTAATAAGGTAGCAATTGCCTGAATTTTATGTAAAAAATTTTATATCCATATTTAAAGTCAACGTTCAGATTATCCAATTGTAGAATTTCTTTGACTTTTGCGACGCTCTCTTATGCACTTAAAACGAGAATTTCTAGAAACAATTTTACAAATACTAAAACAGGTGTGGGGACAAATCTCTTCTACAAGTGCCAGGACAGGCACCACGTCACCCGGTTCCTGAACTATCTTATCTCTGGAAGCTGGCTTACTTAAAAACATCTTGAAATATTTCAAGCTTATCTTTGCTTTACTTTATAAACTAAATCTTTATGTAATGGCTATTTTGCCTACCACCCCAAAAACCCTATACTCCTTAATCTAATTTATTTACAAATGTTTGATAATACTAATCATTTCCCTCCCAAAAGCGTGAAGATCAGCAAGGCTCCTCGACGATACAAAACTTCCGTCAATAACAACTTCTTTGTCTTCGTATAGTGCTCCTGCGGCTATGATATCATCCCTTATTCCTGGTCAGCATGTAGCTTCCTCGCCTTTTATAACGCTTGCTGAAATAAGAACCTGCGGGCCGTGGCGATCGCAGCAATGGGTATTTTCGCGCCAGCCCTTTAATGCAGTGTAATTTCGTACGGTTCTGGCTAGTACCGTGAAAACCCAAATGTTGAACATATATTTTGATGACTACTATCGGATAATATTGTTTTGATCTAAGTTGATGATCCATAATTAAGTTTTCATGGTACTAGTTTCCATCACCATAGCAAGCTACGGTATTCAAGTTAATAAGGGCAAAGCCCCCTGGTCATACTTACAACTCACACAGAGCCTCTAAAATTGATTGAAATTAGCTTCCTTACTATTTACCAAAGAAAGG
>MDTP02000206.1 GCA_001714685.2 Methanosarcina sp. Ant1 | reverse complement strand
TTAACAGAATCCAAGATCCGAAGACTTGTTAAGTACTATAAACAGGAAAAGGTACTTCCGAGAGATTGGTTCTACAAACCTGAAACTGCAGAAATGATGATTACCAGGTAACACCCTGGAAATCTCTTTTTGGTCGGTTTTGCCTCTCCGGCAAACCGTACCTCAGACTCTTTTTTAAATTGCTGTTTTTAATCTCTCCTTAACTGAAGGAGTTTCAAAAAAGGTAGGTTTTGTAGAGTCAAAAAATTAAGTTTCACAGTGAATTTCCTGTAACTCACATTCCGCACCCCTGCCAATATAGGATAATAATCTCTAGACATTGGTCATTTTATTAATACATATTTATCAAAATGACACATCTGTGCAGTGAATTTGTACAAAAATGCCATAATTCCGAATGTGGGCTGTAAATCCGTGGTGTCTTATTTTTCTGTAAAAACGTGCTTTCGATTGTAAATATATGCTTTCATTATACTGGCCTCACTTTTTTATCTGTTTATTTGTACAATCCCATTTAGGGATCCCGGGAACCACACACCTCATACCTGCAACTTCTCCGATAACTACTGGCAGACCATATACATCTTCGATCACCTCAGACGTGATGACTTCCGCCCCTCCATGGGCATGAACTCTCCCTTCCTTAAGGAGAATAAACTTGTCTGCATATCTGAGAGCCTGGTTGAGATCGTGCATTGTCATCACAGCTGCAATCCTGTGCTCGAGAACAATCTGCCGGATAATGGCAAGGATCTCAACCTGATTCTTCAGATCGAGGCTGCTTGTAGGTTCGTCAAGGAGGAGAACTTTTGGCTCCTGTACGAGTGAACGTGCAATTGCGACCTTCTGGAGTTCTCCTCCGCTCATTTCATCGATGTAAGAAAGGCGTAGTTTTTCCATAGAAAGCAACCTGAAGACCGAATCAACTATCCGAAGGTCCTTTTCAGTAATATCCCATTTGATATGGGGCCTTCTTCCGAGCAGGACTGCATCAAAAGCCGTTAATCTTCCTGTTTCCACTCGCTGAGGAACATAACCAATAAGGCGTGCAATCTCGATTGTTCCAAGGTCGAAAAGATTTTTCCCATCAATATGGATTGCTCCTCCTTTTGGGTGGAGAATCCTGTTAAGGCATTTTAACAGGGTGGTCTTGCCAACCCCGTTGGGACCAAGGATTGCGACAACCTCTCCTTCCTCTATGGAGAAGGCGATCTTATGGAGGATTTCACGGTTACGATACAAAAACTGGAGTTCTTCTACAGAAAGAATCATCGATGGTACCCCTTAAGAAGCAGATAGATAAAAGTTGGTGCCCCCATAAAAGCTGTAAGGACTGAAACCGGAAGCACATATGGTGCCACTATAAGCCTGGCTGCGGTGTCAGACACCAGAAGGAGAATTCCTCCAAGCAGAATGGAGCCAGGTATCAGGTATCTCTGATCGTCCCCTATTACCCGCCTGACCATGTGAGGACAGATTAGCCCTACGAACCCGATTACCCCAAGAAACGCAACGATTACTGCAGAGACCAGGGCTGCAATTATCATGCCTATTGACCTTATCCTTTCCACATTGACTCCGAGGCTCTTTGCGGTCTCATCTCCTGCATCTATGGCATTGTAATTCCAGCGGTTTGCAACGAAGAATGTGACTGCAAGCAGGACAATGCCCGTCATTATCTCAAGTTCCAGCCAGTTTACTCTACCTACATCGCCAAAGGTCCAGAAGACGACAGCTGCAAGCTGGGTATCATCAGAAAAGTACTGAAGGAACATCGTCCCTGCAGTGAAAAGGGAAGACAGCGCAACACCTGCAAGCACCATTACCTCTGGTGAAGTTCCACGTATTCTCGAGATTAGAAGGATTATTCCAGTTGCAAGAAGGCAAAAGACAAACGCTACCATCGTTGTTAGATAAGGATTGTTGATTATAACAGCGTCTGCAACTGTGGACTGCATCTTTCCACTTCCGAGGACAATTATCGAGAATGCAGCCCCAAAAGCACCTGCATTTGAGATTCCAAGAGTAAATGGAGATCCAAGCGGGTTACGCAGGATCGACTGCATCACCACCCCGGCGACTGAAAGCCCGGCTCCTGCAACTATCGCAGCCAGGGCTTGAGGGAGGCGGATGTTCCAGATAATTGAATCCCATTTCGAAGAGACGCTCTGTCCCATCAGGGTTTGTAACACCTCCAGAAGAGGTATTGTTACCGCTCCTACTGAGATCGAGTAGATAAGCATAAAAAAAAGGAGCAGGATCCCTCCCATAATCCAGAAGTATTTTCTCCTAACGTACACCAGGTAATCTTCGGGAACTGCTCCATCGGCGAAATGCACTTATTATACCCTCCGGCTTAAAGTGGAATCTGCTTGAATCCCGTGTTGTTGTACTGTCCGTTCAGGTCAGAAAACACCGGTTTGCCAAGGAAAAAGGTATAGATCTCGTTGGCTTTGGTTTCAGGATCGATATCTTTAAAACGGTCCGGATAGAGCACTTTTCCTACGTAATAAGCGTTTGCAAGCACTGACTCATAGTTGGTGCTGTAGAAGTTGTAGGGGATCACTCCATAGACCTTTCTATTCTTTACAGCTGAAAGCCCTGTAAGTGAGCTGTCATTCTTGAGTTCTCCTATGGCCCCCTCGTTGCCCAGCTGGAGGGTACCGATGTCGATAAATATATACTCTGGATCCCAGTTTACGAGTGCCTCTTTAGCAATGTCAGCATGGTCTGTGCCACTTCCGGCTGCAGCGTTCTTCGCATTCACCCAGAGGAATGGCGGGTAAGCAGGTTCAGTAGAAATTATTCCATGAGCTCCGGCTATGCTCACGCCACCAACATAGGCAGTCTTCCTTTCGGATTCAGGAATGTCTGCTGTCCTGTTTTCGAGGTCTTGCATTGTAGCTCCGATATAAGCGATTACTTCTTCTGCCCTTTCCTGTTTGCCTACTACCTCTCCCATTATCCTGAGAGAGCTGTACATTTCGGCTTCTTCTTTCTCGTTACTCAAAGATCCATAAGGTAATGAGACCACCGGGATACCAGTTTTACTCTGAAGGGTATCGGCTTCAGCGGCAGTGGGTGCCGATGACTGGCCAATCATACTGGTTTTAAAGATAACCTGGGGATTAATTTCAATTATCTTCTCTGGATCATCTTTGCCTCTGGCCTCCCCAATCAGGGGGTAGTCTTTAAGCTGAGGATTTGCAAGGACATAAGAGCGCCCCTCTATCTTGTTTTTCGTCTTTTCTATGCTGTCGACCCCTACTACGTAGTCCTGTGCCTGCAGGTATACAAGATAGCGCAGACATCCTGCTCCTGAGCAGACAACCTTTTCGGTATTCTCAGGTATGGTGACGCTTCTCCCGAAACCATCAGTTATTGTGATCCCAGCAGACTCTGCTAATTTATCTTTGCTCGCAATTCCAGTAGACTCTGCGGGAACTGCACCTTTTGTTTCCTCAGCAAGAGTGGATTTGCTCGTACACCCTGAGCTTGCGATCAGGAAAACGATGAGCAATCCTATAAACATAATTTTATTAAATGTAACACTTGAGAACATTTTCATATTACTTTCCTCTAATTTTAAAGTGGAAAAGTATTACATAAACTTAACTAAATTATCTGTTAATTATTATGATCTCAGTAATTTTATAGAAAATAGTGTGATTTATTTCAGTAGAATACCCCGTAGCTTGCTGCGAGATAGAAACTTTCCCCTGAACGGTAGCAAAATTACACAATATTTATCCAGACTGTTGTGAATTTCTGCTGAAACTATAGGAAACGATAACAAGAACTGAACTATTAAGTACCGAAAATCCTTGATTAATGTCACATTACGTGATAAACCCCTGAAATCTCGGAAAACGCTTAATTTGTCTATGGGGGAAACCTGGTTTTTTAGAAAGTAATACTTCTGCTTAACAGTGTTTACTTTTTTATCAATAAGATAACACTTTTATCAGATAAAATATTACAATATTTTACTAAATTAAAATTTAATTACATGTAATCACTCAAACCAAGACATTTTTGAAAAAATCTCCTATCTCGTACATCCTTGTGTTTAATCTATAGCCAAGTGGGTCAATAATGGAACTATCAATGATGTGCAAAGCAGTTTTTAGTGCAACAATTACAGGCGTGACTATAGTTTGAGTGTTTCAAAGTTGCAGGAGCTTGAAATAACTTTCTCATATTATATTGTCGTTGCAGGGTCAGAAAACATGTAGTTTGAATCAATGAAGAGGAGAGGTGGCATGGAAACAGATAAAAGCAGAATAAGACTTGATATGGAAAGTCAGGCAGAAAATATAGGAAAAATAAGAGTGGAAAGCAATGAAGAAATCAGGTCGGATAGTAAAGTGGACGATCTAAATGGAAGAGTGGCTGACTTGATGCAAGAACCTGAGGTAGAAGCTGATCGTCTTTTCAAGCTTCTTGATTCTTCTGTTCAGGGTTTAAGAGAATGCAGACTTATCGCTACTGCATTTGAACTCAGAGTTTTTGAAGCTCTTAAAGTTCCTTTATCAGCAGGATCTCTGGCTGAAAAGCTTGACTGCGATCCTATACTTATGCCTCACTTCTGTGAAGCTCTCCACAGCCTCGGGCTTCTTGACAGGTTTAAGGAAGGGGAACATGAGGAAAAAGAAAATACACAGATGAAGGAAAGAAGTGAAGGTGCTGAAAACAGATCGGAAGAAATAATCCTGAATAACAGAGCAAAAAACGAGGGTGCCGTATACCTTGTTTCGGAACTCAGTGCTACTTATCTTCTGGAAACCTCTCCGTTTTCGCAGCAGCATTACCTTGCCGAAAGGCTCAGGAATATAGAGCTATGGGATCGTCTTCCCCAAATCCTGAAGGGAGGGCCTGATATCTTTGAGAAAGGACCTTTTTTTGGGGAGGTGATCCAGTGCATGGCTGAAAACGCACGCTGTGGAATGCTTCAGGAAACTGTCCGTCTTGTTTTGGAAAACGTTGACTTCGGGAACATCAAAAAGATGCTTGACCTTGGGGGAGGGCATGGACTCTATACTATTGCTTTTGCAAAATTGAACGAAAATCTTCAGGCTTTTGTTTTCGACCTGCCTCCTGTCACTGAAAAAACAAGACATTTTATCGAGAAATATGGAGCATCAAACGTAGATGTAATTCCAGGGGATTTTTTTAAAGATGAAATTGGAAGTGGGTACGATCTGATCTTTTCTTCCTTTAACCCCGGAGGAAAAGTGCCTTCCCTTATCCCTAAAATTGCTGAGGCATTAAATCCCGGAGGCATTTTCATAACCATGCAGGTTCCTGATGAGAAAATTAACTCCAGTCCCCTTCTCAGTCTTGATTGGAATCTCTGGACCTTTGAAGATGTGAAAAAAGGAGGCTCACGCTACAGTTTCGAGAACTCCGTTCCCTTTTCCGAATATATAGAGATGCTTGGGAATTACGGGCTTGAAGTCTCCCATTCACTTGACATTAGGGATGCATCAAGGATTGTGTTTGCACGGAAAATAGCCTGAGTTTCACAGGAAAAAATGGGGGAGAGCCGTGCAATTCTTTGATGTAGAAGAGAGCGTCGTAAAAGTCCATTGGATTCTATAAATGGGAGAAATTAATCCCAATAAGATAGATGTTTAGCCAAATTTCATGCAAAAAATTTACAATCATATATAAAGTCAACGTTCCGATTATCCAATTGTAGAATCGTTTTGACTTTTGCGACGCTCTCGTAGAAGGATTGAGCAGGTAACTGTTAATTATTATGAAAGACAATTGTAACTATTCAGCCTATCCAAAATCAGTTGAGTGATATTGATTTTGATGTAACCGATAAGTTTGATTACTAACTGATGAAAAAAGAAAAAACGTAATCTATAGCAAACAATTTGAAAAAATTAACTCATCGAAATATACCCGTCGACTCTCATGAAAGATGGCTATTGATGTTGTTTTACCTAGGCTGAATAGTTATTGTTTTTGGTCGATAATTTCCAGGCTAATATCTATCCATCTGGATTTATGGATAAGGGAACCCATAGATATGACATCTACCCCTGTTTTTGCATAACCTTCAAG
>MDTP02000205.1 GCA_001714685.2 Methanosarcina sp. Ant1 | reverse complement strand
CCCCTTTCAAACAAATGTAAACCTCACCTCAAGTTGAACTTATTTACCTTGTTTGATCATTTTCTGGACCTTTCGAACATCCGCTATAGCTCTTATCTTTATCTCGATAGGGCTTTCCATATCTTTTATATTCGTCTCCATCCATTGTATTTTCATATCAAGTTTCATTTCTATAATTTTCTTTTTCTGTATTTGAGCCCGATATTCCCAAACATCTGGTATCGAGCCACAGTGCATTGAAGTGTGTTCTGTTGAATATTCATGATGCATGTTTAACTATATCTTTTCATGAGTCACAAGATTCAACATCTATCTATACAGTCTAATCTCCAGCAGAGCACATAGTGGCATATTTTATCCGACTCAAATCAGGCAGGAGCTTCCTTGGTCAGGATATAAGCGACCATTTCAGGGACCAGCTTGCTTTCCCTTGAAACCTCTTCCTCAATAGCCTCAGTGGATTTTCTTTTAGTTTTCATTTCCCTTATTTTCTCAATAACCGAGGATGGAATGCTGTAATATTCACTAATGTCTTTCCTGTGACCCCAAACATCCCCTTCTATGAGCTGGATACGCTTCATTTCAAGGAACATTTTAATTGATTCTGAGACTGAGCGCCTGTAAGATCTAGGTAGCTGAATTACCTCTATTTTCGGGCAGGCTTCAACCAGCGCAAGGACGTCCCTGTTAGAAGGTCTGAAAGCCAGGTGAACAATACGTTCACTAGGGTTAAGTGTTAAGATTTCTTCTCTTGAACTAACGACTCTAATTTTCATCTTTTTCCCCCTGCAAAATTTTTTATTTTTATTTTTATTATTTTAAAGGACTAAGCGGTTGAATTGAGATACCAGGAGCATAAGGCTTCAAACTGTATAAATCTTAATGCTTATGATATACATGCTTGTGTTTTACTAACTCTTCAAGTGCGTAAGTCCTATCGGGAAAATACATTCCAATAAATTTTTAAAGTGTTATCACTACTCAGCCCCTATTTAGTTGAAGTCAATTGACAAATATTTGGAGTCCATTTTTTACTTTAACTGTTGTCCATCGATCTTTTTCAATTTTATGTGGAGGGATGAGTAGTTATTTATATGTCTTTTAGGATTCAAAATAGCCATCTTTTGGCTTAGTTTTAGGTGCCTGAATAGTTACTATAAATAAGAAATGAGGCTCATTCGCCGACCTGCTTTGAAGGTTATCAGTCAGTACAGGAAGCAGGACTTACGCTGTTGAGCTGAGAAAGCAAGTAGGTGGATTTACGCACTTGAACTTAGAAAGAGCAGCACAAGATCTCAAAATATCCTAATCATACATTTATGACGGATACTCTCGTGCTTTACTTTGCTCTTCAAGTGCGTAAGTCCTTCATGAAAGACCTCTAATACATCTTTAAATTATGAGAACTATTCGGCCTCTATTTAGTTGAAGTCAATTGGCAAATATTTGGAGCTTGGAGTCCATTTTTCTTTAATTTTTATGTATTTATTTTTTCAATATGTGTGGGTAGATGAGTAGTTAGTTAAATATCTTTTAGGACTCAAAATATCCATTATTTGTCCGATTTATCTTATTTTTAGGTGCCTGAATAGTTACAAATTTTGGTATTAAAGGTCTTAACTACTTCTGTAATTCAACGCAGGACTGTACGAACGAGCCGTCATTATTTTTTTATTTTATAGACCTTTCTTATATTCCCACGATTCCGGGCATGAATAGGTGGCGTTCTCTGTGCCTTTCATCGTGGTCTTCTTTTCTCTCTTTTCCTTTTCTTCCTGGTCTTTCTTTTCTTTCAATTTATTCCCAGGATGCACACTTACCGCTACAGCTGTCATTGACAGTACAAAACTAACTGCTAGCAAAATAGCAATTGTCTTTTTTATTTAGTTATATTAATTCCCACCTTCCCAAACTTTTGTTCAATTTGATAAAATTTTAAGTATGGTAGTTCTTCAATACACTCCCCCTCGACAAATTTATTGCGTGAATATCTCTTTACCAACAAATAGTCCAGATTCAGTTCAAAAAGAAAACATTGTTGGTAAATTCGTCCCCCATGTTATATGCCGATAAGAGTGATTTCAAGTTATACCACGGGTATATTATTATTTAAACAATATAACATATGAAGAAACATTGATAAGAAACCAGTATTAATTAAAGATGGGTGTTATAAAGTCTAGCTCTGCATAAATTTCCTCAACTGTGATATTATTCACATTTGCTTTTCATTAAAAATATAATCTTTTACTTAATTTTATTTATTGTATAAGAAATATAATCAGAAAGCCTAATGATAACTAAAAATAAATATTAAATATTTAACTTTTCAAATTATGATCTTTCAAAAAGTATTTTTCGTGAAAGTTCCCCACAAATAGTTTAATCATGTACTAATTTCACTAAGTTCACAATATAAAATTCATTCGCTTTCGACTATGTTAGAAATATGATAAATTGCCTGTTTCCACAAGGTCTTGTACACGTTTATCGATCAATTCCGAAAAAGCGAGTAAATCTCCTGTATTTGAAGAAAATGTAGAGATTCTAGTGTTTACGGTTTTTAATAACTTACTCCCAAGATCAGAATTTCAAATGAGCTTAAAAAAGTTGAGAAATTAGATTGTAGGACTTACGTGTTTGAACTAAGAAATCAAAAGCATTAGACCTTAATTATCTAAAATATAAATTTAATAACAACGTTCATTGTACGTGACTTTGCACTCAAGTGCGTAAGTCCTACCCCTATTGCCTCGGAAGGCTCACAGAATTACGATCAAATCTGTGGCGTTCCCTAGAGCTTGCAGGAGAGTCATAAATAAGCCAGACAAAGACCTTTTAGAAGTAAAGAAGCCCAAAAAAAGAAAAAGTGCCGATTTAAATAAACTTATTTGCCTACATTTCGTCTGATTGCCAAAATTTTGATTTTTTAATATATTTCTCAATCCTTTCAGCATCCCACACCTCTTCCATCCGGGATAAATTAGAAGCGCGATCTGCGAATTTTAGAACAATTCCACGTATAGAGTGCAAATGCGGGAAATACCAGCCTGTATCATCGGCTCGCCGTTCGTGAGTCACTTCAAGGACGAGATTGGCTATATCAACACCGAATTCAGATACTAGATTTTCATATGTTACATCAGTATCTTCTAATATATCATGCAGTAGAGCCGCCGCCTGTAATTCAAAGTCTTCAGGGTATAGTATTTTAACAATTTCATAGACCTGCCAGCAGTGAGTAAGGAAATAGTCTTTTCCAGCATCATCAAGATGCCCGGCATGTGCTTCTGCACCAAATACGATTGCTTGCCTAACTATTAAATTATTCATGTTGCCCATTTTCATCACTTTCTCAAGATTCCATATTGATCTTCAGTCATAAATTAATTCCCTTTGTGACCCCACATAGATACAGGATACTCTTGAGGGAATTACCCTTTGTAAATTGAAAATCTGCACTAAATATATACAAGAAAATATATATTAAATAGAGAGAGTATAGTCTTTCAATAAAACGTACGTATTTTTCTAAAATTTAATGAAGAAATTCTCTAATTTTATTAAAAACAAACAATATACAGAGATTTTGATACAAAACCTATTCATAAGTTTAATCCAGGAGAACAGCAGGTTCACATTAAGCTACTACCTGAGAAAACGGAAAATAAAAAGCCCTGGTGGAGATTCTGGTAATGCCTGGACGGACTTCTTCCTGGATAGCCTTTGTAATGCCTCAACATAATGGTTTTAAAACAGGCATTCCATGTCCACGCTGGGATAAGGCATGTCCTCAGGACCGTGTACCTTATGTTTCATGATATTGATTTTAAAAAGATTCCTTACTTTCCATCCCTTTCCCACACTCCTTAACAAAATATATTTCAGAAACCGGCATAAATTCAATAACACAGTTAAGCAGTTGATAACTCCTTTCACGATTTATATGTCTATGTAGAAATATAACTGAGTACTGATCTTTTTTATATACAGATTAAATTTATATATTTAACAAATAGATTATATGTTAGACATTTGGAACACCGCTAAGAAGTAGAAGTAAGAGTCTAGCCTACTCTTCTCTACTCTCCCCCACAAAATCAGATAAAGCGGGCTCTAGATGGGTCTATATGCATTCCCTCCATTAAAGTGGCGATGGGTCTTTTATCTCTTTTTCCACTCATCGCCAAGAAAAATGATTCTGAAACTCTTTTTTATGTAAAAATAAATTGGATATGTGATGAGCTCTTTTAGAGACTATCAGGAGAACAGCAACTTTTTATAGAAAATGTTGCCACACGAGACGGTTTTAATTACCCTATGAAATATTGAAAAAGGAAAAATTTTTGTTGAGGCCAACATTTTGGAAATTGTTTACTATGTTATGTTGCTCTCAGGTTATGTTCTGGCACGGAAAAATTGATTTTTCTATAATAGGAAACTCCCACCGAATTTTCAGCTATTGTGGAGCCAATTCTGTTTGGAGGTCTTTACTTTGAGGTAGTAAGAGGAACCGTTTTGCTCATAACCTTTAGTTTCTTGACTACTGATATTGTTGCCTGAGATTCTTTGTAAATTTTGTCTTCATAATAACTTATGATCTCATCAACCGGAGCCGCAAGAGAATAAATCTTCATTGGTCGCCCTTTTCCAGGCTTTTTTTCCGAGCGCACACTAACCCAGGACTGGTTGCGCATTAACCTCATCGCAAGACTGACTTCGGGTTGCCTTAATCCAGTACTTATTTCGATTTCACGGGCTGAAGCTTTGTCTACGTTCATAAGATACGCCATCGTTGTAGCTACATTTCTTGATATCCCGATAGTCTTTAACGTCTCAATAAAAATGTGTTCTTTTTCGTCCAAAACTTTTACTTCATAGTCTTTCATGATAATCCCCCTAATACTGAATGTTTTTTATAGTGTACCTTCCAAACCCCATCTAGAAGGAAAAAATAAGACCTGCCTATAGGCCTCTCTTGACATCGAATCAGCAGACTTATTCATTAAGAAAATAAGTCGACACCAGAGTGAAAAGGTCTTTAATATTATTAAAAAACTATATGCATATATATTTAATTAGATAAGTATTCTTTATACAGTATATTTCTTAAAAAATAAATAATCGTCAACTGCATCCATTGAATATTAAATTAAACTATAGAAAATATTTAGATTCGATGAATATAAAAATGAATAGATAAAATCTAATAAAACACAGAAAGATTTTTCTTGACTCTTGAGCCTGAAAATTCGTTCGATGTATTTGAGATAATGCTGAATATTTCCCATCGAATACACTTCGGCTTTGGTTACACAGTTGAGGTTTCACCCTGTTTAACATATGAATCAAAGCCTAAAAAATAAGGTTAAGAAGTTTACTACAACTCTCAAGGATCCCGGACCTTATA
The DNA here is from genome assembly GCA_001714685.2 of Methanosarcina sp. Ant1. GTDB lineage: Archaea > Halobacteriota > Methanosarcinia > Methanosarcinales > Methanosarcinaceae > Methanosarcina. Next base: position 700 of record MDTP02000205.1, on the reverse strand, counting down.
ACAGTGATCTACAAAACTTAAAATTAATTGCTTGTTGACATCAGAAATTGCGGCATCTTTTGACGATTCCAGCCTTTTCTGAAGACTTAAGATATATGATATTTCCACACTTTCACAGTCCAGAAAGTGGGCTTTGAACAGAAAAAACGATAAGCCTCGTGCGTGATTCGAACACGCGACCTAGTGATTACAAGTCACTCGCTCTTCCGGGCTGAGCCAACGAGGCAAATTGGGACTGACTGCGACTTATCTAAATACAATACTCACAGATAAACTTTATGGCAGAATTATCTTTCAGGAGTCAACTGAGGTATTTAAACTGTCGTCCTTTACCTTGCTTTTGCCTCCTCAGTAAATTATAGCGCATAAACCTTATGGCATTCTTTCTCCATATATCGCCTAAGATGTGGCAGGAAATCGCAAAATACGGGCGCAAGCTGGTTGAACACGGGCTTGTCGAATCCAATTTCGGGAACATCAGTATCAGAGCCGGGGATAAAATGCTTATTACCAGAACCGGGGCTGCTCTTGATGAGATCACCGAAAATAGTGTAGTTGAGGTGGATATTCAGGATACTTCGTCCATGGACATTATTGCATCTTCCGAAACAGTTGTACATAGGGAGATTTACAGGCAGACCTCTGCTCTTGCAATAATTCACGCTCACTGTCAATATGCGGTTGTAGAGTCCTTGCTTGC
>MDTP02000204.1 GCA_001714685.2 Methanosarcina sp. Ant1 | reverse complement strand
ATCAAGCGCCGCTATTATTCTGAGAGTTGCAGCATTTATATTAAATTATAACTTTTTTCAGTAGGCTGAATAGTTACAATAAAGTTTCCTTTTTATGGAAAATTCTCTTTTTCCCTTTCATTTTTTTCTTTTTACCTTTTTCCTGAGAGACTTTTGAGATCAACTCTTTTGTTTTTCTCCATAAGAGAAACTTTTTTATGCTGATTCGTCATTTATACTTTGTTTACTTTGTTTGAAATTCTATCTCTTAAATGTTTGAACGGGGGTTCTAGCATTAAAGTTCTCGGATTGGCGGGTAGTCCTAATATTAACGGAAACACTGCAAAGCTTGTGAATGCAATTCTAGAAGGAGCTGCCGAAAACGGCGCCGACAAAGTGGTTTATAACCTGGCTTCTCTGGATATAAAAGGCTGTGATGCCTGTCGAAGGTGCCAGGAGTCCGGCTGCTGTCTTATAGACGACGATATGCAGGAAATTTATGAGGAAATCCAGACTGCAGATGCTGTTGTACTCGGTTCTCCTGTCTACATGTGGCAAATGACTGCCCAGACTAAACTCTTTGTTGATCGTCTGACAGCCTTTTTAAGGCCGAATTTTTCGAGCAGGCTTGATCATAAAAAACTGATTCTCGTCTTTTCCCAGGGCAGCCCTGACAGGGACGCCTTTAAGCCGTATTTTGAATACACTGCTGATCTTTTCTCTTATATAGGCTTTGATGTTTTGGATATTGTCATTGCGGCAGGCACGGATAAGCTTGAAGTTTCCTTCAGGCCCTATATGCTGGAGAAAGCAAGGGATTTAGGTAAATCAATTTCGGCTTCGAATCTTCCAGGCCCGGAATGCACCAGACTTGAATCAAGCTTGACCCAGTCACTATGAATTTTTGTTCATTTTCCTTTTTCTTTTCAGACTTTTCTTTTTTATCCCTCTTATATTTCCTTATCTATTCACTTCTTTCTATTCTTGTCTCTATTCCTTCTTTTCCTGCCGGTTTAAGGCTCAAAGAGACTTTGTTCTATCGGCAGAATATATAAAGTTGAAATAATATTGAGTCTTAATACGATTATTTAATGTGTTTTATATAATTCTTGATTTATAGACAAAAGGTTACCCTCTATTATTTGGGTGATATTGCTCCAAAATATTTTTAATGTCGTCTCCGATTTTTTGTTTCGCACTTCAGTGAAACTGGGGCAGACTTGATTCGGTGCATAAAAACATAAGAGTTAGTTGCACTGGAAACTTAATCAAGAAAATGTCAACTATGGAGTGGTGGATGACCAAATGTCTGCTCAAAATGGAAAAGTCTTGGACCCTGATACAGTAAGGAAACAGGGTTGCTTCTTCGAAAATCCTGAAGAGTACATCAATTTTGTGAAAAAGTATATTGATGCAGGCTTTGCCTATATTTACGTCCATTCGGCAGCCCAGGACCAGATAACTTTCTTCAATAATTATGGAAAAGCCTTTTTACCTGCATTAAATACATGAGCTCCCTCTCAGTCGTTTTCATTTTTATAACCTGAACGTCATTTTACTTGTTCTGAAAGCATTAATTTTTTTTGATTTTCCAGGATACAAAAAAATGCAGTCAATTCGCAGGTATAATAACAAATTTTTTTTTAGATAGGTTATAATATATATCATAAAAAGACTATAAGAGAATGAAGATTGAGAGTTTAAGGGTTTCATCTCAATCTATTGGGGTTGGATCATCGATAGGGACCTGAAAATGGAAACATGGTCCCTATCAACTACTTATATGAAAATTTTCTAGATATACTTAATAGTTTGATGTAATTTTTTACTATTCTGAGCTTGAAAGTTGTACTTTTTGACATCATGGGTGACTAAAAAAAATGAAGCTGTATGCGATTGGCACCACATGGTAGGCTGGCTTAACGGCATTAAAATTTTTGTAGTAAAAAAATTATTTAATTTCATCAAAATTTCTAATCAGAACTAATTTTTTGAATCGGTTATGATATATATGACTACATGATTATAAAACGCCTGTAGATTAAGGGAATTAGGGTTTCCTCTTAATCTTTGAGTTGGATCGCAGGTAGGGATCCCGAGAATAGGGCTCGGCCCCTACCACTACTTCTTAACAACTTTTTCCTGGCTCAGAACGAATTTAATTTAATCACTTTATCACTAATTTTATGAGCCTTTCTCTCTTTTTTATAATGCCCTTAATTTTATACATTTCACCAAAATTTTTAAAGCTATTAAAACTTGTTTTATAAATAAATTATACAGCGTGTTTGTAATTTTAAATTATAAAATGTTTTTTTGATCGGTTATAATATATATCTTCAAGTTATTATAAATGTATTGATTAAGAGTAATAGGGTTTCCTCTTAATCTTTGGGTTGGATCGCAGGTAGGGACCCGAGAATAGGGACTCGAATCCCTACCATCTACTTCTTAACTAATTTTCTAGAACATCCACTCTTTTTTATAATGTTCTTATTTTTAATAAACTTTATGATCGTTACTAAATTTACACTTTTATTTTAGATGTCTCCCATGGCTATTGAAATTTTAATTTTTTTGTCTCATCAAACTCAGCTTGGACTATATATTACATAGAAGTTATTATTTATAAATTTTTATATCTCTGTTAGGATAGATTATTTAATCCTAAAATAATCTCCAAACTATAAATTTCGTGGAAGTTATTATTTATAAATTTTTATATCTCTATTAGGATAGATTATTTAATCCTAAAATAATCTCCAAATAACATTCTTTGAAATGCAACCACATGAATCCGGTGACAAAAGTGAGCAAATTTACCCTGAAAGAGAGATTTGAAAAAGCAGTCAAAGGAGAGGCTTTAGATATAGTCCCTGTCTGCTCAGTTACCCAAACAGGTACTTTCGAGCTTATGGAAATGACGGGAGCTTACTGGCCTCAGGCTAATTATGAAGCCGAAAAGATGGCCACACTTGCAATGGCAGGATATGAGATAGCAGGATTTGAGAATGTGCGCTGTCCTTTCTGCACTACAGTACTTGCCGAAACACTTGGCTGTACAGTAGCTGAAGGAAGTATTGATATACAGCCCTATGTATCTGATTTTCCCTGCAAGAAAAAGGAAGATGTCAAGCATATAACAGTTCCGGATTCGCTTCTTAAAAGCAGGAGGACATCGGTAGTACTGGATGCAGTTGGAATTATAAAAGGAAAAGTAGGGGAAGATGTACCTGTTATTGCCGGGCTTGTAGGCCCTGCAGGGCTTGCCTCTATGCTTGCCGGGATAAGAAACTACCTCATGTGGTTTGTGACAAATCCTGAAGCTGTTGAGGAACTCATGGGAATTCTGATCGACGCCTGCATAGAATACGCTAATGCTTTGCTAGAGAGCGGGGCAGATGCCATAACCCTTATAGATTCCGAAGCTGGGCCTGATATTATTGCCCCTCAGATGTTTCAAACATCTGTCTTTCCGCTTTACAGGAAATTTTGCAGGGAAGTTAAAGGCATGAAAATCCTCCACATGTGCGGGGATGCGGTTGCAGTTCTTGATCCCCTTGCAGATGCCGGGTTTGATGGAATAAGCATTGAAGAAAAAGTAAGTGTCAGTTTTGCAAAGGAACTTGTAGGCAATCGAGTACGTCTGATAGGAAACGTTTCTCCTTCTGATACCCTGCTGACAAAAGGGCCTGAAACAGTTATGATTGAAGCCACTGCCTGTCTTGATGATGGAATTGACATTCTGGCTCCAGGCTGCGGACTTGCACCCCATACCCCCCTTGAAAATATAAAAGCGCTTCTGAAGGCAAGAGATATTTACTTCTCACAGTAAATTTTCCTGGAGAGCTTCCTGAGAATTTTCTTAAAAATGAAGCTTTCTGGCTTTTTCTTTTATTCTTTCCGAGTCTTTAAAGCTTATGAATGCTGCAGAAAGCATTATGAGGGTACAACCCGCAAGTGTCTCGTAGGACAACGCAATTCCTAGCACAGCTATATCTAAAAACACCCCGCTAACAGGTTCTACCAGAGCTAGAAGGCTGCCAGTCTGGGCTTCAATGTTGGCAAGCCCAATAATTGTGAAAATTTCTCCAAGCCCTATGGACACTATCCCGAAAATTGCAAGTATTTTCAGGTTGCCATAAAGAATGTCAGGGGAAACGTCGAATGCAAAGGGGCTCAAAATCAAAAAAGCGATTCCCATGGGCCAGAACATGATTGCAAGTTCCGGGTATTCTGCTTTCAGAACTTTTACATTCATAATCAATGCCGCAAAGACCACTCCGGATAGTAATCCAGCTACAATGCCAATAATATAAGGGCCAGTAAGTTCTATTCCTGAAAATCCTTCTGCCGGTTTGACGATAAGGAATACTCCTGTAATTGCAACGAAGAGGGCAGCTATACTTTCCTTTCCCACTTTCTCATTCAGGATAAGAGGGGAGGCCAGCATTACATAAATTGGAGCCGTATACTGGAGCAGTATAGCAATGGAAACACAGGTAATTTTCAGGCAGGTAAAGTAAAGAAGCATACAGATGACAACAAGCACTCCCTGCAGGAGAAGGCTTCCTTTCTTTTTCTTTAATTTAAGATCAGAAGTTTTCCCTCTGACAGCTATATAGATAAAAAGAAAAAGCAGGCCGAAGAATAATCTATAGAATATTATTGGAGAAATAGCCATATCATTGATACGGGCAATGAAAAGCCCGTTCATACTGTAGAAAATACAGCCTGTAATTACTGCCAGATGCGCTTTTTTGTTCTCCTGAAACATTTCACATGGATATACGCATAGTATTTATATACCTATTGAAATGGCTCATTATCAGCTGGTATTAATCAATTATCTTGGTAAGGTCAATTTATGGAAGAGAATAGCTCGAAGGTGATTAGAGACCGGATACCCGAAATTATCAGACTTTCAGGTAGGAAATGTGTGGTTAATGAGCTTTCAGATTTTAGTTTTCTTCCCTAACTTGAAAAGAAGCTCAAGGAAGAACTTAAGGATTATCTTGAAAGTAAAAAGCTTGAGGAACTTGCCGACTTGCTTGAGATAATTTACAGAATAGCAGAACTCAGAGGTTCTTCAAAAGATGACCTTGATGCATTGAGGCTGAGGAAAAAAGAGGAAAAGGGAGGGTTTGAGAAGAACCTGTTTCTGCTTGACCCGTTTGAAGAAAAATGTACTCTTTCGGAGTTAGGTCCTGCTAATCCTGCAGAATACAGGCTTGCCTTCACCCACGTTCGAAACTTGTGACGCCGTAAACTCCTTCAAGCCTTATATCAGGCTCTTCCCGGCTGTGTTCGGTATCCGCAAAAAGAGGTCCTATTTTGTATCCCTTAAGGCATTTCCTTATAACGTCATACCCTTTCAATTTTCAATCATAGATGCCGGGGTTCCAGCCTTCAGCAGCTGCCATTTCGACTGCAAATCCGGCTTCTTCCCGGCTCATTTTTCGAATTTTCAGTTCGTCTATCTTTTTCGAACTTTTATCCATTAAGTTTGTATCTCCACTTAAAATTTATTTTTTGAGAGTCTTACACTGCCGTTATCTACTCTCGGAAACCTCGGGCTCGAAACAGAATCAAATTCTTCTTCTTTTACTCTTCCCGATAGTTAGAATAAGATACGCCACTACAATCGAGGCTGCAACAGGGTATATTCCAAGAGGTGTCTTCTTTGCATCAGCTTCCCCCTTCTTTTCTCCTGCAGCTACTCCCCTGTCAGCACTCTCGTCTGTAAACATAAATATGTCCATAGTGCCTTTGCGTTTGTCCTGCCAGACTATCCTGCTGCCGCTGATTGCAGGGTTAGTCTCATACTCCGAAGCAGCAGATACTGTTTTTTCTTGTCCTGTAGCTATGTCATAGGCGAGAATATTTGTCCCTTTAATCCTTCCGTCAGCCCATACAATCCTTCCATCCGATATAGCAGGGCTTTTCTGGGGGGAAGTATTGGTAACGATAGGTTTTTCCTTTCCTGTTGAAAGATCGTACATGTAAATGTCGAGGTTTCCGTTGCGCCTGTCTTCCCAGACGACATAGTTACCTTCAATAACAGGGTTTGACTGTTCTGCAGTGTCCGTAACTACTGGACTTTCTTTGCCTGTATTGATGTCGTACATGTAGATATCGCCATTACCATTCCGGGCATCTTTCCAGACAATAATGTTTTCCCAGATTGCAGGTTGGGTCTGATCGGTTTTATCGCTAGTGTCCTGACAACTTAATTGCGAGTCGCTTATATAGTTGAAATTATTATTATGTCTTATGGTAAATATTAAACT
>MDTP02000203.1 GCA_001714685.2 Methanosarcina sp. Ant1 | reverse complement strand
AGATGAACATCGAAAAGTTGCTCGATATAAAGATTAATTCCTGCAACCTCTTCAGAAGACAGATCCGTTAAGGAAAATTTCTAAAATATCCGCAAAATGCGGAGAAGCAGGTAAAGATCTCTTATAAACCTGAATAAGGGTATATCCTAAGAATGAGGGTATATCCGGATAATCAGGATTATTTTTTTCGGGTCTTCCTGCTTTTCCTTTTGAAGGCTTTTATAAGTTGATTTGTGCTGCAAGAGCTGTGCGAATCGTCAGTTGTATTTATTTATGAATTAGAGGAGTGTGCGTTGAAAAATGAGCGACGAAAACAGTGAAAACGGAGGGCTCCAGCGGACAATCGATTGGAAGCAGGGACTTGCAATCGCCCTGGGTGTTCCTGTACTTATCCTTCCGTCCATAGGCTACTTTGCAAATTATGTCTGGGCCTTTGCAATAATTATCTGGGCACTTTCTGTCTTTCAGGGTTTCATGCAAAACTTTGCCTACGGAGAGCTTGCGACAATGTTCCCGAAAGCATCAGGACTTCCCGGATACGCCCAGAGTGTTTTCAGGTCACGGGACGCAAACAAAAAGTATGACCGGAGCAAATTGCTTGGAGGTTTCAGTGCCTGGAGTTACTGGTTTGCCTGGAATCCGGTACTTGCAATCTTTTCAATCCTGATCGGAAGCTATCTCAAAGGCCTTGTTCCTGCATTTGCTGGCGTACCTGACCTGGCTATTTACCTTGCATCAGGTGCAGTAGTATTTCTATTCCTCATTCTTGTCAATTATCGCGGGCTTTCAGGGGGAGCAAAGCTCGGTTATATACTTGCCCTACTGTCCCTTGCCCCTCTTATCATCATTTCCCTTGCGCCTTTTGTAACCGGACAGTTCGAGATGAGTAATATCACCGGCTCCTGGCTGCCTTCAGACTGGAGCTGGGACTTAGAACACATTTTGATTCTGCTAGGGCTTATGGCGATGGCTCAATGGAGTGCCTGTGCCTGGGAAACTGCAGCAATTTACGGGCCCGAGTATAAGCAACCTAAGTCCGATGTCCCAAAAGCCCTCTTCATCTGCGGCTCAATCTGCCTTGTAACCTTTATTCTCGTTCAGGCAGCATGTACGGGCGCTCTGGGAGTAGAGGGAATTCTGGCAGAGCCTCTCTCACCAATGCTTCCCCTGGCTCAAATGACCCTGGGCCCAATAGGAGGATCTCTTGCTATCCTCATGCTGATTGCAGCAATGGTTCTGATAATACAGACTGCCTTCCTTGGCGCTTCAAGGGCAATGTATTCTATGTCAGAAGAAGGAAATCTCCCTAAATTCTTCGGGAAAATGAACATTCATGGAACTCCTGTTAATGCAATGATTGTCATTGCTCTCTTTAATATAGGATTTATTTTCCTGAAAACTCCCTCAGCTATCCTGGCTGCATCAGCTATAGGATATGTTTGCGCCAATGGAATTAGCCTCTTTGCGTACGTGAAGGCAAAACTTGACTCGGACTTCTCAAAGCTGGAAAGACCTTTCAAAGCTCCTAAAGGCTGGCAGTACGTTGCCCTTTTATTCGGGATCTTTAATCTGCCTCTTTGCCTGATAGGGGTAGTTTACCTTAACAGCCTGGAGGTTGGCTGGACTTCTACTATAGTTGGTTTTGTGGTGCTCTCACTATATATCCCGCTATGGTATTATTCCCAAAACGAGAACAAGGTGCCAGCGGAGAGAGAAAAAGCCACATCAAGCGAATCCGCGTTTTAAGGCCAACAGAGAGAAGAGGTTAAGAATTACACCTTACCTCTCTTTTCTCATTATTATTTTTTTAAAGTATTCAAATGGTTAAAACTTCATTATTTCTTTTTGTTCCAGAAGAAAATACGGTTCCTAAGGATGAGATGTTATTGAGGTTTAATGATGCGTAATGATACTCCGCTGAGAACCAGGTTGATTTTCTATATTGTGCTTGGAGTCTGCATTATCCTTGCAGCTTCCACATCTATTATTATTTCCACAGTAACTTCTCAGGAAGAAAAGCTGGCATACCAGCAGTCAGTAGAAATGGCATCAAACTATGCAAATCAGTTTGATTCAAACATGAAAGCCAATTTTGCCATTGCAAAGACTATCTCGGGGACAATGGAAGCTTACGATGGCGCAGACAGGAATGAAGTCCTTCATATTCTGAATAACCTGCTTATACAAAACCCAAATCTTCTCGGAACCTATGTGGCTTTCGAACCCAATGCCTTTGACGGGAAAGATAGGGAATACATCAATGCACATGCTCATGATTCTTCCGGCAGGTTTGTCCCTTACTGGAACAGAATGAAAGGAAACGTTACAGTTGAGACGTTGCTTCATTACAATTCTTCGGACTACTATCAACTCCCAAAAACCACTAAAAAGAATGTGCTGACTGAACCTTACTTCTATGAAGGTGTCTTCATGGTAAGCTATGTTTCTCCTATTCTCCGGGATGGGAAGTTTGTAGGAGTCGGGGGAGTTGATGTATCTCTCAAATACGTAGACGAGGTCGTAAGCACAGTCCGGACCTTTGATACAGGGTATGCTTTCATGGTAAGCAACACCGGAATTTTGCTTTCCCACCCTACACATAAAGAGTGGATAGGGAAAAAGAGCCTTTACGACTTTGAAGGTGAAGGAGTCTCAGAAGCCTCATCAGATATTAAAAATGGGATTGGAGGGCACCTGGAGTCCATTGATCCTACCACAGGCAAAACAGTAGTAATGTTTTATGAGCCTGTTGAAACGGGAAATTTCGCTTTTGTACTTGTAGTCCCTAAAGAAGAAATGCTTGCTGGAGTTACTGATCTTCGGGACAGACTCCTTATCATTTCTGCAGTTTCAATCCTTTTTATGACAGCCCTAGCTTACATGATTGCCAGGTCTGTAACGAGACCAATTGATAAAATTGTTGAAGATTTTAAGAATATAGCTCAGAAAGCCGTTAAAGGTGAATTGGGAGTTCGGGCAGATACCGATGTTGAGGTAGATTTCAGGGAAATCCCCAAAGGTCTCAATGAAATTCTCGATGCCGTTGCTGTTCCTATTCTGGAAACCATGAGAGTAACCAATGCTCTTGCAAAAGGAAGATTAAAAGAGCGGGTCAGCGTAAATATGCAGGGGGAATTCAGGGAGCTTGGAGACACCCTTGACAAACTCTCTGAAACCTTAAACCTAATTATTGACGACTCAAATGCAGTTCTTACTGCATTTCAACAGAGTGATTTCAAGCGGCAGATCAATATTCATGGGCAAGGAGATTTCAAGCTTTTGACAGACGGGATAGAAGAAGTCAGATGTTTCCTTGACAGAGCAAGATTAGAGCAGGAAGACGCAGAAAAAGTTCTTACAGACTATGCAAATGAACTTGTGCTCTCTAACAAACTTAAAGAGGAGCTGGAAATAGTAATCAATAACAGTCCTGTAATTGTTTTTTTGTGGAAATATGAGGAAGGCTGGCCTATTGAATTTGTTTCGAAAAACGTTGTAAGGTTAGGTTATGATGTGGAAGATTTTACATCAAATAGGATCCTTTACAGAGATATTGTCTATCCGGAAGACATCGAGAAGATGGAATCTGAACTTAATATGAACGTGGAGACTGGTTGTGTTGATTATACATCAGAATACAGGATTCTCACAAAGTCAGGAGAAATTCGCTGGGTGGACGAAAGGACTGTTATCCAGAGGAATTCAACAGGAGAAATTAATCTTCAGGGGATAATTCTGGATATAACAGAACATAAAAAAGCTGAAGATGCACTCCTGCAGATGGAGGAAATCCGCAAAAAAGAAATCCATCACCGTATCAAAAATAATCTGCAGGTGATTTCCACTCTTCTGTACCTTGAGTCAGGGAATTTTACGGATGAGAGCGTGATCGAAGCCTTCAGGGACAGCCAGCACAGAGTCAAGTCAATGGCTCTTGTCCACGAAAAGCTTTACCAGTCAGAAGATATGGTAAGTGTAGACTTTGCAGATTATATCCGGAACCTTGCTGATTACCTTTTGCAATCATATTCCCTGGGTAAGGGGAAAGTAAGCTTGAAACTGGATGTTGAGAACGTTTTCCTGGGAATGGACACTGCTGTTCCTCTTGGAATAATTATAAATGAACTTGTCTCCAACTCCCTAAAACATGCCTTTTCAGAAGGTGAAAACGGAAACATTATCATTTGTCTCAAAAGAGAAGAAAATGATAAACAGAATCACAGGAAAACCTACCCAGTTGCAGATAGTGAAATGAATGTAGAAAACACTTATGTGAACAAAGTAGATTTGGGGAGTCCTGCTGAATGGTTTTTGCTCGTTGTCGGAGATGACGGTTCAGGCTTTCCTGAGGGAATAGACTTTAGAGAAACGGATTCTCTGGGCCTGCAGTTAGTGACCAATCTTGTGGACCAAATAGATGGCAGCATTAAACTTGACAATAGCAGGGGAACAGAGTTTAAAATACGGTTTAGAGAATTAAAATATAAAACTAAGGGTTAAAGTAAATTTGCGGAAAATTCCATAAAACTGACTTTCTACAGATGTCCGTTCAATTTTCACAATTTCCTAAGCTATCGTTTTTTCTGAAAACTACCCTTCTTATTCAAGAATATGTTTTTGAAATATCTTGCACTTTTCGATCTTGTGCCTTCATTGAAAGCTTCTAACTTCTATTTCCGGAAGCTTCAGTTGAGATGATAATTGCAAATTAGTGAGCAAATATCCAAAAACGATAGCAAGAAAAATGTTATTATCGTGAGGACATCTGCAGAAAGTCGGATACAGAGGTGATTCTTTGAGATTTGAAAAAATTTGGCACTTAAGGTGAAGCCGGAAGATGAAGTTAATGTACCGATGAAACTAATTTTGAGGAAAGTAATAATCCAGTGAAAAAATAATGAAAATCAATGGATTATGGGATTGTGTCCACTCTAATAAACTCTTGATATGTATATCTAGTGTTATGGCAATTTAATTATGAATCACCTGAATAAACTCAAAATCACTTTATACTAATGAGAAATTGTCCAGACATTATGTATCATAATTAAGTTTCCATGACACTAGCTGCGTGGACGTCGGGTCATGATGAGAAATTGCATTCAGCTTGTGAAATTAAGGAAAATGCTGAACTTTATATGAGCATGGAAATTTGGTTAAAATCAGTTCTCATGAACTTAAAAATGGATATGTTGCATACATTATCCTGCTTGTAAGGAGATCTTCTATACTATACTCAAGATGAATCGTATTCTCGGAAACATTCTCGGAAACATTCTCGGAAACATATTTGGCAGGAATCTCAGCGGGAGTCCAGGGAAAAGCGATAGCAGAGTTGTTATAATCACGGTTTCCAGAATTCTCTGCTTTCACATCTTCAAACAACTGAATATCTTTTTCTCAGTCTTTAATTCCAGCCTTTTTTAATTGATTGAAATTTCAATTGAATTAAAAATTCTCATGGCTTGAGTCTTATCCATTAAGCCTGTCAAAACTCATTTGCTTTTCAAATGCATTGATGGCTAGTCAGTGCCTATCTTTTTCGAAAAAACCTCATGGGTTAGGCTAAATAATTAAGGGCATATAAAAATATGGTAATAATGTCAGGAGAATATAAATTATTCACAAAGAAATCCGAATTTATTCGGGCATAAATGGCAGTGAATAATTTCAGTTATTGACAATTAGAAAACCCGCAAAGGCATCCCCCCACGCCTAATGGTTGAAATACATGCAGCAGGGATTTTCACCGTAGTGAGAACCCATGCAAATACTTTTTTTAGCTAGCTGGGCTTGGGTATATATGCTTGAGCATTAAACCTTTGCGAGAAATCTGTTGTCTGTTGCCCTTAAACATTTTACTGCCAACGATGATGCATAAAGTGTAGGCTTTCCAAGTGTTTTGATTAAGTTAAGTTTTCCAGAGACATTTTACTACCCAACGATGCTGCATAGAATAGCGTCTCAGTGGAGGTTTACAAAAATGGCAAACCAAGAGATTTTTGACAAATTACGCGATGCTATCGTAACTCAGAAAGTAGCAGGCATTGCACAGTTAACGAAGGAAGCCCTGGATGCAGGAATTCCTCCTCTCGATATCATTACCAAGGGTCTATCCGTTGGAATGAGGATAGTCGGTGACAAGTTCGAAGCCGCAGAGTTTTTCCTGCCTCAAATTATGATGTCCGGCAAAGCAATGAGCAATGCAATGGAAATCCTCACTCCTGAACTTGCTAAGAACAAGAAAGAAGGAGACGAAACAGGACTTGCGATCACTTTTGTTGCAGAAGGAGATATCCACGACATCGGTCA
>MDTP02000202.1 GCA_001714685.2 Methanosarcina sp. Ant1 | reverse complement strand
AAATGTGAATATATGTGATATTCACAGCAATTAATTTTTAAATTATTTGGATTACACATCCTTATTTTTTGATAAATCAAATTGCGGACGGCCACCCTACCTTAAAAGGTAGGGTATGCAAGGGCCGCCCGCCGTTATTTCGGAAATAGTTTAGTGTTCTTTGACAAGGCTTTCTTAATATAGAGTTGCATTCCCAACTCCTGTATTTTGGTACTTAGAAAGCTGCTTACAACGGAGCAACGATATGAATTTGATCTAAATCAAAGAGAGGCGAGGGTTTACTTCATCCCCGACTTGAAAGTCAGGGTATTCGTGACCCTCCGCGCTCCCAAGTAATAAATATAAATTTTAATTTCTTGAGCATATAGGTAGACGACAGGGAGATAGATAAAATTAGTCGAATAAATAGTCCTTATAATTAACAATTCTGAAAAGTAGGTCGCTCTCTATTATTTGGTAGATGTTATTTCTAAAATCCGACAGAGGTCACATATTTAAGAAAATCATGCTAGTCCGCTGAATTCAAGTTTCAAAGCATGGGCTCCTCAGGAGCCACATTGTACAATTCAAATATTTTATAGTGTTTACTGGCTGAATTATACTCAGTTCCCAACCCCAATCACCCAGAAAATAGAGAAGAAGAGGGCAAGTAGAAGTGCTAATATATAAATTGGCCAACGAGGAAAACCAAAGAACATAACTCTTAAATGACAGACAACTATAAAAATTTAATTAAGTTTTAATTTAATTGTTATATATTGGTAATTACATTTTGAGAAATTTTTTAAACTCTTATATACTTTGCTTAAGTCCAAAACGGATACTAAGGAATGACTAAATATAATTTCAAATATTTCTGCTACCGATATTGTCTTTGATGGTTGTTTAGGAAAATGGAATTATAGAGTCATTCCCAAAGTAAAAACTTGGAGTTATTTTTTAACCATTCCTAAGCGATCATATTTTCTAAGTGAAAAGAACTGTGGAAACTCCAGCCCGGAGACTACGAGGCTCTTCGTTGTTTTGTGTGGATATCCTCATAAAAACCAACGCGGTATTGAATTGAAAATAATCTTATCCATAGAGAATGACGAAGCGGCGACTACGATTTAGGATAGATAAATGGGGGATAGCAACTTGACTTACTTATAGAATTCACGCATCGACTATCTAGTCCGAGGGCTGCCTACGAGAAATAGGAAATGGCAACTGAAGCACTAAACGTATTTAGTATAGGTCTTAAGCATTTGAAGTACATAATCAGGTTATGGTTGAGTTGGTTAAATTTATGCTTTAAACAGTTGAAGGTTTAATGCTATTGATTTATCGGTTTAACCGTTTATCAATCCTATGAGGATTTGAGTTTTTCAAGCATGAAGGAGGGGGTTTAGTAGCATCTTTTGAATACTTTAAGACAGTAAAGCCAGGTAATACTTTCAGAGACTGGCTTATCAAGGTGCTTGGAGATAGAATACAGAACAAGGACTGGGAAGTTCGTATCTTTAAACTAAGGAATGACAAAGATATAGTTTCAAGTATTTATGGCACCAATATTCCCTTTGATGATTATTTGTTGGAATGGAATTATTGAGCTATTCCCAAATTGAAAACTTGAAGTTATTTTCTAGCTATTCCTAAGTCATGCATCTCATAGAGTCTGCAAATATGAATTTAAAGGGGAAAGATTCAGTGTTATAACCAAATTTTTTGCAATACCTACGGGAATGATTAAAAAATACGATAGCTACGTTTTGATGAAAAAGGAATATGAGTATCTTAAAAAAGCCCGAAAGATAATTAATGTCCCGGAACCTATTGGAATAAATAAAGATTTTAGTAGTGTCCTGGTCAGCAAATACGTACCTGGCAGGCCTTTATTCTGGTACTTTAAGCACAGGAAAGAGCTTAAAGAAAAGTTAGAACTTGTAGCATATATTCTCAGAAAGCTTCACGAAAATACACAGACATATTATGATAAAGAAAATGAATTTTCAAAATTTAATTATGTTTTGGATCACCTCAAAATCAGCCGGCACACAAGAAAAAAGTATGAATATTTACTTGAAAAATGGTGGCACAGTTCCCTTCTGGACATAGAAAACGGCTGCCTGATTCACAATGATTCTACTCCTGTAAACTATATATTCCACAAGGAAAGACCATTTTTCCTGGACTTCGAACTCGCATCCCGGCATGGACATTTTGCATGTGATCTTGGGATACTTTGTGCCGAGCTAAAATACTATTTTGCGCGGAAAGGATCAAGCCAGAGGGCAGAGCCTTATATTCACCATTTCCTGAAGCATTACAGTAAAGATGAAGAAGAATTCCGTAAAATAACCAGAGTTATCCCGTTTTACATGGCTTACGGCCTGATGAGAATTGCAATATTTAAATCTAGTGCAAGCCACAGGGATTGTCCCCTGAGTGAAGCAAAGAAATGTCTGGAAGCAATAATAAAATATGATATGTTCCAAGACTACAGTCATGGGCTTCCTGCTCTATTCCCCGGATTGCTCCCGCCTTAGAGTTAATAGGACTTACATACTTGAGGTACAAAATCAAGCAATAGCAGGTCTATCATAGATACTATTATTAAAATAGTTAGAAGTCTAATGCTAGTGATTTCTCAGTTCAACCACGTAAGTTCTAGTTAAATTCACGCTCGAAAAATATCAGATGTATAAAAGGAGTTTTAAAGTCTAGGTCTGCCCCGGGAAAAATTAAATAGTTGAATGCCCATAATGAAAAAAATACTGCTTTTCAGGAGATGGAGGCCCGGACATCGTCAAGCACTTGCAAGGCCAGGGTATTACTAAGGCCGAGGTCTTCGAGAAAATCTATTATATCTTCTTTACAGGCATTCATGTATCGTTCAAGATCCGTTTCTTCGAGTCGAGATAAAAGTGGGTGAAGTTCCATTGTATACCACCTGAGAATCTATTCTTTGAATGTATCTAATAGGGGGTTCAGGGGTTTCTATGAGGAGGCAGGGGAATCTCACTACTATGCTTGCTTGAATACACAGTATTCTATGTATATCAGGTTCAAGTTAACTATTTTAAATTCTATGATTTAACACATTATATAGTTTCCTATTGTCCAATATTTTGATACAAAAACAGGCATCTCACAAGTTTCGATAGTATTCGACTGAAATTAATTTTTAAAATACTCAACAAATTTTTGAAATAAGTATTTTGGAATAAGTAGAAAGATTCTTTGAATTAATTGGCAAATATAATTCAGAATTACAGATGGACTGAAAAATTCGAAATTCCATAGGCGACGTCCTATTTAATCCTGATAAAAACACCCGTATATGTTTCAGTATTTTAATCGAAACTTAGATAAGATATGCTCTCGAACGCTTATTATTAGAAATCGGTTAATATGAGGGATGAGATTCTGACAACTGACCAGGAGATACTTGCAAAAATCCAGGAAATTGAAAAGAGCATGGAAAAGATGGAAGCTGCGCTCGAGAATATTAACAGTATCCTGAAAAAAGTAGAGCAAAATACTTATTTCGGGTGCTATATGCCAGAAGGAAAGCTGGAATAAAGAAGAGATAAAACAGCAGATTTGGCATGAACGTTCTTTCAGTACTTTCATTTGTTCGTGCCTGTTATTCGGAGAATTTCATGTTCTTTTTGGACCAGTTCCTTATTTTCTGCATTAAATTCATTAATACCTTTTGCGGTATTCTCAAGCAGCTTGAAAGCGAGGTCCTGATCCGGCCAGAACGCCAATCCGCAGTCCGGACTCGCATACTTTATGCGATCCCCCAGAATAGAAAAAGCCGTTTCAAGCCTCTTTTTTATAACATCGGGAGTCTCTAGCTCAGTTACGATTTTTTGCATGTACTCCTTTTCCTTCCAGGCATTAATTCCATACTTTTCATTGACAATACCTATAAGACTGTAAATATCGGTTCTCGATATTCCGACTCCGATATAAGTATTTGAATCCTCCAGTACTTTTCTGTCCAGAAGATCTAGGTAGGAAGGAGTTGCCGCATACTCAAATCCGATGACATTGATAGGGGTCTCGCATATAAGCTCATACTTCAATGGGGAATACAGGTGAATCTCCATATCCGCTCCCTGCTGCCGAGCATAGGTGGAAGCAAGAGTAAGAGCGGAGATGATATCAGCGTCAGAAAACTTGATCCTATCATTTATTCCGAGGCTGGGTTCATCCAAGGCTATAACCTTAATTTTGAAATTTTTTGCAGTTTTAAATGCCTGTTTAATGAAATTCTCAATATCCAGTGCAAGGATATGATATGCGTCCACAAAAGCTGTTGCCCCGAAAGCCTGAAGATACATATCTGTAGGGCCTGCAATACAAACCCTAACTTCAAGAGTCTTTCCTGTCTCTTCTTTATATTGTTTTGCAACGTCTTCAATTATTTCCAGCTCAAGGATCTTTGCATTTTCTTCTTTTAGCACATAAGGTTCAGAACAATTCTTTTCTTCTCTGATGATATCCAGAAACTGACCTATCATATCTCTAAACTGAGGATATGTGGGAACGTGCACTCCCACATCAATTTTTCTCTGGAAAGCCTCCCTTATCATGGAAAAGAGTTTTTCGTCCTCATTTCGATTTTCAGCTGCATCCTTTACCCACTCCCTCGTGATACCTTCAGGTGTGGGAAGGCTGCCTTCATCGATAAAAATAATCTCCTGCATGCCTGATATATAAGACAGCTGAATTTTTATAGATATTGGAATTACTCTAACAACACAGTATAAATTTCCTAAATTTGGGATATAAAACGAAATTTAAGTCAGTAGGGATTATCTTAATAAGGAAGTTTTGGAGGAATTGGACTCCCAGTTTTGGATCATTGAACATAGCGCCTACAAGAGGCTGTATTAATCTGACATTGTCAAATTAACTCATTTTTGATGTATTCTGTACTTTCCGTGGTTTTCAAAAATTTATTTCTGCCATATTTTGGAATCGATGCACTACTCTGATTACTTTTATAACAGGCACAAAAATGGCCGCCTACAAGCTTGAAAAAGAACTCCTTTTGGAACGTGATGGCATAATAAGGAAGGCAAATGTGCATTGCAACGTCAAATAATAGGAATGTATCAGGAAAATTGGATAAGATGCCAATAGAGAACCAGTAAGGGTTTCTTTCTTATAAAAACAATCTTTTCTGCTATCTCATCGGTACTTTGCGTTTTTGTAGTCATATGTGTCACTCATTTGTTTTATTAATCACACCTTTCTGCTTGTTTGCGTATCTTCATAAACAATAAGGACAATAATAGATTGGAGGGTATAACTATGCATAAAGGTATGAAAATAGTGACTAGTGTCTTAGCAACAATAGGACTTGCCTATGTTGTAAAATACATCATGCATCGCAAAGAAGGCTGCTGTTTGTGTGGTTGGCATAAAACAAAAGTAGAAGATGAAAAACCAACTGAAACTGTATCGCATAAAATAAAAGTAGAAGATGAAAAACCAACTGAAACTGTATCGCATAAAATAAAAGTAGAAGATGAAAAACCAACTGAAACTGTATCGCATAAAATAAAAGTAGAAGATGAAAAACCAACTGAAACTGTATCGCATAAAATAAAAGTAGAAGATGAAAAACCACAAGGTTCAAGGTATGGTTCTAATCCGATCCATTATTAACCCGACAACCATATGTGGAAGGATTATGCCAAGCTTCTAGGATAAGATAAGATATATTTTTATGGCGGGCTCTGCGGAGCCCTTTAGAATGTGCAGAAAGAGCAAAAATTACAACGACAATCTGTATCCAAGATATCCCTTGACTTTGTCGATTTTCAGCTTTCTATTGAAACAGATTTAATTGGCAGATCATTTGCAAATACCTTGAAATTGTTGCATGCGAACTGTACTTTTAGTGTTCATGACTTGCTTTCCGCCTTGTAAAGGCAGTTACCGCGATTTGATTTTTTGGATCGGCTCATCAAATATTTTGACAACACAGGATTAGAGCTTAGGCGCTTGAGATGCAAAACTAAGGAATGGTTTAAAAATAACTTCAAGTTTCCACTTTGTGAATGGCTCTGTATTTCATTCCCAAAATAATCATCAAAGACAATATCGGTTACAGAAATGCTTGAAGCTATATTTTCGTCATTCCTAAGCACAATAAATCGTGGTTTAAATTTACATTTTCAGATTGAATCTTCTCCCCCGCATTTCTAAAAATGTTATTTTTGTCGTTTGATACACCACCAAATTCGCTTTTAGAGATTAGTGAACTACCCCTCCCTGCCTGATGTCGAGGAAGGGGCTTCCTTCGAGTACTTATATCATCTGAAGATTTGATTCTGAGAATCTAATCGACATCAATAAGCCT
>MDTP02000201.1 GCA_001714685.2 Methanosarcina sp. Ant1 | reverse complement strand
TCCACTCTGTTAAGAGTGATTCTTATTTTAGTAACAATTAAAACTTTTTCAAGGTTCTCAACACACATGTATTCTGGTACAATATTCTTGCAGACAATAATCAACAAGAAAGGAGGAAATCCAATGGCTAAAAAGGATAATAATATTGCTTATTTAACCCAAAGACAGCAACTTAAACGTCTATCTTCTAAAGAATTTGTTGCTCTTAAAGAATTGTGCAGGCTTTCTAAAAATATGTTTAATGTAGCTATATATAATATTAGACAGCACTTCTTTAACACTGGACAATACTTAGGTTATCAAGATAACTATAAAATCTCTAAAAATAATGAAAACTACGGTATTCTTAATAGCAACATGTCTCAGCAAATTCTTAAAGAAGCTGATGGTGCTTTTAAATCTTTCTTTGGACTTTTAAAGCTTAAAAAAGACAAAAACTATGACAAGAAAGTAAAGATCCCACAGTATTTACCTAAAGATGGCTATTTTACTTTAGTTATAGGGCAAATAAGAATTAAAGACAATGGAATTCTTGATATCCCTATGTCGCCAAGTTTTAAAAGGCTCTATGGTAAAGTGAGTATAAAAATACCTTCAAACTTACAAGGTAAAAAGATTAAAGAAATAAGAATAATTCCTAAATTTGAAGCAAGGTTCTTTGAAATTCAGTATTCATATGAAACTGAAATTATTCAAAGAGAATTAAACAAACAAAATGTACTTGCTATTGATTTTGGAGTAACTAATTTTGCTACATGTGTAACGAATAAAGGCAAAACGTTCATCATTGATGGAAAGAAATTAAAAGCGATAAACCAAGGGTATAACAAACAAAATACTAAACTTCAAGCTTTTAGTGATAAAGTCTTAAAGCCAAAAAATGATAACAAGACTGTGGTCACTAAAAACATGGCGAAACTTACGATGAAAAGGAATAATAGAGTTAGAGATTATTTAAATAAGACGGCAAGAATAATCATTAATTACTGCGTAGCTAATGATATTGGAACTATCGTAGTGGGAAGAAACAAAGATATAGGGCAAAAAATCAATATAGGCAGTAAAAATAATCAAAACTTTGTTAACATTCCTACAGGAACTCTTATACAGAAAATAAGCTATTTAAGTAAATATAATCAAATTGATTTTAAAGAGCAGGAAGAAAGCTATACCAGTAAAGCTGATTATTTTTAGTAACGACTTCATTCCAATATATGATGAAGGTAATACAAAAGTATATGCGTTCAGTGGTAGAAGAGTAACAAGAGGACAATATAAATCGGCCAATAGTAAAATATATAATGCAGACTGTAATGGGGCATTAAACATAATGCATAAATGTAGCCTGGGAGGTAGTGAATTAACTACCTTACAGAGTAGTGGCAACTTGGACATGCCAATGCGAATAAGGGTATCCTGACTAAGTTAGGAGGAAACTTGAAAATCAAACTTCGCATAAAAAAGAATCCCCCACTTCTATAAGTGGAGGGAGGGTTCAATGATACTTTTGTATAATATTTAAAGCCTTTCCCCTTGAATAATTGTACTCTTGCCAATCATAATCCTTCTCTAATCTGCTATCTTTGAATATTTTTAATATATTTTCCTTGATTACCATGTTATCACCTTCTAAGAGTCTCTCTAACTGAGGATAGGCATCATAGCTCGAGTTTCGAGTAATAGGGAATACAAGCATTGAGTTGCCTGGATTCCTTATTTTTTTCTGTCACTACCTTCTCTCATTGACGGTTGATTTCTTTCTTTTCATAAAATTAACTATCTCAAATATTTTATAGATCTCGTTATGGCTCTTTTCAGGATTTCCTGTAACCCTAATGTTATAGATTGTTCCATCTTCGCCAGTCATGATAATCGTTGATCTGTGATGCGTTGAAAGTGTTTCTCTTATTGTATTCCACTCTCTAGTATCTCCTGCAGATCTTAAAATAGTTTCTATAGAAACTAATAAGTGATAAGCGAGTACTCCTATAAAAAGATGGGCTTCTGTTCGTTCCTTCGTATGATGGTAGATTGGTCTGAAACCAAGCTCAGATTTCAAATCTCTAAATGCTGACTCTACTCTTGTTATTGTCATATAATCATTCCAAATACTCTGTGCTGTTAATCCTTGGCGGTCAGTCTCTATTACGTAACAACCGGAAAGGGTCATCTTCTCTGTAGCTGTACAAAGTTTAGTCCATGTAAGACTCAAAGCCATTTTTTCATCTTCACTTAGAATTACTTGGATATCATAAATCTTGGCTATACCTTTGTACTTCTCTTTTAGACGACCAATACGCTCCATTACTTTGCCTAGAATCTTAATATTACCTGCTTCAACTGAGTGTCTAAGTTTCTCTATGTCTGTAAGAAATCTATTTTCTTTGGATTCATTCATGGATATTTCCTTGCAAGCTCTCTTGGTACTAAGAACAAGAACTCTTGTTGCACCATCAATAATGACTGACTTAGCATACACTCCTGATTCCTCTCGGATAGTTTCCCATCCAGATGCTTTCAGTGTTTCCTTGTGATCTAAACTCTCAAGGATGTTCTTTAACTCAGCATACTCTGGCTCATACTTTTTCTCCACTGGACTTCTTTCAATAAGTGTATATGAATATCCATATTCTTTGATCATGAGTAGATTGTCTTTAGTTGCAATGCCTCTGTCCATAATCAGCGTAGGCTTGTTAGTTATTAATGTATTCTTATTAAGATTACTCAGTTCTTCAAGAACGTCTTTTAATGTTTCAGGTTCGGATTGGTTACCTTTTAGTATGCGGCTATACACAGGGAATCCTTTTGAATCTACCATTAGAGCCAATGAAATAAGGGGACAATCTTTTCGTTTTTCCTTAGATACACCATACGCAGCTAGCTCATTGTTTTTTCCACTTCCCTCAAGATATGTATTTGTAAGGTCGAATAAGAATAACTTTCTATCAAGAGAAAATAGCGTAGTCTCTCTGTTATAAAGGGCTAGTTCTATCTCTTTTCTGTTTTGAAACAGGAGATCACCCATACTGTAGTAGCTATCTTTTCCAAGACCATGAATATCCTCTTCAAGCATCTCAGCAAGAGCAGACGCCTCATTAAACCATCTGTGTGTAGCAAGTTCGCTACCTGGATGAATAAGCCTTCCCATAATCAGAGCCTGTGCTACTGCAATCTTCTTAGTTGAGAAGCCACAATCTTTTAAAGTATCTGAAATCTTTAACCTATCCCACATCTCTTTAGCAACAAGTTCTGCTCCAATTGAGCGTGATTGTGCACTTTGAACTGAGTTAATATCTATTGACACGAACTCTCTTTGCTCCTCAGCCTCTTTCTTGCTTTCAATCTTATTTTTGTAGAAATTTGCTGAAGCATAAAGCTTATCAGCAAGACACTCAAGTTCCTTGTCATGGGTTGTAAACGTCTCCTGACCTGTAATCTTCTGTTCGAGGATAAAGGCAAGCTCTCTCCAACGCTCCTTTGGCAAGTTACTTAATGTTCCAAGACTCATTATAGTTCTCTGACGAGGTTTATTGTCAATATTTCTATATGATTCTACAAGTTTATGGTTGTAGTATATTTTATCTTTCTTCTTTGTTTTGAATTCTCGAATAAACATAATATAATTATACTATACGTATTTAAATTAATCAAGAACTTTTGTAAATATATTCTATTTTCGGTCACTACATTTGAGATTTTAGGTTTTTTTCGTTGATTTACAAAGGATTTTTAGTCCCAAATATGGAATTTCTGTGTTTTAGGTCGAAACACGGGTTAAGGTTCCCGCAGATAACAGGACGCGAAGCGAACACGAACCATTAAAGTCATCTGGAAGCTTGCTTCCAAGGGATTGTTTTTAGGTTCACACAAATCATAAACTCGAGTTTCGAGTAATAGGGAATACAAGCATTGAGTTGCCTGGATTCCTTATTTTTTTCTGTCACTACCTTCTCTCATTGACGGTTGATTTCTTTCTTTTCATAAAATTAACTATCTCAAATATTTTATAGATCTCGTTATGGCTCTTTTCAGGATTTCCTGTAACCCTAATGTTATAGATTGTTCCATCTTCGCCAGTCATGATAATCGTTGATCTGTGATGCGTTGAAAGTGTTTCTCTTATTGTATTCCACTCTCTAGTATCTCCTGCAGATCTTAAAATAGTTTCTATAGAAACTAATAAGTGATAAGCGAGTACTCCTATAAAAAGATGGGCTTCTGTTCGTTCCTTCGTATGATGGTAGATTGGTCTGAAACCAAGCTCAGATTTCAAATCTCTAAATGCTGACTCTACTCTTGTTATTGTCATATAATCATTCCAAATACTCTGTGCTGTTAATCCTTGGCGGTCAGTCTCTATTACGTAACAACCGGAAAGGGTCATCTTCTCTGTAGCTGTACAAAGTTTAGTCCATGTAAGACTCAAAGCCATTTTTTCATCTTCACTTAGAATTACTTGGATATCATAAATCTTGGCTATACCTTTGTACTTCTCTTTTAGACGACCAATACGCTCCATTACTTTGCCTAGAATCTTAATATTACCTGCTTCAACTGAGTGTCTAAGTTTCTCTATGTCTGTAAGAAATCTATTTTCTTTGGATTCATTCATGGATATTTCCTTGCAAGCTCTCTTGGTACTAAGAACAAGAACTCTTGTTGCACCATCAATAATGACTGACTTAGCATACACTCCTGATTCCTCTCGGATAGTTTCCCATCCAGATGCTTTCAGTGTTTCCTTGTGATCTAAACTCTCAAGGATGTTCTTTAACTCAGCATACTCTGGCTCATACTTTTTCTCCACTGGACTTCTTTCAATAAGTGTATATGAATATCCATATTCTTTGATCATGAGTAGATTGTCTTTAGTTGCAATGCCTCTGTCCATAATCAGCGTAGGCTTGTTAGTTATTAATGTATTCTTATTAAGATTACTCAGTTCTTCAAGAACGTCTTTTAATGTTTCAGGTTCGGATTGGTTACCTTTTAGTATGCGGCTATACACAGGGAATCCTTTTGAATCTACCATTAGAGCCAATGAAATAAGGGGACAATCTTTTCGTTTTTCCTTAGATACACCATACGCAGCTAGCTCATTGTTTTTTCCACTTCCCTCAAGATATGTATTTGTAAGGTCGAATAAGAATAACTTTCTATCAAGAGAAAATAGCGTAGTCTCTCTGTTATAAAGGGCTAGTTCTATCTCTTTTCTGTTTTGAAACAGGAGATCACCCATACTGTAGTAGCTATCTTTTCCAAGACCATGAATATCCTCTTCAAGCATCTCAGCAAGAGCAGACGCCTCATTAAACCATCTGTGTGTAGCAAGTTCGCTACCTGGATGAATAAGCCTTCCCATAATCAGAGCCTGTGCTACTGCAATCTTCTTAGTTGAGAAGCCACAATCTTTTAAAGTATCTGAAATCTTTAACCTATCCCACATCTCTTTAGCAACAAGTTCTGCTCCAATTGAGCGTGATTGTGCACTTTGAACTGAGTTAATATCTATTGACACGAACTCTCTTTGCTCCTCAGCCTCTTTCTTGCTTTCAATCTTATTTTTGTAGAAATTTGCTGAAGCATAAAGCTTATCAGCAAGACACTCAAGTTCCTTGTCATGGGTTGTAAACGTCTCCTGACCTGTAATCTTCTGTTCGAGGATAAAGGCAAGCTCTCTCCAACGCTCCTTTGGCAAGTTACTTAATGTTCCAAGACTCATTATAGTTCTCTGACGAGGTTTATTGTCAATATTTCTATATGATTCTACAAGTTTATGGTTGTAGTATATTTTATCTTTCTTCTTTGTTTTGAATTCTCGAATAAACATAATATAATTATACTATACGTATTTAAATTAATCAAGAACTTTTGTAAATATATTCTATTTTCGGTCACTACATTTGAGATTTTAGGTTTTTTTCGTTGATTTACAAAGGATTTTTAGTCCCAAATATGGAATTTCTGTGTTTTAGGTCGAAACACGGGTTAATAATTTTTTAATAGAATACAACGTATATCTTCCACACTTCTTTTAAAATCATACCCAAAATCCCCATGATCTTATCAAAAAACATCTTTTCTAAATGAGATTTTAATATTTATAAAAAAAGTTAGCAATTCATAAACACTATATAATTTATTTCATATTATATAGTGTAGTTAAAGTACCTCATATATAAATGTTATGCTTTTAGCGATTACATTCAATCTAAAGGATACATTGAAACTTATCAAGTTATAGATAATTTAACTGTTTATTTATTTTACTTTCATTATTTCTACTTAGGATGAGCACTGATTTTCATGGACAATTTTACTATTTGTACATGAAGTGTTTATTGCAAGCATTTTCTGTAACAAAATGCAATGCAAAAGTGTAACATCCCTATTGATTATTTAATTGTTTGTTCCCTTCATAAGGGAATGTTCA
>MDTP02000200.1 GCA_001714685.2 Methanosarcina sp. Ant1 | reverse complement strand
CTCAATGACCTGAGAGTTCCGTTTGATAATAATCAGGCAGAAAGAGATATCAGGATGATGAAACTACAGCAGAAAATATCCGGAACTTTCAGAAGCATACAAGGAGCGGTAGCTTTCTGCAGAATTAGAGGCTATATTTCCACAATTAGAAGAGAGCGTCGTAAAAGTCTATTTGATTCTACAAAAGGATAAATTTATCCTTAATAAGGTAGCAATTGCCTGAATTTTATGTAAAAAATTTTATATCCATATTTAAAGTCAACGTTCAGATTATCCAATTGTAGAATTTCTTTGACTTTTGCGACGCTCTCTAGAAAGAATGACTTGAATGCTATGGATGCGCTATTCTAGCGGCGCTCAATCAAGCGCCGCTATTATTCTGAGAGTTGCAGCATTTAGATAAGATTATAACTTTTTTCAATAGGCTGAATAGTTACAAAAGTTAACATAATTATTTTGATGAAGTAACGGAAATCTTGCAATTAGACTCTTTAAACAAATTAAACAAAATACATTGGTACTTATATCTTCAACTTGTCTATATTGAATAAAGAACTTTTACTAACAATCAAAATCGAACATCTGAGAATGAGAACGGGGCTGTATAATCTATACTGCCTTTAAAAAGACATACGGTTTGATAGTTACAGATAGTGAAATTCTTACAAACACTAATTTTGAATCACTGATGAGAGGAGTTAGTATTAAGAGAAGAAGCAGGAATGATATAGTCGTGGATATTTTAAGAGTAGCAATGAATGGAGCAAATAAAACTCATATTGTATATGAAGGAAATCTAAACTTTCAACTTGCCCAAAAATATCTCGAAATGTTAAAGGATAAAGGACTTGTTAGACACGAGAAAGGGCTTTTTATCACTACAGATAAAGGTAAAGTTTTCCACGAAAAGGCTAAAGGACTCAAGCTTTAAATGTTTCCATTCATCTTTTTATTATAGC
This sequence comes from Methanosarcina sp. Ant1, assembly GCA_001714685.2. Lineage (GTDB taxonomy): Archaea > Halobacteriota > Methanosarcinia > Methanosarcinales > Methanosarcinaceae > Methanosarcina. The sequence continues at coordinate 5,491 of MDTP02000200.1, read as the reverse complement.
TTTTCAAAAAGACTTTGCTAAGCATCAATGCACTTCTGTTGTTAATAGCTTTCATAGGCTTCGGATTTTGAGAGCGTGGCATCTTTTGTTTCTCTTTTGAAAACGAATTACACGAACTGAAGTTTTGAATTATTATATTAGCAATTTTTCAGATTCTGTCTCTTGCTTCCATTAAATCTCGTATTTAAACTCTCTAAGCAAATTAAAAAATGCATTAGTACTTATACATTACAACATATCTATAGTGTATAGGCAAATTCTATAAACAAGGCTGCATTAATATAAGGAAATATATGGGGGTATATATTATGACTGAGTCTGATAAGAAAGTTTTACCTAAAGCAGATGACATTAACGCAGAAAAGAAAGCAGAAACGAGCGTTAAGAAAGACTCTTCAAAAGCTGTTTAAATACAGCATATTCTTTTTTTTATTGATATAAAGGGGATAGTTAAACACATTAAACTAAGGAATGGTTGAAAAATAACTTCAAGTTTTCACTTTGGGAATGGCTCTATAATTCAATTTCCATAAATAACTGTCAAAGACAATGTCGGTAACAGAAATACTTGAAATTAAATTTTTGTCATTCCTAAAAGAAAATATCAAAATTTAATCAAACGAGGTATCAATATGTCAGCAACAATTCAATCAGCAACAATGCAATCAGCAAGAGAACATTTCATGTTAGCAAGTGATGTAAAAGGACACAAAGTAGTCAACAAGAACGCAGAAGACCTAGGTAAGATCGACGATTACATGGTTGACTTAGAAACTGGAAGAATTGCTTATGCAGTGCTTTCTTTTGGCGGTTTCCTCGGTATGGGTGATAAATTATTTGCTATTCCATGGTCTGCGTTTACAATACAACTTTTCGAGAACGAATTAAGGATTGTTCTTGGTGTCGATAAAGAAGTCTTGAAAGAAGCTCAGGGTTTCGATAAAAGCCAACTACCACTAAGCTACGCTAATTTATCAACAGTATATCATTACTATGGCTACAAACCCTATTGGCAGACCGGAAATTAAACTAAAAAGTTGCCTCGGAGAAAACATCTCCGGTCAACTTCCATAAGTTTATAGTGTTTGAAATACGTTGTCCAATTACTTTTTTATCTTTCTTTAATTCTCTGAGGAATCTAAAACAAAGACTGGCAGGCTGTCTCAAAACTCAAACCATTTCTACAATTGGATAATGAGCAGTTGACTTTAAATTGACATGAAATTTCGTGAAAATTCTGTGCAAACTTGCTTAAGTACAACTTTTTATCACAATTGTAGCCCTTATTTGACAGAAGCATAAATATTTGAATGAATAAATGAGTTTCATGCTCCTGCTTTCTTCATACAAATGAAGTTTCCATGCATTGTTCTCTGATTTTTGCGATTTTCATTTTCCCGAAAAATTCTATGTCGACGCAATATGTTTTTTGTAAGGAAATACTTTATCAATTAGTGAATTCTGTCAAATTAGGGTTGTAGAATTGAGTTTAGTTTTGAGACAGCCTGTGTAAAGCATTTTTAGCGAGATAGCTCTTATCTATAATGTAAACCCTATTGTTTATTGGAGTTGATTATTTTGGCATTTACGGCTGAAGAAGCAAAAGCAATTGGAGAAAAACTTGGACTGAAATGGGATAAATTCGATGTAGAACAGTTCAAGAAAGGCATGGACGTGGAACTTGAACATGGATCGAGGGACAGTATGACGAATGTCACAAACGATGACCCTTTAATAACTGGAAAAATTGCTCTTGCTCACCTGAACGAATTCCCGGATTACTACGACAGGCTGGAAAAGATGGAAAAAGAAGCAAAGGAATTTTGGGAAAAGAAATGATACTTAGAGCCTTCCGTAAAGTGTTGCAGCTACTGTATTATATATAAAATAGCACAACCGAACGGATACTCAAATTCTTACCTTTAAACTTTTACAACATATACTGTTCTACTTTTCAGATAGGTATAAATCAACGCAACAATGGTGTACATAATCAACACAATGATGAGCAGTACAACGCAATAAACTTACATTATGGCGAAGTTTAAGCTCCGCCAACTCTACACTCTGTTTTCCAAAAATATGTAACTTCGAGCCAACCGAAATATTGTGACCTAATGGACTTTACAATTTGTAACATGTAAAGAGTTATTCATTCAAACCGACAGACCAACGATTAGATTCCTTATTGACGCTTATCTTGCCTTCCTTGGCAAGCCAGCCAACAGCCATCAAACTCAATTGGGAATGAAGGTCTGAAAGCCACTTCTGTTCTACATACAACCCCTAAAAGAATTCATGAATCACACAATTGATTAGAAACAGAAACAATGACTTTCAGACTATAATGCCAGCCATTCTCTATTTTTTTTCATTGCACTTGTCTATTGTTTGCTTCACATAGGTCTGTTTACGTTAATTAAGTTTATCAATATTAATAATGAACTATTAATATTCAAAACTATTTTTATGTAAAAATGTAAAAATAATAGTGAATTCCGCTAGTCTTTTAATAAAGCTAGTTATCGAATAATGTTATATAGAATCATTTTTAATTGAAAGACATGAAGGGATTTAGTATTAATATCGAAGAAACCACTTTGGAAAATGTCAATTTTCGCAAGGTGCTCTATACTTCAAAGCACAGCCAATTAGTCCTTATGAGCCTGAAGCCCAACGAAGACATCGGAATGGAAGTGCATGAGGAAAACGATCAATTTTTCCGTTTTGAGAAAGGGCAGGGAAAGTGCATAATTGACGGAAACGAATATGAAGTCAGTGACGGGTTTGCAGTAGTGGTGCCGGCAGGTGCGAAACATAATATCATCAACACTTCGAAAACGGATGATTTAAAACTGTATACTATCTATTCGCCTGCGCATCATAAGGATAAAATCGTACGTACTACGAAGGAAGAAGCCGAAGCCAACGAAGAGGAATTTGACGGAGTGACTACAGAATAAGGTCATAAGAATCGATAATAACAATTTATCAGTCTTAGACCTACTCGAAAAGTATTGTGACCCTGTAACCTGAGTTCCCATATTTTAAGCGCATATACATAGATCCACTAGATCGTAATGTCAGATAATCATGGTTTCGAAATTCGGGCCTCGGTTTTATGCAGTTAAGGTTAAGCACATAATTCGATATCAATAGATGTCTATGTGCCTAAAAATGCGGAATCCAGGCTGTAACCTTACAGTGGCAGTATGAATTATTTGAACGGATAATTGGTTTTTTAAATTAATTTGACTTTTCGGGTAGGTACTTAATCACCACTATAAGCGGCGAGCTCTGCTGTCCATACCATATCGGCGGAGTTCTCACTCCGCCAGCTCCCTGCATTCTACACTTCTTTAAGCTACTTTTATATAGGTCTATTATAATTTTTAGAGTGCCCATTATTGAATTTTCGAAGGCTCATAGGCATGTTTGTGTCTATGATCCACGGAAATATGAGTTAGATCTTTACTATATTCACATTTACCTGTAAAGGTCAAAGACATCAGATTATGTAAAGCAGTATTAAGACAAATTGCTTTGGAGGGGGTGAAACATGGGGTCAGATACAGTAAAATTGACTATTAGTAATATTTTTAAAGAACTTGACGTCTCCTTTGTAGATGATGCCACTTACAAGAAGCTGGAAAATATGGGTTCCCAATATGAGTATATCGATAATGATTTACTTGAACAAATGATTGAGGTTGAACTTATAATAATGCTTGATAGGGGTAAATGATATGGATTTCAATCGCCATGAATAGCAATATTACAGTAATTTGCTGGCTTTAAGTTCATAAATAGCTAGATTGTAGAACGTATTAAACTGCTTGAGCGGCTCTTAAGTGTATGTTTAATTTGATGAGCTTATTAGGTAGAGGTTGAAACAATCAGGTTTTGCATCTGAAATACTTTTCAGTCTTAGTTTTTCGGTATCGTTAACTTTTATATGAATGCGTAACTTCATTTTTATTTTATACTTAAAGTGCAAAACCAAACAACCCAATAGGCTTAAATAAGTATCTGTGCATATATTTTACTGTGAGCAAGTTCCTTTTGAAATGATTTAAACATAAATGCGATCATTGCTGGATACAGTTTTTTGATGGATACTGTAGTGCATTCAGCATTTGAGCCAATGTAATGGAGCCACCTGTGTTCTACTCTATTTTTTGGGTGGTTGTATGTATAGATATGTTGTATCATGACGAATAAAGCTACATGTGAACTACCTGAGTTTTGGCTTTTAAATTGAACATGTAATTAAAAGGACTCCACATTCGTTTTGGTAGTGCATGGAAACGACATTTTGTTTAATGGAATAATACGGTGATTAACATGAAAATAGAAAGAAAGAGATTTCAAAAAGCATTAAAGTTTAGGCACGCAGTCGCTAAGGGTGAAGACTGTAGGTGTCCTTTATGCGCATTGAGAGTAGACATCGAAGAATTCAGAAACAAAGTGTTTATTAGGGAATTCGAGACTACTGGGATGTGCCAGGGTTGTTTGGACACGGTTTTCGGATATAAGATAGCATGGTGACAGGTCAGTTATGAAAGCCTGCATAGCCCTTCAAACATTACAGAGAACCTTTACAAGGCAAAGGGCTTGCCACTTCCATTGAGAAGTAAAAGGCTTTCACCCTCTCCTAACCTTATGATACTGTTTTTCACCCTCTCCTAATCTTTGATACTGTTTTTCAATATGTCGTCTCAAACCATTATTGTAATGTTTTAACTGCTTTTGCACCACTCTTTGCACACACTCGACCTATATAATCGGCATCATCGAACAACATTAATCTAGCGAGATTACTATGTCAAGAATGGAAGAAGATCAGAAAAAAGAGTGGAACTGACATTCCGACCCCCCTCTAAAAAATAAGGTGAATTTTTCAACAACTGATTAAACTTATTGGATCTGCTGAGAACACATACCCAACAAAATCAGTGATTTGGGCTTGAATTCCACAAAGTTCAAAAAATAAAGTATAAATTTGAATAAAGTATTGAATAATTAAACACATTTTACTACATTTAATTAACATTAAATAATTATCAAGTAATCGTGGGTAAAATTAGCAATAAACTATGTGAATAAAAAAACCAAGTTGTTTTTTTTGAGGGGGGTCCGGAATGCAAATAATAAACTAAAATGAGGTTTTGCCAAAATTGATAATAAAGCTCTAAAAGCAAAAAAATATTTTATGATGGCTTATTTTTCCAAAAAATTACTTTTAGAGCCTCTAAAATAGTAATGCAAAATACCTTTGAATACGAATCCCGCTTAAAAAGCTGTAATAATGTTACATCTACCTGACATTCCGATCCCCCTCTAAAAAATAAGGTGAATTTTTCAACAACTGATTAAACTTATTGGATCTGCTGAGAACACATAATCAACAAAATGTATCCTATTCAAATTTGATGGGTTTTCAATCGCAGGAAAAATATAATTGTTTCTCCATTCACCCTTACTCACATCT
>MDTP02000199.1 GCA_001714685.2 Methanosarcina sp. Ant1 | reverse complement strand
AAATTTTTTGCAAAATAAGCTATACTACCAAATATTATTGGAAAATAAGGAATATTGTGGAAAATGGCAAAACCTCAGATTATTTTAAAGATATGTGTTTTTCAGGAAACCATAGGATAAAAGAACGAATTTAGAGACTGTAAAATATTTATGGGATCGATAAAATCTCGATTTTTTTCAGCACTGATGTCAACAATAAATCAAGTATTTCTAAAATAATGAATATTATAAGAAAAATGAACGCCGAATAAATTTAGATTTTTTTGATGTAGCTAGATATCATTTATTTAATATTTTTCACATTTTTTGCAGTACTTGTTTCCTCGCAAACAAATTATTGTTGAACTGTGGTAAAAGTGAGAAATTAGAATCTAAAAAACAATTTAAAAACATTTAGCCGCCCCCTGCAAAAAAGTATGAATTAAATAAATAAGTAATGAAACTAAAAAATGAAATTAAGAGGGTTGAAGAGATAAAAAGAAACACAGAAGCCTGATAAATAGATGGAACTTCTTAGATTTCGTTAATCACAAAGTATATATGGGCCTTCGTCTTATTATAAATATTTACAAAGTTACGCCCCATTAAATGAAATAAGTATGACGGTTAAAATATTTGTATCGTCCTCAAATTGTATCGGAAAAATAAATTTCACAAACCTTGCTGAAAATTTATTAATTCAGCCAAGTCTGAAAAATATACTCAAGAGCACATTTAACTTTATAAATAATTCAAGTTTCGCATCGTTTTCTGGTTGGGAGATTCTTCCTCGAATTTGAAGAGGATACAAATACTCCATTAATGGGGGGGATATTGGTGTTTGTTTAGCTTATGCTATCATTTCGGCAAATGCTGATATTTGTAACAGGAAGTGGATAAATGAACAAGAAGAAAATAAACCTTGAAGTTATAACCACTCTACTAACTGCTTTGATACCAAGAATGGACAATGCTACGAAGCGTCAGATGCTCTCACTTATTTCTTCAGTGATGGTTTGCATGTTTTTGTCATCACAGTGTATATCACCAGCATCAGCTGCAGAAGGAGCATCATACGTTATTGACAAAACCGTTACAAATGTTGGTGATAACGGACCTGAAGGAAATATAACAAAAGCAGGAGATCTAATTGGCTACCAGGTTAATGTGAAAAATGATGGAAACATTAGCCTCACAAATGTAACCGTTACTGACCCCCTGATTAATCTTACAGTACCGACAGAATCAAACAATAATGACCTAGTTCTCGAAGTAGGAGAAAACTGGACTTATACTGGAAATTACACGGTTACTCAGGCAGATCTAAACAGCAATGGAACTGCAGGAGACGGATTTATCAACAACAATGCAACTGTCGACTGTGAGGAGCTGGATCCTCAAAACGATAGTGTTCAAGTACGGATAGAACAGAATGCGAATTGCACCATTGACAAAATCGTCACTGATGTTTCTGGAAACGGACCCTCAGCAAATGTAACAAAAGAGGGAGATATAATTGGCTACCAGGTTAACGTGACAAATGATGGAAACATTGACCTTACTAACGTAAATGTTACCGATTCGCTCATTAACCTTACAGGACCGATTGAACCAAACAATAATGACACAGTCCTCAATGTAGGAGAAAGCTGGATTTATACCGGAAATTACACAGTTACCCGGGCAGATCTAAACAACAATGGAACTGCAGGAGACGGATTTATCAACAACAATGCAACTGTCGACTGTGATCAGCTGGACCCGCAAAATGATAGTGTTCAAGTACCGATAGATACGGCTTGCTCTATTTACAAAATCGTCACTGATGTCTCTGGAAACGGACCCTCAGCAAATGTAACAAAAGAGGGAGATGTGATAACCTACCAGGTTAAAGTGACAAATGATGGAAAAACAGACCTTACCAACGTAACTGTTAATGACACTCTGATTGGCCTAACAGGACCTGTACAGTCAAACAGTAATGACACAAACAGTAATGACACGAACAGTAATGACACAAACAGTAATGACACAAACAGTAATGACACAAACAGTAACAACACAATTCTCGGAGTAGGAGAAAACTGGACTTATACTGGTAATTACACGGTTACTCGGGCAGATATAACAAGTAATGGTAACGGGACAGGGTTCATTAATAACAATGCAACTATCAACTGTGATCAGTTGGGTCCGAAATCAGCCAGTGTTGAAGTGCAGATAGATACAGCTGGCTCTATTGACGGAATCGTTACAGATGTTGCTGGACAAGGATCTGGAGGAAATGTAACAAAGGCAGGAGATGTAATCAGCTACCTGGTTAACGTGACAAATGATGGGAAAACTGACCTTACAAATGTAACTGTTACTGATTCCCTGAATTCCCTAACAGAACCAATTCCGTCAATGAATAATGACACCGTCCTCGATGTAGGAGAAACCTGGACTTATACTGGTAATTACACGGTTACTCAGGCAGACATAAACAGTAATGGAACTGTAGAAAACAGTAATGGAACTGTAGATAACAGTAACGGAACTATAGATAATAGTAATGGAACTATAGAACACAATAATAGAATTGTAAACAGTGATGGAATTGTAGGAAACAGTGATGGAATTGCAGGAAACGGGTTCATCAAGAACACAGCAACTTTTAACTGTGATCAGCTGGGTCCAAAATCAGACAGCATTGAAGTACCAATAGAACGAAACCCGAATTATAGTATATTCAAGTCAGTAATCGGACCTGATGAGGACGGAGACTGTATAGTCAATTCACCTGGAGACGAAGTACCATACAGGATAGTAATAAAGAATGATGGCAACGTGGACCTGACAGGAGTTTTAGTAGACGATCCGATGATTACACTGACAGGACCGACTGGAGATGATATTGATATAGAAGTGTTGAATCCGGGAGAGACATGGGTATATAATGGAATTTACGAGTTAACTCCGGATGACATAAACAATGGAAACGGCTATATCGATAATACTGCAGCTGTTAACAGCAATGAGCTTCCCGAAAAAACCAGCAATGTAAACCAGCCGATTGATCAAAATGCCGATTTGTCAATCCAAAAGTCAGTAATAGGAATTGATGAGGCTGGCGACTATATGATCAACCAACCTGGAGACGTAATAAACTATCAGATTGCTGTAAAGAATAACGGAGACGTGGACCTGACAGGGATTTCAGTAAAAGACCCGATGATTACACTGACAGGACCAACTGGAGACCGTATTAATCCAGGAGTTTTGAATCCGGGAGAGACATGGGTTTACACAGGTGATTACACGGTAACCCAGGCGGACATAGATGGCAGTGGATTTATTGAAAATACAGCAACTGTTAGCTCCAACGAGCTTTCGACGAGCGAAAGCAGTAGCACAGTACTGCCAATCATCCCTATTCCACCTATTATAATAACCCCTGAAACTGACAACTCTCCTGTAGCAGACTTTAACGTCAATCCTACGAGCGGATATGCTCCTCTGTCTGTGAAGTTTACAGACCTTTCACAAAACGCAGCATTAAGGAGCTGGGACTTTAATAATGACGGAATCGCTGATTCAAGTGAGGTGAACCCTGTTAATGTGTACACCGCTCCGGGAACATATACCGCTAAGCTGACAGTAAGCGATGCAAACGGAACTGACTCAAAAACTGCTACAATAAATGTACTGCAAGTAACTAGCCCAAGTGGTGGAAGCAGCGGCGGAAGTAGCCACAGCAGCGGCGGAAGCAGTAGTGGCGTCATTGTCAAAAGTAGCGAAGTCAGTAACTCAACGGGTAAGACAAATGCAACCGGGACTGTAATACAGCCTGAAAACAAAACTCAGGTTGAACAAAAAACTGAAACTACAGCAGCAAATGTTGAACAGACACCTGAGCAGAAAAACACTCCTGCAAAAGAAAGCAAAAGAACTCCTGGCTTTGAAATAATTTTCGGCATAGTTGGACTTTTCTCAGTATTTCTTTATAGGAGAAAGTAAAGGTAAAATTAGAAAATAGAGCGAAAAAAATTCAGCACAGAAAAAAGACAAGATGAAGGCTCAACACCTTCATCTGATTTTCTCTTTTAAGTTTTTATTTCTTTTTCTAACTGCCAATATTTCGAATTTTAGATAATAATCATTTATTTTACATTTTGACTTTTTTTAGTAATTCCCCTAACATATGAGGTTTGTTGAACTTTGACAACCTTATGAGACTAAAATCTCAAAATAGATTTAGAAAACCTTCATTCTCCCCCGGTAGAGTGTATTAATTTAATTAATAGGTTCCAAACTTAAAAAACCGAAACTTTGAAGAAAATTTAATTAAAAAGCCTTGAGGGAAATGAAGATATAATAAGAAAAACTGAACAGAGGGGAACTTTGTAAAATTTTTTATTAAATAAATTTATATTGTTTGTATCTTATTATGAATATTGATAAAGTCATGCCCCATTAAACAAAATAGATCTAACAGTAAAAATACCAGTTTCCTCCTCAAATGGTATGGGAAAAAGCAAGTCTCACATATTTGCTGAAAATTTTAGGAGTTCAGTCAAGTATAAAAAACACTTAAGAGACAAATTTGACTTTTGAAATATGTAATATAATTTTGTATATTTTCTGGTTGGAAATTCTCTCTCAAATTTGAAGAGAATACTAGTATTTCGTTAATGGGGATTGAATATTGGTATTTGTTTAGCTTAGGCTATCCTTTCTACAAATGCTGATATTTATAATAGGAAGTGGATAAATGAAAAGAAAAAAACTAAGCCTTGAGTATATAAGTGGTCTATTGACTATTTTAATACCAAGAATGGAAGACGCCACGAAGCGTCAGATGCTCTCACTTATTTTTTTAGTGGTGGCTACCATCCTTGAGTATATAAGAGGTCTATTGACTGTTTTGACACCGAGAATGGAAGACGCCACGAAGCGTCAGATGCGCTCACTTATTTCTTTAGTGATGGCTGCAATGTTTACTATGACATCGTTTGTGCCAGTAGTAGAGGCAGGCGCTAATCCGTACACCATCACAAAAATCGTTGACAATGTTACATATATCGGAAATGGAACTGTAACAGACGGAAATGGAGCTGTAACATCGGCAGGAGATATAATTAGCTACCATATTAACGTGAACAATATTAACGTGAACAATACCGAGGAATTTAACAATGGAAACGTTACTGATCCCTGGGTTAATCTGAATAATACCAACAATGATGGATATCAGATCGATCCATCTGATAATCACACGGTTATTCTGGGCACTCTCTCTGCAAATCAAAACGCAACTTTATATGGTAATTATACGGTTTCTCAGGAAAACATAACCAATAATGGGACTGATGGAAGCGGGTTCTTTAACAATACAGCAACTCTTTTTACTGATTATGAGTTTTTTGGATCTAGTGTTTTAACAAAGATAATCCAGAATCCAGCTCTGACAATAACAAAGTTGGCAGATACCGAAACTTATGACAGTGTAAATGACGAGATCACATACACCTATAATGTCAACAACACCGGAAATGTGCCAATTACAGGACCCATAACGGTTACTGACAACAAAACTGGTACAATCCAGATCAGCACCAATGATCTTGCACCTGGTCAAAATGTAACAGGTACAGCTACCTACACTATAATTCAGGAAGATCTGACTGCAGGTTCTGTAACCAACAATGCCAATGCAACAGGTACATTCAATGGTCAAGAAGTTAAATCGAATGATGTAACAGAAACAGTCGATGCAGAGCAAGAGACAGCTCTGACAATAACAAAGTTGGCAGATATCGAAACTTATGACAGTGTAAATGACGAGATCACATACACCTATAATGTCAACAACACCGGAAATGTGCCAATTACAGGACCCATAACGGTTACTGACAACAAAACTGGTACAATCCAGATCAGCACCAATGATCTTGCACCTGGTCAAAATGTAACAGGTACAGCTACCTACACTATAATTCAGGAAGATCTGACTGCAGGTTCTGTAACCAACAATGCCAATGCAACAGGTACATTCAATGGTCAAGAAGTTAAATCGAATGATGTAACAGAAACAGTCGATGCAGTGCAAAATACCGATCTGACAATAACAAAGACAGCAGTTCAGACAACTTATGACTCTGTAGATGACGAGATAACATACAACTACAATGTCACAAACAACGGAAATGTGCCAATTACAGGACTCACAGTTGCAGACAACAAAACAACCGTGAAACTGGACAGCACTACTATTGCACCTGGTAAAAGTGTTAACGGTACAGCTACCTACACTATAATTCAGGAAGATCTGAATGCAGGTTCTGTAACCAACAATGCCAATGCAACAGGCACATTCAATGGTCAAGAAGTTAAATCGGATAATGTAACAGAAACAGTTACAGCTGAACAGATTCCGTCCTACTCTATTGACAAAACCATTACAGATGTCGCTGGAAAAGGATCCTCAGTAAATGTAACAAAAGCAGGAGATGTAATCGCTTACCAGGTTAAAGTGACAAATGATGG
>MDTP02000198.1 GCA_001714685.2 Methanosarcina sp. Ant1 | reverse complement strand
GAAGCGAAACTCGGGAAGCGAAACTCGGGAAGCGAAACTCAGCCGATACTTTTAATACTTTATAATGCTGCTTTCTTCTGATGTCTTCAGACGTACGCACATATCTGGAACTGATGAGATACAAAAATTGCCTGATGGCAGGTTTTGCAGCCGTAATTGGAACATTGATAGCTTTTAATATCCTGGCATCCGATGCCCTGGGCTCGTATCATCCGGGAAACTTCCCCTTTCTTGATGCAGGGCTTGTATTTCTAGTAGTATTCCTGATTTCAGGTGCAGGAAATACCGTTAATGATTATTTTGATATCAAGATAGATTCCATCAACCGCCCTGAGAGGCCTATCCCCTCTGGCAGGGTGAAATTAAAGGAAGCCCTTTATTTTTCTTATCTGCTGTTTGCACTAGGTATTCTTCTGGCTTTTTCGATCAACACGGTTTGTGGGTTTATTGCCCTTTTTAATTCTCTGCTTCTCATATTCTATGCAAAAACTCTCAAAGGTACTCCTCTTTTAGGAAACCTGAGCATAGGCTACCTCACGGGTTCCACCTTCTTGTTCGGAGCCTCTGTATTTGGATTTGAAGGGCTTGAAACTCTTTTTGTGCTTTTCGTGCTTTCTGCTCTTGCGATTACTGCCAGGGAAATTGTAAAGGACATTGAGGATATGGAAGGAGATAAAATGGAAGGTGCAGATACCCTACCGCTCCGGATAGGAGCAAAAAAAGCAAGCTATTTTGCAGTGATTATAGGGTTTCTTGCCCTATTTTTAAGCCCACTTCCTTACCTTATGTCATTACTTGGCCTGCGTTATCTCTACCTTGTCCTTCTGGCAGACCTGGGTTTCCTTGCAGCCATCCACCAGATCATTGTCCGCAATAATCCTGCGAAGTCTTCTAAAATGTTCAAAATCGCAATGTTCTTTGCTCTCCTAGCTTTCATTGCCGGAGTATAAGCTCTTCCGATAACTCTGCCAGATCATTTCACTAAAGTTCTCATCCGGGCTATTCCTGTCCGGATGGATTATTTAAATCGACAGACCCATATAATCCAGGATATGCTTTCAGGATCGCGCTTTCAGCAGATAGGACAGTTCCCTGCAGCAAGTTCCATTGAGAAGGCATGTATATTCTCAAGTTCGTTTTCTACTATCTCAGCTGCTTCCTTTTCTACGTCACTTAAATTTCCTTTTTTCATTATCAATTGGGCAGTTGCAATCTGGGGCTGGTCAATTGGAGACCCGATTTCACTCAAGAGCCAGACGTAAACCTCGGAGACCTCAGGCACCTCCATGTAAATCCGGGCTGCAATTCTGTGGGAAAGAAGGTTGTAGATCTTTCCAATGTGGCTTACAGGATTTTTTCCTGCTGCAGCTTCACTGCTAACTGGACGATTCAAGGGAATTATCCCGTTTACCCGGTTCCCACGCCCTACTTGTCCGGAATCTGCATCTTCTGCGGATGTGCCCGTTACAGTAGTATAGATTCCCTTCATTCCCCTACCCGGTATGTCCAGAGTGTTCAGGGAAGCAGTAGGTTTTAAACACATGCAGGCTTCGAATTCTCCCCTTTCCTTCTCTGCAAATCTGGCGGCAAATTCCTCTATTTGCTCATGCAGCTCTATTTTCTTTTTGAAATAATCTTCTTCAGATTCAACAAACACGTCCACAAGCGGCATTGCCACTGTCAGGTGCATATTCTCCCTGTGCCTGAGCCCCATAACTTTTATGTCTTCCCCTGATTCTGGATACTGCTTTTTAAATTTCCTTGAGTTCAGGTAGCGTTCGCATTCAAACACAAGCCTTTCAGTCGGGCTTAAAGGCGCATATCCGACCGCTGCGGAGGTATCGTTTGCCCCGAGAATTTCTCCCCCCCTTGTAAATATATCCGTCAATTCTGCAGAACCTCTCTTAAGTTCCACCTGGTAATAGAGACTTTCAGGATCCACAAAACGGAGATTATCCGAGAACCACTCCTTTGCGGTGTTGATGGCAAGGCCAGGAACATCGATCTCAATCCCATTTGCTTCAAAGGTTGCCCTATCCCCAAAAATCAGCCTCATCGGACTTACGACCCGTCCTCCTCCAAATTTTCCTTCTACTTCACCTGCAATGAGCATACCTTTGTCTATGTTATGGTGCAGGATGGTTCCGAAAGTTTCAAGGTATTTCTGGCTCAGGTTTACTGAAATCTGTTCCATAATTGCATCGCATATATAATCCGGATGCCCCATTCCTTTTCTCTCAACAACCTCAACCTTTTGGCGGTAGATTTCAGTAGCTTTCAACTCTTCTATAGCGATATTTCTCAACTTTTGATCCCCCAGTTGTTCTTAAAGATATGATAAGTATTGCACGTATACTTATCAGGAGAAAATCTTGAATACAATTTTCCTAATAATGAAGTAATTCACTATTAATGGAAATAACTCCTCTAATTGATGAAAATAATTTCCCCCAAATTGATGAAAATAATTCCCCCCAAATTGATGAAAATAATTCCCCCCTAATTAACGAAGACAATTATCCTAATTAACGAAGACAATTATCCTAATTAACGAATAAACTCCGATAATTAAGCCTCAAGCCCATTATTATAATCCTGGCTTTTAAAGCCAGTAAATCTGTTAAATGAATTCTATTTCATCTGAAGGCCCTTTTTTCTTTTTATCTCCACTTCCAGGCTCTGGTTCTTTTTCTTTTACCGGAAGGTGCTTCAGATACTCTTTAATCATATTAGGAAAAGTATTTGCTGGTACAAAGCGGACTCCAAGCTGTTCTGCCCATTTTTCAATCCCATAATCACTTGCAATAACTGCTGCGTCAAGCTCCTTGGCAAGAATAAGGACATCAATATCAGGAGCACTGTCAAGAATTCCATATCTGAGGGCAGCCCGATATTTATTCCGGAATTTACCGATGATCCCGCCAATTACTTCTCTTTCAATCTCTTCTCTGTATTCTTTTTCTTTGCTTTGCGGATTTTCAATAGATAGACATGCAGTAGCTGCCTCCCAAACTGCATCCTCCGCAACCCCCATCCCCCGGTTAATCCTCTCCCTCATATAAGACACATATTCGTGGAAGATCTGAGAAGTTACATCCACTCTATAGCGGTCAGGAGATTTTTTCACAAGCCAGGTATCTATCTTGGCTATAACCTCCCTGTCACAGCCATTGCGGCTCGCAAATTCGTGAATTTCTTTGTATACTGAAGGATAAGGTACGTAACAACTTATCCCGAAATGCAGTCGGGCATCGGCTATCAGCTCAAGAATTGCTTTCATTCCCTCTGAAAGGGAGGCATAACCCATGACTTCACGTGTCTGCAAATCCGTTAGTGCTGTAGTATCCAGCACAAATCTCTGCTTAAACATTTTTTTCGAATCCTTTTGAATGGTCTTCTTTTACCCTTCTTATGTATTAATCCAGGATCAATAAAATTCTATGTTTTATTCTCTCTTCCCGTAAACCATGCAAAACAATAAAATTCTAATAATATGAGCCTTTGCCAATTCTTAATTAATGCTTTGAAATCATAAACAAAGGCAAAATTCCTTTTTTAAAAATTACTTCTGTTTTATTCAGATACCCAACCTTTTAAAAGTTTCTGATGTTCTTATCAGGTAATTTCTTCCAACCTTAAAAGTCGTAAGTACCATAAGTTATGAGGCAAGATTGTTTCTGGGTACGCCAGAAGAACTCAAGATTTGAGACAAAAATTGCAAAAATAAATCAGGAGGAATAAAATCCTCCGAGTAAGCCGATAGGTCGTCCATGATATGTGATTGATGTTTTCATAACGTTCTCTCCAACATGGTTTTTGTTTGCGTTTATGTGCTCGCACAGCAGGCTGACCTCAGCAGCGCCAAAAATGCGGGAAAAGAAAAAGCAGAAGCTGGATTTCGATTATTTTAGAATAATATCAATCGACTACTGGTGGACCACCAGCTGATATACTGTTCTAAAAATAATAATTCTTTGAAAATAATAAAAAGTAAATGAATTAAGCAGTTAATGGATAAAATCCATAACTGGATGCTTCTCTGGTCATGCTTTCGGCCCTATCACCCAGTTCACAATTCTCCCGTTTTTCTCATCTTTTGAGGTATCACAAAGCATTTTCCCATCGTGCATGTGGCATTCACAGGAATAGCTAACTTTGTTTTGCTTTCCCAAATATTTAAAGTGCATCTTGCAGTAACCTTCTGAGCAACCTATCCCGTATTTGATCCAGCCCTCAATATCAGCTCCGCCTTCGCAACTTCCTTCGCATGCGACGAGTTGAATCTCCTTTTCCTCATAAGATTCGATTTTCGGAGGGGCCTGGTGGCCTTTCTTGTATTTACCTTTTTCTATGTTCTGGGCCTGAAGTACAAGGTCCTCGCCGGTATCGTTCAGGATCTTCAACTGCAAACCTTCAATAACTTCTATAGTTTCTGCTTCTGACATTCTCAATTACCCCGATAAATAAAGAATTCATATAAAACTTTGGATAAGAGATTGCCTCTAATAAATAAAAAAGTATCTCAGGTGTCTGCAATATATCTGTAAAAGAAGGAGGAATTCTTGAAAGAGTAAAGGCGGTGAATAAATGAAAGCCGGAACAAATGGAAAGCCTGAATAAGTGGAAAGCCGGAACAAATGGAAAGCCTAAAAACAGATTATCCTCGGAAATATTCTGTGCCTACTGTACTCAGTCAGTGCAGATACAGGGCTTTTGCCTGCAGGTAGGACATACACCAGGGTACTTTTTCAGGAATGCTTCTTCGAGATCCACTCCATACAGATTGGCAAGCGCCCCTATCCAGGCAAAGCAGTCTGCAAGTTCCTCTTCTATATTTTCAGGTTCTTCCCTGCGGATAGCTTCGGCAAGTTCCCCAACCTCCTCAACCAGCCAGAGCATGGTAGCCTTGCCTCCTCTTCTCCTGTCATTATGGGCATAGAGTTCCTGCATCAATCTTTGAAACTCGGAAATTTCCATTTTTTTTCCCCTGTATCCGGAAGATTTTTTTAGTCGCTGTAATGTTGCTTTTCCGAATATTATGTTCCTGATTTCCTGAATATATTCCTGGCCTTTTTCTGAGTTCAGAGCCTCACAGGAACTTTCCTCTCTCTTAAATACTCTTTCACTTCTCTTATTGAATATTCACTGAAGTGGAAAATACTTGCTGCAAGGGCTGCATCAGCTTTTCCTTCGGAGAAACCTTCGTAGATATGCTGAGGGTTTCCGACTCCTCCTGAAGCTATGATCGGGACATCCAGTTCTTCGGAGAGCTTCTTTGTGATAGGTAGATCGTAGCCAGAGCAGGTTCCGTCCCGGTCCATACTGGTAAGCAGGATTTCCCCAGAGCCCAATTCTTCTGCCCTTCTGGCCCACTGTACCGCATCGATTCCTGTAGCCTGCCTGCCTCCGTAAATTACTACTTCATACCAGGCAGAAGTCCCGTCTTCAAGTTCCAGAATAGTCTTGTCAGGGTTACTTTTAACTTCGTTGTTCCGCCTGCAGTCAATAGCAGTGACGATACATTGCGCTCCGAATATGTCAGAAGACTCTTTGATAAAGTCAGGATTCTTAACTGCCGATGTGTTGACAGAAACCTTGTCTGCCCCGGCTCTGAGAATCTGGCGGATGGCGTCAATGGAACTTATCCCGCCTCCAACCGTCAGAGGGATAAAAACCTCGTCTGCAGTCCTTTCAATCACATCGATCATGGTTTCCCTGCCATGAGTAGAAGCTGTGATATCCAGGAAAACAAGCTCGTCTGCGCCCTCTTCATTGTAGCGCTTGGCGAGTTCCACAGGGTCTCCGGCTTCTTTAAGGTCCACAAACTCCACTCCCTTAACAACACAGCCACCTACTCTGTCAAGGGTTACATCAAGGCATGGTATGATTCTTTTCGTGAGCATCTAAGGGATAATAAATTTAACTGCTATTAAAAGCTTATCGAAAGTATGCCGAAAGCAGCCTCTCAGGTTTAACCTATTAAAAGAAAGGGCAGTAGACCGTTAGGATGAATTCAAAAAATAGCTTTCTAGAACAGAAGATTCTAAGTTTTTGAGTAGGGGGGGTTCGAGTTTCGGAAAAAATAATTCTACGTGCTTTAACCGGCCTTAGCCGAAAATATTCATCACACGGGCACCTTCAAGTTTGGACATCTCTACTTCGGAATTTTCCAGCACCTTTTTTCTAATCCTTATCGGGGCTCCTGCGCGGAGGGCAAGGGCAATGCAGTCGCTTGGTCTTGCGTCGAACTGCATAACAGTATTGTCTCTTCGTATAAGAAGGCGGGCGTAATAGATTTTATCCACTTTGTCGTCGATCATTATGCCCTCAATTTTTATTCCCAATCGTTCGAAAATATTGATCATAAGGTCATGGGCCATTGGACGAGGAGGAGAAATATTTTTAAGCACATTTCCTATTGAGAGGGCTTCCAAGTGGCCTATGAATATGGGAAGCATATTTCCTTCCAAATTTTCAAGGAGTACCACAGGTGTAGGGTCTGTAAAAACATCGACTATGTAGACATCTTTGACGCGAATTTCCTCAAAGTCCTCATAGATATCGATGTCCATACCCAGTAGTTAATTTTACACTTATTAATACTTATTTAAATATTCACTGTAAGGTTAGCAGCGCCCTTTTAGCACCGCAAGAATCCTCTATAACA
>MDTP02000197.1 GCA_001714685.2 Methanosarcina sp. Ant1 | reverse complement strand
ATTTGTAAAAATAATCGCCATCCACAAGGGCAAGAATTACCAAATCAACGAAATTCAATGAAAAAATTAAGGGGGGGGTCGGAATGTAAAGTGTAACTGTATCTCCTGGCTGAAATTGCGAATATGAATAGCGTGTTTCAGAAACAAACCTTAGATTACATTATGAGGCATTTATGACTTTTTTTAAACGCCTTCTTGTAAATGGATTTAAGTTTTCTGCGCATTGGTCGCTCCTGAAGATATGAATCATAAGCATTCTTCATCGTAACTCCAGCAAGCAAACCCCCGGCAATTCCGGCGACTATCCCTATTATTGTCCCCGTTAACAGACCACCAAGTATGTATTTCTTCTCCATTTATATACCCCCTTATATCCTACTTATTTTATTTATTCAACCTCAATCTTACCTATTCTGATCCATATTCTGATCCATATTCTGATCCCTATTCTGATCCCTATTAAGAGAATTATTTGTCTGCATATAGTGTTGTAGCAGTTACAAGTACCTAAATGACAATTTGAGCAACTCTTCATATTTGGTATTGCACTTGATACTCTTATCTCCCCTGATACTCCACTCTTATCTCCCCTGGTTTTATCCTACTGAAAAATCGATGCTCATTGGAAAAAGTCAATTTTCACCAATCCTTAGAAGGACATAAATTACCAGTTAGTTTTGAATTTGAATAGCGTGTTTCTTACATATATATACATTTGATTATATTATTAGCATATATAATAACCGCTAATAGACGGTTTTAATAAACTGTTTGTCGTTTTTGTCTGCTATTAATCTCAAAAAAGATCGGAAAAATGACTAAAGCTTGAAAGTAAACAGGACACCTGTGAATCCGGCTCGAAAAACCTTTTTGTATTATCGAAAAGAAGATTAAACCATGAAGCAATCAATCGGAGCAAAAACGCTCGCGTTCCCGACACCAACCTGGGTTGTCGGTACCTATGACATGAATGGAAAACCTAATGCCATGACTGTAGCCTGGGCCGGAATCTGCTGTTCGAACCCTCCGTGTGTCAGCGTAGCCTTAAGAAAAGCGACTTACAGCTATGCAGGTATCGTGGAAAACAAGGCGTTTACTGTAAATATCCCCTCAGAAGATTATGTAAAGGAAGCCGATTACTTCGGCATCGCAAGCGGAAAAGATGAAAATAAGTTCGAGGCAACCTGTCTTACTCCAATAAGAAGTGAGCTTGTAGCTGCCCCTTATGTAGGAGAGTTTCCGGTTGTCCTCGAGTGCAAACTCCTTCATACCCTTGAAATAGGGCTTCACACCCTGTTTGTAGGAGAAATAATGGATATCAAGGCAGAAGAATCCGTACTTGACGAAAACGGAAATCCTGATATTGAGAAAATCAGACCTGTTGTATACGGAACAGGGAACAGAAGCTACTACGGCGTTGGAAAACCTCTTGGAAAAGCTTTCTCAATAGGGAAAGAATGCTGAATTAAAAAGTAATAAAAAAGGCATGAGGTTCAAAATTATACTTGAGGAAATGAGGATTCAGAGGATACGTCGCTATCTGCTCATCTCTTCCAGGTTGTTTTGCACAGGGCTACACCAGACTTAAAGAATAACAATAGGCTGAGAAGGTCAGTGCTATAGAACTACCTGTTTATTCTTTCCCAAAAGCCTTTTTCGCTATGACTTTCCATCCCCTGAGATCCTTTCCCTCAAATTCCTCTGCCACGGCTTTAAGAAAGGTAGGTATATCCAGATGCTGCGGGCATTTTTCAACGCACTGTCCGCACTGCACGCACTGGGAAGCATAACCAGGGACATCGCCTCTTATTATTCCGCCTGGTTTTGCTGCGTACATGAGTTTTGCTTCTTTCTCATTCCCTGACAGGTAAAAATTATCGTAAATTTCAAAACAGCCAGCGATATCCACTCCTGAAGGGCAGGGTGCGCAGTATCTGCAGCCTGTGCAGCCTGTTTTCAGAAGTTCCCTGTACTTCTGCTCCACTTTCTTCACTAGCTGTATTTCGGCTTCAGTCAGGGAATTTGGATAAGCTTCATCTGCTATTCTCAGGTTTTCCTCTATGTGGGCTTCCTCATTCATGCCCGAAAGCACGACTGTGACCTCTGGATGGTTCCATATCCAGCGGAGAGCCCATTCTGCTGGCGTGCGTTTTACAGATGCCTCGTTCCAGATATTCTGCACTGCAGGAGGTATGGAATTTGTCAGCTTGCCTCCGCGCAGGGGTTCCATAATAATTACTCCCAAGCCCTTTGAAGCGGCATATTCCAGTCCTTCTGTTCCGGCCTGGTTTTTTTCGTCCAGGAAATTGTACTGGATCTGGCAGAAAATCCAGGGATATGCATCAACAATTCGCTTAAAATCGTCAACTGAGCCGTGGAAGGAGAAACCTGCGTTTACAATGCGACCGTCTTCTCTTGCTCTGTCAAGGAATTCCAGAACATCGAGTTTTTCCATCTTGTCCCACAAAGTTCCCACAAGCCCGTGAACAAGATAATAATCTATATGGTCTGTCCTGAGCTTTTCAAGTTGGGCATTCAGGATCCTGTCCATATCTTCGCGACTTTTCACAGTCCATGAGGGAAGTTTTGTTGCGAGCTTGACCTTTTCCCTGTACCCACCGACAAGAGCCCGCCCCAGGAAAGGCTCACTTTCTCCCATATGGTACGGCCATGCTGTGTCGATATAATTGACTCCGTGGTCGATTGCATAATGCACCTGCTGCGCAGCCCTTTCCTCATCTATCTTTCCTTCTTTGACAGGAAGGCGCATGCACCCGAACCCAAGTATTGAAAGTTCGTCTCCATTCTCCGGTATTTTTCTGTACAGCATTTCCATTACCCTTCAGTTTTAAAACCCTTCAGTTTTAAATTATTCACTTTAACTTATAAGGATTTTTATCCTGAGTTTCCCTTATCCTATTTTTCCTATTACCATAAAAGATAGTTATTACCGTAATATAAGTTTCCATGAAGCCATTTAATTAGTTAAAAGCCCGGATTTCGAAATCAATAGAAATGTTAATCCAAAAATTTGTTGACCTCAGGTGAAGGAATACCTGAGGTTTTTTGTAAGATAGAGTTTCAACTCATGCGGGTGAAGATATCTCCAGATAATATCCGCTTTATTTCTTCCCGGAATTTTCCCGTACTTGTATTTGGAATACCCGAAAAACATGGGATACTGCAGAAAACTGGAAATTAAGCATCTTTTAAAAAAGTAGTTTCCTTATTGACATTAAGCCCTGCAGGAGGACAAAGAATTTTGTTCTCTCAAATGGATTGAATTATATATCTAAACGAGACATTCAAAACATAGTCGCGGTAAACTCTATTTTTTTAGCCAAAAATTATTAACGCTTAACTCATAACTAAACATGTTACTGTTACTTTAATAAATGGTTTAACACGGTGAAACTCTGCGTTTTTGTATTCATATGTATCACTCATTAGCTGTATAATGGCGGCTTTCTGCTTGTTTGCGTATCTTCATAAACAATAAGGTACAATAATAGATTGGGGTGAGTAATTATGCATAAATTTATAGAAATAGTGGGTTATATCTTAGCCTTAATAGGACTTGCTTATATTGTAAAACATCTCGCGCACCAAGAAAGTTGCATTTTGTGTGGTTGGCATAAAACAAAAGAAAACGACGAAAAAAGAACTGGTTCAAGGTATGGTTCTAATCCGATCCGTTACTAAATTGAATATATTCAATTTATTTTATTTTTTTAATTGGATATATAAATTAGGCATAAATAACTGAAACATCATTTGTGAAGTAAAGAATGAGAGTGAAATTAATACTTTTTTCTATTGCTATGCTTATCTTTGTCTCTTGAACCCCCCATTACAAGCCTATTTCTTTTGAATTGTGACTGCGCTAATACCTTTGTCCTAAAAGAAATATTTTACTTTTAGATATCAGTTATATTGCAAACATAGTTATTGAGAAATGTCTTCTAGGCATTACCAAAATTTCCTCCACCAAGGATTTTTAGCTCCTGATGCTTCAATTGCCTTCTGATTAAGTAATGTTTGTATATGTACGGCCTGGGCTTGCATATTCTCAGTTATTTTTTCTATATGGATATCCTTAGTACGCAGCTGTTCATCTTTTACCCTTAATTGATCTTGTAGTTCTTTGATTTTCTCGCAGACACTCACTAATGAGTACAAATTAAGTAAATTTGTGTTTTGTGTACGTCAATGTATTCTAATGTCTATACAACAGGAAAAGTAAACAGGTTTTTTAATGTTTTCTCAATGGTGAGCTTCCAGTAGGAATTTTGGTCCGAATTTTAAAAAATGATAAATAAGTAACAAAGACTAGAAGATATGTTACTTATATAATTATATATTGGCGATATTCTCCATTAATACAATAAAAAACCACCTAATTCTAAAATTAGATCAAATTATCAAAAAATATTAAAATTAATGCGAATTTATATCAATATAGCAAAGTTCAAAAATATTTATCTATATGAACGGCTTTGAAAAACAGAATATTAAGTGGGGGAAAAAAAGATGAAAAGTAAAATAATATTTACAGCACTTACGCTGGTGTGCCTGATAGTTTCGATATCAATGGCATCAGCTGCGCAGGCGACAAAAATCGGCACAGGGCATGACCCTGCAATCTACGGCAACAAGGTAGCGTGGTCGGACGATGCTGGCAGCATTCATGTATATGATTTGATCGCCAAAAAAGATACTAAAATTAGTTCGTCTAAAGCATCCTATCCAGCTATTTATGGCAACAAGCTGGTGTGGCACGATGAAAGCAGTAATGCACCAAAGCTTACTGTCTATGACATACCTTCAGGTGCTCGGTCTTACATCACGCAGAATGTGGATCAGTATAGCAGACCTGCCATTTACGGCAACAGGATCGTGTGGAGCGCAAATTACAACGACGCCAAATACAATTACAACGTGTATATGCGCGACATATCGACTGCAACACAGAGCAGAATAGCGTATGGGGAGAATCCTGATATTTACGGTAACAAGATAACGTATGCTTATGATGATGGCGACGGGCGAAGAATTGCTGTATATGACATCACAACCAAGAAAGCCATAAAAATACCATATGCAGGCGATTGCAACAGCCCACACATAAACGGCAACAAAGTAATATGGTCGGATTTCTACACAAGGATGGGATGGATTACCATGTACGACACCACTACTAAAAAGGTTACGAGTGTCACCA
Source organism: Methanosarcina sp. Ant1 (assembly GCA_001714685.2). Taxonomy (GTDB): domain Archaea; phylum Halobacteriota; class Methanosarcinia; order Methanosarcinales; family Methanosarcinaceae; genus Methanosarcina. The sequence goes on along the minus strand of MDTP02000197.1, from coordinate 1,632 downwards.
GTGACGGTGCTGATAGTGGTGATCCTAATAATCCAGATTGTGGTTGTGACACCGGTTTCCACTCCGATGTATATGGCGACAAAATTGTATACTCAAAAGGTACTAATGACTGTCTGGGTGATGCTGGTGTATATGTATATAGCATCTCCACAGCAAAAAGTACTCGGATATTTGGTACTGGGGAGATATCCACAACGCCAAATATATACAATAATATTGTTGTATGGGGAATGGACGAGGGGGCAGATAGTCACGATATCTACGTATATGACCTCACAGCGGCAGTATCCAAACCAACAGCAACATTCACCGCAGATAAAATATCTGGTAAAGCTCCATTATCTGTGAAATTTGCGAGTACGACTACTGGTAATCCTACAGACTACTACTGGGTATTTGAACCATCTACCAGTAGCGATTGGAATTCACACCACGCCATAACCGCAGCTCATACCTTCAAGAAACCAGGAAAATACTCTATAAGCTTAACTGTAACCAATGGCGCAGGCAGTACCACTGTAACGAAGACTAAATATATCACTGTAAAGTAAAGTAGCGATTTTGCTACTTTGCATTTTTTTCCAGTGACTTTTTTTCAATTCTTGCTTCTTTGTATTCGGTTATGTGCTGTTTTACTTCATTTCCGTGCATTCCGTGTTTTTCAAAAATTTATTTTTTCACATATTTTGGAATCGAAGCACTATTTTTATGAATTCCCAAATCTCATAGACCTCTACTCTTGTTAAGTTGAGATTTTGTAGGAAATACTTTGTAACTTCTTCACAATGGGTTCCTGCAATTTCAAGCCATTTTGAGATTGCATCTTTATCGTGCCCAGTAGCTCTCGCTACTCCACGAATACTTCCTTTTTTCGGAATTATTGCAAGTGTTCTTAGAACTTCTTCTCGGGGAGTATCAAGTCCGAAAAATACTGTACCTCTTGTTTCGCTAAAGTAATCCTTGCATGTCCTGCACTTAAGAAGTGCACGATTGTCTTTATCGTACCTTTGTTTGATGACGATATTTCAATGGTTTTGCTTCCCATAGTCTGGACACTCTTCGTTCCAGCACCAAAATTGTGACAAATCTATTTCAGATGCCATTTTCACACACCTTAAATATAATATATAATTAGTAGAATATAAAAATGTGTAAATGACTCACGGACACGACCAAAAAGTGGAGGAGAGATTTTTAGCAAATTACTGAATTTACAAAAGTTGGATTTTTTGGTATTTTCACAGATGTCTATAGATATAAATTAGAGTGAACGTCCCAGAGTAAAGCCAAATCTAAATGGATTCTGAGTAAGATTTCAAAGTGGAACCATCTTGAGAAAAAGTACTTCCGAAGAGTCCAAACTAAATAATTCATCAATGGAGATTTATAAAGTTTTTTATGGAATTAAAACCTTAATAATACTTTTTTTTATATTAAATCTCATTATTTTTTTCGTACTTGAGCTTATGCCATTTTAGTTAATGTCCCTTATTTTGGAATAATGAATGTTAAAAAGATCTATTTTTTAAAAAAATTATGTTAAAACACTTTAATATCAAATTAAAGTTAAATAGAAAGGATTATACCTAATTAAACCAATATTATGTCGCCAAACAAATAATTGGGCTCTAA
>MDTP02000196.1 GCA_001714685.2 Methanosarcina sp. Ant1 | reverse complement strand
TTTATAGGACGAAGCGTAAAACCCCGAAGTCTTTAGCTTCGTGGGATATAAGCGTCAACTTCCTCACGTTCTACTGTTATTGATTCCGTAATCTTATTAATACTTTCAAACCTATTATATATTACTTAAAATGCTGTCACCACAATGCGAAAGCAAGTTGGTTAACAGGGCATAGTAAGGAACATTAAAAGGTTAACATAATTTTCCACCTGCGGAACGCATGGTTGAGCGCGTGTGACTTGTCCTCGATAGAGGGAGGGATGACCCGCGAAGCCGGTTAGTCTTTAGCTAAGCGGTAGTTCACCCGAGTTAAACTGTCAACTGATCTTTCGACTGGGTCTTGAAGGCCAGCGTGTGCTTTTGTTCAATATAGTTCCCATAGAAATTTGCAATGAGTATTGAGTTTGTAAAGAACAAGGCTGGTATGCCTATAAGTACAATTGAGAGGATTAAAAAGACAATTGAAAGTACATACTGTTTCAGCAGTGTAACGACGTAGTCTCCGAGGTTATCCTTAGGAATGGTTAAGAAATAACTCCAAGTTTTCACTTTGGGAATGGCTCTATAATTCCATTTCCCCAAATAAACATCAAAGACAATATCGGTAACAGAAATACTTGAAATTATAGTTTCATCATTCCTTAACAACGTTCAGAACGTCAAACTCAAAGAAATACTCAATGGTCTGCTTCCTGAAAAAATTTTACTAAAAATGGTCTATTTTTTAACCATGTGTTTTTAGCGTCTAGTTCCTTTTATTTAATGCTAGATTTCACCGGATTTTCAGGAGTATTAAGAAAACTTTAAAGTTGGAATTGTTTCTAAAGCATTTATTGAAATCCGTTATTAAGGCATCAAATTTAAGAAAACACCTGTATTATATTTAATAAGTATTAAATACTTATAAACCAATATAAAATCGGTGATAATTATAGAAACTTTAAGTTTGTCGGATGCATTTAAGTATCCATTTAAAAATCCAATAAGACTTTTATATGCACTCTTGTTAATTATCCCGATTTTGGGACCGCTTACAATATGGGGTTATGTAGTAAGGCTAGTTAATGAGTTTATCGAGGGTAGATATGACGAACCCGTAAAACTCGACATTATAGAGGATCTTAAACTCGGGATCATTATGTTTTTAAAGGCTATCCCGTTTATAGTTGCAAGTATAATTCTATTCCTTGTTGCTTCTTATATTAATACAACTCTTGTAATAATATTCTTGCTCCTTGAGATGTTTATAGCCCCTATTCTGATTGTCAACTTTTTCAGAAAACAGACAATTGAATCGTTATTTGAGTTCGATATATTGAAAGTTGTCAAGGATAATTTCGGGGATTACATAGTGGCATTCCTGAAGCAACTAGTACTTTCGATTATCTTTTTAATCCTTTCGTTTATACTTATAGGTATACCAGCTTTGTACTTTACGAACTCGATATTCATCGCAAATCTGTATGGAAATTTTATTGAACAAAAGCATACACAGACTGTCAAAGCACAATCGAATGAACCTCTTATAGCTTAACTTGTATCAATTTGGTCTTGGCTAGGTCTTCTGACCTTGCCAGCTTTCATTTATGATTTTCGTAAAAGACTAATATGTATGCGTTTTCGAAATCAAAGTTGCGCTGGCGCACCCCGCTGCAAGAAGGCTGTCCGACAATTACTGTGAGTAATAAAAAGACAACAAAAAGAAGTCATTTAAGGTTTTAAAATCGGAAAAGAAGGAATTCTTTTATTACTGACAGTAATTGTCGGACAGCCTGCAAGCAACGGGGTATGTTCGCGCCACCGTCCCAAACTCCGTAAAAGGAAACAATAACCCTAATACGATTTAATTCGAGCAAAAGTTAACAAACAGAAAACGGAATTGATAAATCGTATTATTATTAACGGTTCTCGGGGAAGTTTTCCATCCCCGCAGCAAGCTAGCGGGGTATTCGACTAAAATGAAGTAGTGAAGAGCCTATTATTTTTTACCAACAATCTGGCCATCAAACCAAAATTCCCACTTTGGAATGTCTATTAGATCCACGCCTTTGTAAATCACTACACGTTCTATTTTATACTGCTGAGCGCCTGCACTACGGAGGGTCACCATTTCCTGCTTCTTGAACTTATTATGACATGTAAACTTAAGACGCTCAATTACCCGATTTACTTCACCATTAATCTCTTTTGCAGTATTGAAGTTAATAGCAATTATGTCGATTGTTGCCGATATTTTCTGCTTATTTGTCAGTCTTGTCGGATATTCACATCCTTATATGATAAATCCTACACCCCATGAATAACTGTCTTGGTTTCTTTGTAAAAAAGGACTCTTGCTGTCACTTTGATAGTGTCGGCTTGAAACATCGAACAACTGGATAATTCAGCCCCATGTCAAAATTTAAATGTACCTCCCAATTGCAAAAGTTTTTGCTTAGGATATTAGTCCGCCTATAGGAAGTCTTTTTATTTGGCTTCCCTAAGGATCAACTTCATAGAATCACCATAGCTGTGTGGATAGTAATCGTTTTACATTAGGAACATAATTATAAAACTTAACGAATTTACAATCTTGATAAATTGCTTCTTCTAAAGAGTTAGGGTCGCTTATGAATACTATTTCACTTGTTTGCCCACCCCTGCCCCTGCTTGTAACCGTAGCATTTAGAATCCCCATCATATTGAATTTAGTTATTTTCTGAGATAATGCCCCCAGAGAAGTAGGCTTTATGTTCGCTTTTTTGCACATATCAACATAGATTCTATAAACGTTTCCTGTTACTACAAATTTACCGGGTTTCAAGTATTTCTCGGTCTTAATTAATGCCAAAATTACTAGTTTTTCTCCATAAGACATGTTAGATACGAACTGACAGCTGATGTCTTTGTTTATTTTATCCATTGCCATTGGTACATGACCAGGTTGCACCCTGTTACACTCTGTTTTAATTGCCATATCACCAGCTGTTTGTAACAGGAGTATTGCTCTCCGAGCATCCCCTTCATCTTCTGCTGCTAATTGAGCACATAATTCTATAATGTTTTTATTTATTGCATTAGAACAGAATGCAAGAGGAACTCGATTATTCAGGATGTCTATAATTTGCTTTTCATTGTATTGCGGGAATACGATTGTATCTCGCTGGAAATAAGAGGCTACTCTAGGATCAAGAGAACGGATAAACTGACCTGCATTTGAAATGCCGACTATGTGAATGTACTGCCTTTCATTTAGCTCTTTAAACTCCCCTGCTCTACTGAAATTGTAAATAATACTATCATCCTGTATCTTGTCAATTCCATCGAAAATAACTGTCAAAGAATAATCTTTCTGTTGAAGAAGCTCATAAAAAAGATTATAGAAAAAGCCGGATGCGACCCCTCGTAGTGGCAAGTCTTTCTCATAGCCTAAACTTTTAATTAAAAAAGTAAGAATTTTCACGACTGTATTATGTTCACCACAAGGAATAGTAATGTCTTTTATATTCACATCGGGAAGCTCTGAATATAATCGGTTTAGAACATGCCTCATAGTAACAGTTTTTCCGCTTCCTTGAGGTCCGTAAATCAGGGTATGTTTAGGTTTTCCTTTGTCGCCTAAAGGATAATAGATTTCTGCGACACTTCGTATTTGTTCGTCTCTCCCAACTAGGAATTCAGGTACATAACCATTTTCCAGAACAAACCTTTCTTTATAGATCTTAGGTTTAGCGAAGTTAAAGAGCTTCTTTTGTTTAGGGGCAGAATCCGTAATACCACTTCCATTTTAAGTGAAGTATATAAACTCATAGAAGAGTGTAATTACTTTCGCTTATTTAAGTGTTCTTAATTCAAATGCAGGAGATTAAATATTAAATTTTAAAAAGAAGTTAAAACAGAAAACGTATTACATTTCTCTAAAGTGGAGGTGTGGAAAATTAAAGTCGAGTACTAAAATATAAGCAAAGCTTATACTGAAAATAGCAAAAGGAAACATTGTTATGTTGTAATCACTGATATAAATAGATATCTAATCATAATAACAATATTGGAGAATATATGCACTTAGAATAATTCTTTTTCTACCCTTCCACTTTAGAGAAATGTTAAACGTAGTCTAAAATTTTCTATCCATTGTTTTCCAAAAAAGTGATCTATTGCCAAACATTAAGTTTAGCTTCATCCATCCACTTTAGATAAAAGCCTACGTATGCGTTTTATTGGAATCATTATAGAGTCGATTTTTTGATATAATATCATTACATTTTTAAACTTACATTCTAATAATTAAATGAGATTAAATAAAAAACGAGGCTTCCCTGAAAATTTGAGAAAAGAGAAGGAGGTGAGAAGGTTGTCAGATAAAGAGTTGAAGGATAAAAAGGCATCAGAAGAAAGCGATTCTAAAAACAATATAGATGACGAAGAAGATCTTCTGGATACCCATCCGCCACCAGAAAGGAGCATGAACGCCAGCTTTATAATTAACGCTGCTTTTGGCAAAAGCGGTACCGACATTTATTATCCTGCAAAAAAGGATGAGAAGGAGGATGAGAAAAAGTAACCCTGGAATACAATATAATTCTGCTTTTGGCAAAAAGCAAAGCCAATGAGCAAGTTGGAAATCAGCTAAATATATACATCAATTAAACTCGGATCAGGAGGATCTTAAATGTCAGTTTTAAATGAAACGTTGCCTAAAGCTGCTGAGGCTTATGAACATATGACAGATGTTGTTTTACGCGAGGATAATTTCCTTGACCCTAAAACAAAAGAGTTGATTGCCATTGTAGCTGGCGTGCTCGTACGCTGTCAGCCTTGTATAGATATCCATTTACCAAGAGCATATGAGGTCGGATGCACAAGAGAAGAAATAACAGAAGCTCTTGCCGTTGCAATGTGTATTAGTGCAGGGGCACAGATAGCATGGACTAAAATATAAGGCAAATATGAGTATAGGACAAAATTTAAAAAAACGCTAAAGAAGATTACTGAGCTGTTGCCGTAAAGATTTTAAGCCACGGTTATCTTCATTTAGACTTTTTGTTGTAGTAAGCATCAATTTAATCTGAGCCTACATTTACTTTTTATTTTCGCATGGTTACCATATACAGCTTTGTCGGAAGTTCGCCTTCTTCAAATTCTTCTACTTCGAAACTTTCGTATCCTTCTGCTAGGTGCTTAACCTTTTCTCTGCTAAAAAAGTGAACGATAAAGCCGCCTGCAATTTCATACATATACTCTCCCCTGTGAGTTCCTGTCCCATATTGAGCATCCGCGGTGGTTCTCGTCGTATAAATATTGAGTCCACCGGGTTTGAGTACCCTTTTGATTTCATTACTGAGAAATTCCAGTTCGGCTGTTATCAGTGCCATGCAGTAGAGCATATGAGAATAGCAAGCATCAAAAGTTTCGTTTTCGAAAGGAAGAGGCTGTCTGACATCATGTTTCAGAGTAACTATCGAATCTGATAAACCCATGTTTCCGATTTTTTCCTTCACTGTCTTTAGTCCGCTTTCAATGTAATCAAGCGAATGTACATGAAAGCCCTTACTAACAAAAAAACAAGTATCTCTTCCCTGACCACTTCCCAGTTCGATGATTTTATTCTTTCCTTCTTGTTCAAAAACGGCTGCTGCTTTTCTGGCAGGATAACTTGGCTCGTTTCCAAAAATGGAACAGGTATTTTCAAATACCTTTTTCCAGTGAGGCTGTTGCCTCTTAATGATGTTTTTTTTCACGCCGGTTTCTGCCTCAGTAATATCCGTATCCTCTCTTTTCATTTGATTTACTTCCTTTTAGATTTAGAAATACTGTTTTAACTGGTTCCATAAAGTGCTGCCCCCAGCGCTCCCGTAATTTGCGGCTCCGAAGGCACATAAAGCGAGATTCTATTGGAATCTCAATATTAATTAAAGCAGGCTGTCTCAAAACTCAAACCATTTCTACAATTGGGTAATGGGCAATATTGACTTTAAATTCAGATTGGATATTTTTCCTGAATTCAGGTACAAATTGGCCTTATGATAGAATATTTTATCTCAATTGTAGAATCGAGTTTACTTTTGAGACAGCCTGAAAGAATGGAATTTGCCTATAACTTGAGAAGAATTAAAACGTATGCTTAAAATAGTGAAGTAATAATACAGTTATATTAGTCTTTTCGGAACTTTAAAAGATCCTTTTTGAATCGTAAAAAAGATGGAGTTTTGATATGACAGAAAACGTCGACGAAATTGACGCTTACTTCGATAAAAAAGGGGAACCCACTGAAGCTGAAAACGTCAAATATGGACATTGGGCGATGGAAAAGGCTTCTATAAATCCCACAAGAAGGAAACTTCTTAGGATAGTCGGAATCTTCAGGAAGACCGAAATACAGTTAAAGGAAGAGTCAGGATTAAACGATTTCTTCTTTAAGTTTCATATGGATTTCCTGCTCAAAGAAGGATTCCTTAAACTCGAAGACGGGATGTACCGCCTAACAGATACAGGAATTTCTCTACACGACTCAGTGTGTTGAATAAAGTCGGTTCTGGCAGAGTTTATCTCCTGTAAAAGAAGCGGAGGATGACTACTCATTTTAACTGATACCGAGAAGAGCAGCTCCAAGTGCTCCCGTGACTTGTGGGTCAAGGGGTACATAGAGTGAAATGCCCAACTCTATTTCAAGCGCTACCTTTATGCCAGCGTTTTTAGCTACACCTCCCACGAAGGCTACGTTTTGTTTTAATCCTACTTGTCGAGCCATGACAGCAACTCGCCTTGCAATACTTTTAATGAGCCCTGCCGCTATGTCCTCTCTCGTAAACCCTCTCACCCGAAGCGATATAGCCTGTGTCTAGGCAAAAACGGTGCATTTTGACTTGACATTATTAAAGAACTG
>MDTP02000195.1 GCA_001714685.2 Methanosarcina sp. Ant1 | reverse complement strand
TTAACCAGCCAACTCCAACCTAGAACTAACATTGTGAAAGAGAAAATCAAAATTTAACACCCAATTACGGTAAAAATGAAATAAGTAGATGAAATCTTGCTGAGAGTTTAAGTCAGTTGGTGAAGTACTGTATTCAGACACTTAACTACACTAAGACATTTTATTCCAGGATCTATGTCATAGTGAATTTATGGATCCTAATTATTAGCTGAGTATGAACTAATATATATTTTTCGCATATATTATATATAGTGCTAACTCTAACTATTTAGTAAATGATGTGCGTAGTCATAATCGCATGGAAGTCTTGAAGAAAAAAGAGAATAAAATCAATGAATATAAAAACATTTTATAGCAAAAGGTTGCTCTGATTTTCTAGGAACTGCTGTTCTAGTGATTTAAAAAGGCCAGGATATTTTTCTTTTAGTGGTGTGAGGAGCTCTTTATCTAATTTTGTATCATAAAGTGTTTTCACTTTCGAAAGCTGGTCAAATGATAAATAGTGAGCCTCTTTAAGGTTAGCTGCTTCAAGGTTAGCTCCTTCAAGATTAGCCATAAAAAGGTCAGCCCCTCTAAGGTTAGCTGCTTCAAGGTTAGCTCCTTGTAGGTTAGCCTTTATAAAATCAGCTACTTCAAGGTTAGCTTCTTTAAGGTTAGCTTCTCTAAGGTTAGCTTCTCTAAGGTTAGCTGCTTCAAGGTTAGCTCCTTGAAGGTTAGCTTCTATAAGATCACTTCCTTCAAGGTTAGCTCCTATAAGTATAGCCCAATCAAGGTCAGTTCCTTCAAGGTTAGTTTCTCTAAGGTTAGCTCCTTGAAGATTAGCCCATTTGAGATCAGCCTCTTGAAGGTTAGTTCCTTGTAGGTTAGCCCTTTTAAGATCACTTCCTTCGAGCTTAGCTCTTTTAAGGTTAGCTCCTTTAAGGTTAGCTCCTTCAAGGTTAGCTCCTTCAAGGTTAGCTCCTTCAAGGTTAGCTCCTTCAAGGTTTACCTCTATAAGCTCAGCCCCAGTAAGGTTAAATCCTTTAAGGTTAGCTTCTTTAAGGTAACCTGCGTTAAGGTTAGATTCTTTGATAGTAAACATTCCACAACCCCTTTCCTTTTCCACAAAATTTTTGTTTGTCCTGTATCAACTATGAATTCAAAGAAACATTATTGTCGTGTGTCATCATGGTCAAGAATATCGCCGTTGTCCTACTGTGAACCTTGAATACCTGTCTGAATCTCCTTAGCTACTGTCCTTATGAAATCCTTAATTAACAACAATAGATGTCTCAAAGTTGATCTTGTGAGCTGCAGATGAAAAATAATCTGCAGCCCATAAAGGTCTGTTTGAAGGTACTGGAAAACCTCTAACCAATAATTAGATCGGGGCTGTTATATATCTTTTGCATATATTCTAAATAGTACTAACTGTAAATACATAGTAATAAAAGTATGTAAACTTGATAGTATGAACCATGACAGCAACATTTTGTCAAGAAAGATTGTTGTCATTGCTGACACTTGAGTTCCTGAAAGCCTTGATTCTTGAGGACCCGAAGTTGTGATACTTCAAAAAGGACGGGACATTTATCTTTTATTGATGTAAGAAGCTCTTCGTTTAATTTTGTGTTCCTTCTCTGTTTTGGGCGGGTTGAACATATATGTCTAGTTAGAAAGTGACCAAACCAAAGAGAAATTTATCGATCCTGAATGTGATTTCCCACAATAAATGTTTCCAAATATTATATATGTTGTACCAGAAAGTGACTATAAATTACTCAAACTAAATGGAGAAGAGCCTTACCCCCCTCTGCATAAACCCCAATGGGGCGCGCCCAAATGATTATTGCTTTAAATAACCCGCCTCATCAGTCTCACTTTCAAAAATCTATTATTCTTTTAAGCATGCGAATCTAACATCGTGGTAGCCTTCGATGTATTCTTTTTTGAAGCTTTCTATATAGCCTCTTTTGTAGTTATTGGTCCATTCGTCTTTGATGTCAGGAACAGGGATCTTCGTTAGAACTCCTTTTAGGCCATATTTGAGGCAGTCTTTGTAACCGGCATCGTAGCCAACTTTGTAGCCGTATTGGGCGCCTGCCTGAGAACCTACTTGGTAGTCGCAGGGAACGTAAACGTTTTTTGCGCCTGCTGACGCAGCTGTCAAGAACATTATGAAAAAAATTAACAGTAAAAAACTCAGTACTTTTATTATTCTGGCAAATGTTTGTTTTTCCATTTATCTACTCTCCAAATTGTTTAGCAGCTTGGCATAATTGCTAGAATGTTACATTTTTAAAACAGTTGCATATATAATGAAGAATTTAGAGACTTCTCATTATTTTCTGGATTTTTGATTTCAGTCGAATACCCCGCTAGCTTGCTGCGGGGTGCGCCAGCGCAACTTTGATTGATTTGTAGTCGCGTAATGCGAAGTATAATGATGAATTTTGGTGACCCAGAAGATATTAAAAAGTCTATCATCATCACTTAGGAATTACAAGAATATAATTTCAAGTATTTCAGTTACCGATATTGTCTTTATGATTATTTGGGGAAATGGAATTATAGAGATATTCCCAAAGTGAAAACTTGAAGTTATTTTCTAGCTGTTCCTTAAATCAATGCAAGATATATGTGCAGAATTCACCTGGTTTACGTCGTTATTTTGCAGGCGTCGCCTTTATGTAGTCAACAAATCTTTCGTTGCAAGCACCGTTAGAATTCCATACTTGAAGTGTAACGGTATATGTGCCAACTTGTGTGTATTTGTGTGTTGGATTCTGAACTCTTAACACAGAGCCATCACCGAAAGTCCAGATCCATGCAGTTGGACTGCCTGTGCTTTTATCGATGAACTGTACTGTAAAAGACACTTTGCCAATAGTACTCACTGCAACAAAGTGTGCCCTCGTGTGTTGTGTCGCTAGATCTGTACCGTGAACTGTTGTTATCTGTACCGCCGAGCTGTTGTAAGCTCCCTTTGTAACTGTTAATTTCACTGAGTGTTTACCGGCGGCCAGATATGTATGTGTGGGGTTTTGATTTCTTGATGTACACCATGATCTCCGAAATCCCACAGATATGCTGAGAGATTTTCCAGTACTTTTATCGGTAAATAAAACTACTAGCGGGGCATTTTCAATAAGTTGGATCAGCAGTAAAGGCAGCCACCGGCTTTACAATCGCAGCACTGACAGGTGACGCCAGAATTAATAACATCACAAGTGATGCTAAGATATTTTGTTTATCCATTTCTTGTTCATAGGTTTAATGCCATTGAAGACTTCTTGAATTAATCGACATTTATGTATCATAAAAGTCGATATTGTGAGCTGCAGTGGAGTAGGTACCTGCAGCCCGGTAGACGATCTGGGAGAGTCTCGAAGAGTCCTTTAGAAATTCTCACATTCAGACACATAACTACATTAAGACATTTTATTTCAGGATTGATCTATGTCATATTGCATTTACGTATCATGATGTATTAGCTGAACATAACCATTATATAGGTTTTGTACGTATTATATATAGTACTAACTTTAACTATTTAGTATAAAACGTACGTGGTCTCGATCGCATTCCTGGGTCTTAAAGAAAAAATATTATAGTGTTTTCCATTGGAAATGAAGAGGTTTTAAATTCGCTATGTGTCTTCTATATATTTATTGATTTCTATAGCTTTTGTGCTTTATAAAATACCCTAAACCATTATATGTGGACATCTATGCTCTTCTAATGTACTCGTCTGTTAAATTCAAAACTGTTCTTTAATAATCCCACTTGTTAATTTTCGTTTTTGAAAGTGGTTCTTTTTTTGAAATAAAAGTAATCAAAAACAAATGCAGTAATGCATAAAATAGCCATTAGTATCAACGATACTAGCAAAAGTGTCAAAAATAGGTTTTAAAGCTTTATTAGACAGGGTGTCTCAAAACTCGACCCATTTTTACAATTGGATAATTGGCATTGTTGACTTTAAATACATATAAATTATAGGACTTACGCACTTGAAGTACAAAATCAAGCGCAATAGATGCTGTGGTCAAATTCGCTTTTAAGACGGTAGAAGCTTTAATGTTATTGATTTCTCCGTTCAACTGCGTAAGTCCTAAATTACTCCAAAATTTGGATCTGAATTAACCTTGTAGTAGAATATTTTATTCTAATTGTAGAATTAAATGTCTTTTTGAGCAGCCTGTAGAGGTATGTTTTGCCCTGAATTCTTGCTTTTCAACTGCCTTTTCCTGCCTTTAATTTGTGTTTTTCAATCACCTTTTCATATACTTCAAGGGTCTTTTTACCTATTGTTTTCCAGTTTGATTTCTGTTTGAGAAGATTGTACCCCTTTTCCCCCATTTTGTTACGGCCAAGCCCTTCAAGGACGTAATTAAGGCCCCAGGCAATGGAAGAGGGTTCTTTATGAGCAACAACGCCGGTCTTGAAGTTCTCAACAAGGGCGACTGCATCGCTTGCGACGACAGGTTTTTTTGAATCCCATGCTTCAAGTACGACAATTCCAAATGGTTCGTTCCGGCTAGGTACGCACACAAGATCACAGGCATTAAACCAATCTATCACAGTGTTATCCGGGGCATAGCCAAGGAAGTTACAAGAATTTCCAATGCCAAGTTTTTGAGCCTGATGTTCACACCGAGCGCGCATTTTCCCTTCTCCTATAAGTACAAACTGTGCATTCCTTTTTTTGAGGACTTTTGCCGCAGCTCCCACCAGCAGGTCAGGCCCTTTCTGATATTCCATCCTTCCAGTGAAAAGCACAACTGGAAGGCATGGGTTGATGCCATAGTGCCTTTTTACGTTTTCAGGGTCGATTTCTCTTTTTATTTTCCCCACATTTATTCCGTTAGGAATCTCCCAGAGCTTATAATCGGGAATTTTGTATATTTGCTGGAGTTCGTTTTTCAATATGGTTGAGGTCGTAATCACATCAGAAGATTCGTATCCTCCGAGTCACTCCCTGTGCGATATTTCCTTTGCCTCCCACCAGTCTCCGTGACGATTTCCATTACGTCCCCATTCAGTACTATGAAAAGTCAGCACAAAAGGCAGCCCAAACTGGGTCTTTATCCTGCATAGAACATTTACAGGATGCCAGTTTCCAAAGCACTGTAAAAAGGATCAGAAGCCGGTTATGTCTTTATCCTGCATAGAACATTTACAGGATGCCAGTCATGCCCGTGTAGGATGTCAAACTCCCCTGCCTTTTCTCTCACATCCAGGAACCGACAATACATACTGTCGCACATCCTGTTCATCTGTTCCACTATTCCCCCATTTTGATCACAGGCAACTCTGTGATAGTGGACCCCATTAATTACTTCATCGTTGTTTTCATGGCCACGTGTAAATAGGTGGATCTTATGCCCTTCTGCCGCAAGAGCCTCAGAGAGTTCAGATACATGTGGTTAAATTCCTCCGATACGTATCGAATGCAAACTTCCCCAGGAAAACATTCCTATCCGAACATATTTCATAGACTTACTCCTTTTTGTCAAACTTCTGTAAAGCCTTTATTTCACTATGACAACACTTTTCATGGAAGGGTCAATCGAGCAGTTTTAGTTATAAGTGCCTGCTTTGGTGAATGTATACTCGTATGAGGCTTCGTTAGAAATATTACCGGATGAAAAATATGTTCCTATGACTGTATGGGGGGTTGAGTCCAAATTTGTCCATTTTACGGTATCACCGAGAGATATTGTAATCGAATCCGGATAAAAAGTAGAATTCTGAATTCTGACATCAACTGTTTTACCTTTACCTGTGCATCCTATTGCCAGAAACATGCTAAACAAGACCATTAAAATAACAAGTTTCCTTCTCATTATTTCCCCCATGAAGATGGATTCAGTTCCAAAACCGAGTGATTATAGAAATTACGTTCATTACTGGATTTTGGAACTGAATCGATTTCGATTCCCAAAACAATAATAGTATTCATAATATATGTAAAAATAAGCAAATAATTCAAGCGCGACTCCAAAACCAACTTTTAAAAAAGACTGTCAAATAAGCAATTGCAAAATAACACCCGAATTTTCCAAGAAAACAGAGAATTACGCCAATAAACAAATACCAGTAAACAGTTTGGTTTTGTATTTTTAAGACTTTAAAATAGAAGGACTATCGCTTCGTCAAACAGGCCTGAACTCCAGCCTAGTATCATAAAGAAGATGCCAGAGGTCGCCTTTTTGGTTCATTCTTTCCGCATCAATTGCAGCTCCATGTCCTCCTATTTCGAACTTGACTATTTTTTTATCCAGCGTGACCTTTCCGAGCCTACTTTCCATCCTACTATAATCAAGGGCATCGGCAAGCCGGATAAGGGCAGCCGCTTTCAGGGTAAGGTCCTGCAGATCATCAGGCATTTTTCCGAAAGATTTTCCTCTAAGTTTCGAGAGTTTATTTTTTCCGATCTTCTTTTTATGCAGGAAAGTTGTCCAGGCAACGACAGGCCACAACCTTTCAGGCAGTTCAGCAGGCGGGTGCAGGCGCAGGATGGCTCTTCCTGCTTTGTGGTGATTTTCAAAATCTGTAGCCACGCCGGTATCATGAACAAGCGCAGCTATTTCCACAAACTTTCGCATTTCAGGATCCAGCCCGTGAATAGAATCAAGGATATCAAAAAGTTCAAGAGCATTCCTGGCCACATTGTCTGCATGGCTGCGCTCGATTCCATACATGTGGAAAAGGGCTTCCAAAGAAAGAGGTTCAGGAGAAAAGTCTTCCCCATACTGCTCATTCCCTTCAAGTCCGTCATCTGAATTCACACTGATCTCCTTTTTCATCCTTCTTTCTCTGATTTATATCAATATTGAGATCAAGTTAAGCTTATTTTTGAATTATCTCTTTTCTATATGCTATATTATTCTTTCTGCAATAAAAACATATAAACTCCCCATGTTT
>MDTP02000194.1 GCA_001714685.2 Methanosarcina sp. Ant1 | reverse complement strand
CAAGTATACCTTCCATTTTTGGGAAAATGTAGAAAGAGTCTTGGGTCTACGATTTTCAACAACTCACGGACACGACCCAGAATTTAAGTCAATAGAGAACTGTGGATCAAATATTTGGGTGGGATCTTAGCCAATCATGAAGCAGAAAAATCCAAGAAAAACATCTGAAGCTGCGGAAGAAAACCCAAAAGAATTTCTTGCGGACCCTTACGGACGAAAGGTAACAGGGCTTCGCATATCCATCACTGATAGGTGTAATCTATCATGCATATACTGTCATAATGAAGGTGCAGAGGGCTGTACCTGCGGTCCCATAGGGCATGAGATGACACCTGAGCTAATCTGTGGGATTGTTAGGGAAGCTGCAAAATTCGGAGTCAGCAAAGTTAAATTCTCAGGGGGCGAACCGCTTTTCCGAAAAGACTTCGAGGATATCCTTTCTTGCCTTCCTCCCTTAAAAGAAGTGTCTGCAACCACGAATGGTATCCTGCTTGAAAAACGTGCAAAAACTCTGAAGGCTGCGGGCCTGGACAGGGTAAATGTAAGCCTCGATACTCTTGTTCCCGAAAAATATGAGGCAATTACCGGAGCTCCGGCGGGTTCTCTTGAAAAAGTTGTTAAAGGCATTGAGAGTGCAGTTGAAGCTGGATTGACCCCTGTAAAGTTGAATATGGTACTCCTAAAAGGCATAAACGATAACGAGATTGATTCCATGATGGAATTTATCCGACCATATAAAGGGAAAGTAATCCTGCAATTAATAGAGCTTATGGATATTGACCCTAAACTTTCAAAATACACTATTGACTCGAAGGCACTTGAGAAAAGCCTGGCTGAGAGGGCAAGCGAAGTTAGAGTCAGGCATCTGCATCACCGGAAAAAATATATTATCGACGGGGTTGAAGTGGAGTTTGTGCATCCTATGGATAATTCTGAGTTCTGCGCTCACTGTAGCAGGCTAAGGATCACAGCCGACGGAAAATTTAAGCCCTGTCTGCTTGTAAATGATAATCTGGTGGATGTCCGGGAAGCCAGGAGCCCCGAAGAGATAGAAAAACTGCTAAGGCTTGCGGTAAGTCGGCGGAAACCTTATTACATTCCTATTAAAGTTTTTGAACAAGAGAAAAATCAATTAGAAGAAAAGAAAGGAAAAGAAGAAAAGTGGGTACAAAAATAATACGACTGCAAGGAGGAAAAAATGTGAAAATCGAACTTTTAGTAGACGGCAGGAAAATTCCAATGAATGATTTTGTCCAAAAAATCGTGATAAATGTTATCCAGGCAATGGTCGAAACTCTCCACACTATCGACAGTAGATGGAAGGAAATTTCCATTCATATTGAAAAAGATGATGTGAAAGAATAGTAACATAAAATATTTTTTCCGGAGCAAAAAAGAGAAATCAGTAGTTCTCCGGCACTAAAATCCTCTTTTTTCAGAATATATTCCAGTTTAGAAATGTTTAAAGATACTTTTCAATCTCCGAGAAATCTATTTTGGAAGTTGAGTCCAGGGAAATTGGAGTTATTGAGATATGCCCTTTCTGCATGATAGCGTGCACATCGGTCCCTTCTTCTGCTTCCCGGATGAGGTCTCCTGCAATCCAGTAATAGGATCTGCCCCTGGGGTCATGACGTTCTTCGACATCAGTTTTAAAGATTTTCCTTGCAAGGCGGGTTATCTCTACAGGAGTATTTTCCTCGGCATGATAAGGGATATTGACGTTCAGCAGGTCCACATTTTTCGGCATCCCGTGCTTGAGGACGTTTCGAGCAATTCCGTTTACGACTTTTATCCCGGTTTCAAAGCGTTCTCTATGGTAATCCCTTGGATCATCGAATTTCTGTCCTTCATCAAGCACCTGCATGGAGGCGGCAATTGCAGGAACGCCGTAGCTTGCAGCCTCCAGAGCTCCCCCGATAGTGCCTGAAGTGGTGATTGTATCCGTGCTGATGTTTTCTCCGATGTTAAAGCCAGAGAGCACAAGGTCAGGCATCTCCTTGAGAATCGTGAAAATTCCCAGAATTACAGAGTCGGTAGGAGTTCCGCCCACGGCATAAGCGGGTATGCCTCCGACCTCTGTCTTTGTGATCCGAAGAGGCTCAAAGATCGAAATCGAACGTCCGACCCCGCTCTGCTGGACAGCAGGAGCTGAAATCGTAACTTCCCCGAGATCCGAAACGCTGTCAAAGGCAGCTTTCAAACCTGTGGAATAAACACCGTCATCATTGGTAACAAGAATTTTTGGGGTCATTAGCTTCTGATAAGTTGCGGGATAATTTAAAATTAATGGAAAGGCTGCACCTATTTAAAGTTACATTTTGAGAAATCTTCGATTCTGGGACTGAAAAAGAAAAATCTGTTTATGTAAAGAACTAAGGAGAGTTTTTCAGAATTGCTGAAAGAGACTGCTTTTAGATATGATACGAATTAGCGTACTCAAAAAATATTTTTAATACAAAATTATAAAAACAACAATAATATATTAAATGTATATCCAATAAACAAAAAGGTATCCCATGGGGGTGGGAATAAACCTTAAGTTCCAAGATAGAAGGAATACAAACAGTAGTCTCTTGTAGTTTTTGTTTTTTGCGAGTGAAAACCTTTCTTACAGCATTTATCAGTGCTGCTGATAATTTCTATGATCAAACCGCATCAGTGCTTAACAACTCTTTTCGAAATCTCAACGCTTAAATATAGATCATAATCGACTTCAGAGAGAGTTTTGTTTTAAAACTCGGAAAAACCGGGGAGTGATATTTATGGTAGAAACTATGGTAGAAGCAAGAGAAATAATAACAGATATCAAAGATAAAACCGCAAATCCAACACCTCTGGGATTTACTGGACTTGGCCTTTCGGCAGTTCTTCTGAGCCTGAGTTATATAGGGCTTTATCCTGTTAACTCAATGATTGTGTCTATGGCAATATTCCTGGGGGGCTTTGCCCAGGTCTTTGCAGGAATTATGGCCTGGAAAAAGGGAAGTGTTTTTGGAGGGACTGCTTTTTGTGCCTTTGGCCTTTTCTGGTTCTCTTTTGCCGGCCTTCTACTCCTGCCTGGAACAGGCCTGATTGGAGCTCCGGACCCCATATCAGTTGCAGCCTACCTCTTCCTCTGGGGAGTGTATACCTTTGTCTTGCTGATAGCCACCTTGAAACTGGATAGCAAAGCGATAATGTTCATATTCCTGACACTTTTTTTGCTGTTCATTTTGCTGGCTATCGTAAATGCCACAGGGAATACAGGTCTGCTCCTTATAGCCGGCTATGTAGGACTCATCATGGGTCTAGCAGCTCTATACACAGCCCTTGCGATAGTGCTTAATGACGCATACGGAAAGAAGGTTGCTCCGATCTGAAGGAAAAACTGAAAAGCTAAATACAAAATATTGAAAAGTAAAAAATAGATCGTAGGAGGAGTTATTGAAAAAATCTGACAAATTGATCAAATCTGACAAAACAAGCACATTCACTTTGTTTGACCAGATTTAGATCGATTCTTGTGCTTGCTGTTTTCAGTAACTTCTCCCACGGTGGTTATTTATCTATTAAATGTTAAAAAATTATATAATTGGTTGCTTATATTATTTTATTACAGATTTCTAGTTACTCTCCGGCTCCAAAAGCAGCTTTAAGTTTGTGTTCTTCTTCTTTGGAAAGGGAAGTGCGTACTACTTTCGGGTTAAATGTGCTCAGTTGGTCAAGAACCTTATCCTCAGTCCATTTTGAAATCAATAGGAAGAGGGCGGATCCACCGGGCTCGATGGTTTGAGCAACTTCATTGATGAAGTCATCGTTGATTCCGTAATCAGATAATTTGCCTGAAATTGCACCGGTTACTGCACCGATTGCCAGGCCCAACCAGGGCATCCAGAAAAGCAGTCCGATTAGCATACCCCAGAATGCTCCACCCACAGTACCTGCACCTACAAGGTTCATAGCCTGCTTAACCTTGACCTTGCCATCATGATTGCGAACGACAACTGCAGCGTCATCGAGAGTTATCAACTGCTCCTTTTGAAGCCGCTTGATGGCTCCATCCATTTCAGATGCGCCTTTTTCGTCCGGAAATGCAAAAACTATCAACTCACTCATGTTTTGAGGATCTCCTTTTTCATTTTCGATTATGCAAAAATATAGTGCTGATTGTCTTAGTTTAAGAGCAACAGGTTACCATTTGAGATTTTGAATCTCATTAATGAATGATAACAACTAACCACCTCAAAGCTAAAGACTCCTGGCTTCCTGCTTTAACCTCGGGTAACCCTCGCAGGTTAACAGGCCCATACCCCACGTTCCGAAGGTATAGGTTTCCCCTTGCTTGGCTACCATAGAAGCCACCAATAGTAACAATCGCATAATATTATATATGTCTTACGCACTTGGAAAATGAATAATTTAATTTAGACAGTTTGGAGTTTATTTGCTACTGTTTTCTCAGTTTACTGCTTAATCCTAGAAAAACTGAGATATTTCCAAAAAATAAACTGGCAAAAAATAAAGAAAAATGCCAGCAAAAGAAAAGTCAATTTAAGAGCGGATCTTTATCATTTGCTGAGCCCTGTTCTTTTTAATCTAAGAATAGTCCCCTTTAAATAGCTCTTTCATCCCCAAAAGGATCTTTTTAAAGGGTTCTTTTATTACCTGAGAGCGATTCTTTTTAACCCGATGACTTTTGAAACAGGTGAGGCATTAAATAAGGGCATCAAGTCATCAGGTATTCGATTCTCCTGGTATTTGTTTATCCTTAGCCTGAGGATTAATGGAATGAATCCTCAGTTTTTCGGATATAACTTATGCAGTAAGGAATAGAAACGGAAGAACCGGATACACCCGAGTTTTCAAAAAAGCACTGTGCTTTAAGAATCCGGGGCCTCAAGTCTGCGGTTTCTCAGTTCACCTGCATAAGTCCTAAACAGAGTAAATACAGACAATCTTCCTCCTAATTGTAAGCTAATAGTTGCCATCCGTCTTCCGGTTTTCCTCGTATCCGGTTTCCCCATACCCGGTTTCCCAGTAGTTTTGGCCCGGAAGCAGCTATATTTCGGTGGCAAACAGTTTATCTCCTTGGGAAGGAGAACTAATCTACGATGTGTGTAAACTGAAAACTTAAAACATAGTTTTCATTGTATACACATAAAGGTGATGAATGCCAATAGCAAACATCATCACCTTTATTATTAGAAACTCCAGATTATGGAGCCAGTAAGTCATTTCTTTGATCGTTTCCGACTGTAAGCTTCTTTTTCCTATTACGGTTTTTACAATTTCTTTTATATTATTCAATACCATCTTATCATAACCCCACTGATAATGTATTCTAGCCAGAGTCATCTCAAAGCATCCCCTGTTAGAAAATGCCCTGAATATTTACTCTAAATCCAACGATATCTCAAAAGGCACTTTATGTTCGAAAGTACCTTGCATAGTATACACTATCTAACGTAATCTCAAAAAAGCATCTCCATATCGAAAATGCATTATTTACCCCACCGACTCTAGCTTTAGAAGCTTGTGATATTAAAGGTTGTTGAGCTTGTATAAAAGAATTTTATATGAATGCCTAAATAATTCCCGGACACTCCAATAAACATTTTAGTCAAGAAGCACGAAGGAAAACCTGAACATTGATAGTAAGAGGAAACAGATCATAAGTTTAGACCAGAGCATATACACCAAGGATCGGAAAAATAT
The DNA here is from genome assembly GCA_001714685.2 of Methanosarcina sp. Ant1. Lineage (GTDB taxonomy): Archaea > Halobacteriota > Methanosarcinia > Methanosarcinales > Methanosarcinaceae > Methanosarcina. The sequence continues at coordinate 1,683 of MDTP02000194.1, read as the reverse complement.
GAAAGTAAAAAATCTTCGTCTTTTAGTTCCCTGTGCCTTACAAGACAGAGCAAAGCGCAAAAACTGGATAAGGGCAAAAGAAGAGGATTTGCAGAGGATTCACTCATCAGCCACAACTTTCTCAAAGGTATACTTTCCAATGGCAGGTTTCAAGGTCGATTTCATCACAGGATTAACCTTCACATCCAAAATCTCGCTCAAATAATCTCAAGCTCAACAAACTCAAAGAAACATGAAGCCTCCTCAAATTCATAGCAATATCACGGTCACTTTCAAGCCTCTATTCTCCTCTCACATAAGAACCAAAATCCCAAGATAGCTAACATTATTGGGATTTATGCGGGGAATGGGAAATCAAAGAGAATTGAGCTTTTAAATGTGTGAATTCCGATTTTAAACCACCATGTCTTTAGTGCTTGATTTTCTACCTCAAGTACATATGTTCCAATCACATTGCATAAATCATTCTAAAAATAATAGTATTGAAGACAATACAGGAAACCCGGGCTAATTTTATAATGTAAATTAAATAAATTACTGAATTATATTTCTTTGCATATTATATTATATAAATAATAACTACCATTTGATACAATTTGAAATCGCGTTCGTCGGTAAATTCTCCGTATATAAAACGAGAATAAAATCTATCATAGCATACTTTTACGGTATTCTTTAAGAAAAAACGTGGGGATTTATTGGCAAATAAATAGATCTTTCGACTGAACGTGAAATGAAAAACGGGTTGGCTTGAAATTGTATCAAACTAAACATCAATTTGGAGAGTGAGGAATGAACATTAAAAAGACAATAGGTATTCTGCTGGTAGTCTTGTTTTTAGTATCATTGACAGCAGCATCAGCAAGCGCATGGTATAATAAAAAAGGAGAGATAATATCGCCTCCTGAAACAACTAAGAAGGTACGCGCACCGGCTCCTGTGGCAGTAACGGCACCACGCGCATTGGGCGGCTACGGCGACTACGGCGGTTGCGGCTATGGCGGTTGCGGCTATGACCGTTGCGGCTATGGCGGATGGAGCGGCTGCGGCTGCAGAGATAAATGTGACGATAAAAAAGGCTGCTTTATAACTGCTGTCCGTGCCGGCTGCTTCAAAGGCGATTTCGACCTCGACAGCTGGTGGTAATGACCGGTTGTTTCGGTAACGATCTGAGTCATTGACTGTTGACTAGTTGAACCATATATTAATAGGACTTGCGCAGTTGACGAAAAAATCAATGGCATTAAACCTTTAATTATCCAAAACCTAATTTAAGCCAAAGTGTTTATTGTACTTGATTTTGTACCTAAAGTGTGTAAGTCCTAGTTATATTTCCTGGAAATCTGAGTCTTTTTAATTTTTTCGGGGTTTTTGATTGATCACGGTCAATTGCTAGCGAAATTAATGGTACATTTATTTGGGATTCCAGAAGATATTAAAAAGTATCGGAAATCTCGGCTTTGCACGAAAAGTCCCATTTTTGACCGACTTTTCTTGCAGATGCAGGACTTTTCTTGCAAGTGTAAGAAACGAATAAATTTTTATAATTTTGATAGTTTATAATTTAATTGATTGAGCTTTCTTTCATTAAGAATGTTATTTTTTACTTGACATTGTCATATTAACTCATTTTTGTAGGTATTGCAACATATTTCCACCCAAATTTACATCATTTTGAGACTA
>MDTP02000193.1 GCA_001714685.2 Methanosarcina sp. Ant1 | reverse complement strand
CCTACACGACGGCTCTTCCGATCTCTCTCTAGCAGTCTCCCTTAACCATTCTTCGGGAAACATTTTTCGGAGAGGATTTTCGATAGAAGATTTAAACTCGGTATCCATGAATAAATTAATTTTATACTATAAATAATATAAAAACGTATGCAAGAAAATCATTTATTCCTTAACCGATGACCAATGAAATACAATCCATTTGTCATCGGTTAACGAATTTTATGCACAACTTCGAATACCACGTATAGTGATTTTCCGACTTGAATGTTGAGATTTTAGCATAAAAAATAACACTTTCATGCATTTTATCTCTTAACCGAATACAAATGAAATACAATCGGGTAATTTTGAATTTACACAGGTTCTCTCCGCGTGTCCGCTAATGGTTCGGTTTTTGACCTTCTCCGTGCCGGTCACAAGATATTTTGATCAAATTGTGTGCGGCCACTCAACCCTAAAGAGGCTGTCCGACAATTACAGATAGTAATAAAAAGACAACAAAAAGAAGGCATTTGAGACCTTAAAATCGGAAAAGAAGGAATTCTTTTATTACTGGCAGTAATTGTCGGACAGCCTGTAAAGGACGGGGTATTCGTGACCCTCCGCGCTCCCGACGTAATAAAAAAGTAGCATATTTTAAAACTTCTATCTAGGGTTTTTTTGCCCTGAATTCTTGCTTTTCAACTACTTTTTCCTGCTGCTTGTCCTTGTTTTTCAATCAGCAACTCCCATTTTAGGCAACGCTATCTTGAGAGTTTCGTAAAGTCTATTTGATTATACAAATAGGATAAATTGATTTTTAATATGGTAGTGTTTGCCTGAATATTATGTAAAAAATTTACAACCATAGTTTAAGTCAAAGTTCAGATTACCCAATTGTAGAATCGTTTTACTTTTGTGACGCTCTCATATATATACTATTTACGAAAATAAAATTTTGAGCCCCTTCAACTGCATGCGTTTACTGTTAGAACGAGAATTACTGTTTTTCAATCACTTTTTCATATACTTCAAGGGTCTTTTTAGCTATTGTTTTCCAGTTATATTTCTGTTTGAGAAGATCATATCCTTTTTCCCCCATTTTGTTACGGCCAAGCCCTTCAAGGACGTAATTAAGGCCCCAGGCAATGGAAGAGGGCTCTTTATGAGCAACAACGCCGGTCTTGAAGTTCTCAATAAGGGCGACCGCATCGCTTGCAACTACCGGTTTTTTTGCGTCCCATGCTTCAAGTACAACAATTCCGAATGGTTCGTTCCGGCTAGGTACGCACACAAGGTCACAGGCATTAAACCAATCTATTACAGTATTATCAGGGGCATAGCCAAGGAAGTTGCATGAATTTCCAATACCAAGTTTTTGAGCCTGATATTCACACTGGGCGCGCATTTCCCCTTCTCCTATAAGTACAAACTGGGCATTCCTTTTTTTCAGGACTTTTGCCGCAGCTTCCACAAGCAGGTCAGGCCCTTTCTGATATGCCATCCTACCCGTGAAAAGCACAACTGGTAGACATGGGTGGATGCCATAATGCTTTTTTACAGTTCCGGGGTCAATTTCTCTTTTTATTTTCCCCACATTTATTCCATTAGGAATCTCCCAGAGCTTATAATCGGGAATTGTGTATATTTGCTGGAGTTCGTTTTTCAATATGGTTGAGGTCGTAATCACATCAGAAGATTCGTATCCTCCGAGCCACTCCCTGTGCGATATTTCCTTTGCCTCCCACCAGTCTCCATGACGATTTCCATTACGTCCCCATTCAGTACTATGAAAAGTCAGCACAAAGGGCAGCCCAAACTGAGCTTTTATCCTGCAGAGGACATTTACAGGATGCCAGTCATGCCCGTGTAGGATGTCAAACTTCCCTGCCTTTTCTCTCACATCCAGGAACCGACAGTACATACTGTCGCACATCCTGTTCATCTGTTCCACTATTCCCCCATTTTGATCACAGGCAACCCTGTGATAATGAACCCCATTGATTATCTCTTCATTTTTTTCACGGCCTCGTGTAAACAGGTGGACCTCATGTCCTTCTGCCGCAAGAGCCTCAGAGAGTTCAGATACATGGGGGGCTATCCCTCCTACACGTATCGAATATAAACTTTCCCAGCTAAAAATTCCTATTCGAATCTTTTTCATAGACTCACTTACTCCTTTTTCTCAAAATGGGAGTTAAGGAAATGAATAATGAAGAATGAGGGTTTTTCCCTTGCCTGATGCAATATTAACACCCTTCAGTTTATTGAATTCATTTTATATTATTCAGTGCTGAATTCAGACGGTTATTGCCGAATTCAGATCGCAAATACCCTGCTATAGTCCATCTACAGCCCCACAAACCTTCAATTTGCCATACGCAGGTAAAGAAGATCTAACCTTAATTTAAACGCTGTAAAAGCGGTTTTTACATTAAGGATACGGTCTCTATAATTTAGTAACTCAGTTTCTGTTTAATTCTAGATAAATATATCTGTGATTTTTTCTTGTTTCGGATTGATAAAATATAGTTTTTCTCCCTAGTTCCTCTTATAGAATCCGTTTCTCGACAAGGTTCATTTTCCAAGCATGTGTTCTCCCCTGAGGTAAGAGGCGCCCTCTCCGGAGAAACTGTATTGATATAAGTTCCTGTATTCAGCTCAAACCCTGCATTGATTGAAAACCTCGGGAGCAGCCGAAGATTCAGGTGATATTCAGGAGTTTCGTAGAGCTGGTAAAACATATGATTGAAAGGCAGGTTTCCAAAGACTCTTCCGTAACTTCTGAGAACAGCTCTTAGGATATCGCCAAGGGCAAAAAGAGTTTTTTCATTGCAATCTCCAAGAAAGCTTAAATGTTTCCTTGGAAGAATCCAGACTTCAAACGGTCCTATGGAGAAATAAGGGGCAAAAGCTATGCATTCGCTGTTTTCAAAGATAAAGCGAGGAGAAGTTTTTTCCCTATCAAGGATTGCACAGTAGGGACATTTTTCATTTTCCCTGATAGTTTTAAGTTCCCTTTCTAGAGGAGGAGGACAAAATGGGAGGGCAAGGAGCTGGCTGTGAGGGTGGTCTATGGAAGCTCCTGCGGCTTTCCCTGAGTTTTTAAATAGGGAGACGTTACCGTATCTGTTCGCGGATTATATAGTTGCAGGAACGGTCTCTATATACACGCATGAGCCCTGAAAGCTCCAGGTCAGAAAAATTTTCTAGCCTTCTCCCATGCAAAGGTGATTCCACGACAACTTCATGAAAACCATATCCAGGTTCAGCCTCCAGGCCAACTTCCTGATGCCCAGATGGATACAAGACAGGAGAAAGAGCAGGATAGAGGTTTGGAAAGCAGCGGAAGTCCCAGTTTCGTATCCTTTTTTCAGGGGTATCGGCAAAGATTTTCCCATTTTTATATACTGCAGTAGCCAGGGGGTACTTTCCTCAGCTCCTCCGCAAAAAGAACAACTTGCAGGACTGTTTTTCCCGGAATCTTCAGCTGCGTTTGCAAAGTCCGAAGGTCTTTTAGCTCTTTCTTCGGCAATTATGCAGTACTCAGAAAGGAAATAATGCTTTCTAATTTCTGACATCTAAGGAAAACCCCATTGATTTTCTTTGCTCCTCTTTGCTTCTTCTTTCACTATTTTCTCTTTTCCTTTTCACTATTTTCTCTTTTCCTTTTCACTATTTTCTCTTTTCCTTTTCACTATTTTCTCTTTTCCTTTTTACTTTTCTTTTTTCCTTTTCACTATTTTCTCTTTTCCTTTTCACTATTTTCTTTTTTCCCTTCTGTCTTATTTTCTCTTCTTTTTCTAAAGAGCCCCTTTAGGACTTTTCCAAATGCAAGTTCACACCTTGCCGGTAGTGTTTTCCTGCCCGCAGAAGCGGGTTCCGCTCATCAGTTCATAATACTGTTGAGTAGGCTCTTCCCAGCCCATATCTTTTGCGAGGAGGAAGGCTTCCCTGCAAAGGAGTCTGTACTTCACTCTGTCTTCTATGAAATTCCGCGTAAAGTAGCTGGTTGCAAGGGCATAATCAAGAACTGTTTCATAATAGGAAAGATCAATGTTGTCTACGACTATTACTCCTCCAAGACCTTCTACCAGAGGTTCGATAGCCTTTATGGCATCACTGAAACCGCAGACCTGGCTGACCACGCTTGGGGTCCCCTCTTTTCCGGCTTCAAGTCCAGTAAGCAGGAAGGGATCATAACGCGAGGGAAAGATGCCTGCACAGCAGCCGGCCATAAAATCCCCAACTTCCATACCGAGCCCTCCATCGGATATTGAGAGAATCTGGGGATATAGAACCGCTGCAACCGAACACTTTCCTCTTACCATCTTTGAAAAATCCAGCCCTCTTTCCTCGATCATCTGCTGAAGCCTCAGTTCATTTCCTACAAGCGCTTCTTTTGGCAGGTTGACAGGAAATCCTTCAGGAAGGTTTGCCTTGGGGCCTTCTGCGGTAACAAGGAAACAGATTACTCTGACTCCTTCTTCCATATGCCCCTCCAGAATGCTGTTCTTTATTATATGATCAAGAGCGACAAGAGAATCAAGGAGATCAGGATATCCTTTATTTTCCGCTTCTATGCGGGAGATTGTGAAAATCGGGATTATCTTTTCGGGTTCTATTCTTTCTCCCCCATAATGTTTGTACAGGTTTTCGGAAAGGAATTTTCGGATCTGTTCAAGACAACGTTCTTTCAGGTTCCAATCGATTTTATCGAATCCTATAGTTATCCCGTTTCGGATAACAATCCCGTTAATCCCGTAAAAAAGCCTGGCTTCCTGCCTTGTCGACTCCCCTACCGCGGTAACGGTATCTGCATATAATGCAAGGGCTTCGAGGGAAGCCAGGTTTTCCGGCACTCCAGGGGGCCATGTACTGTCATTATTCCTTCTTTTTTGAATGGAATTGTATCCTGCTGTCCTTCCGGGGATGGTAGCGTGCAGAGTTGCAATGCTGCCTACCGGAACTCCAAGTTTCTTAAGCCTGGCTGTCGCATAAAACACTCCAAATTCATGGCAGTGCAGGGAAACATCTGGGCAGGGGCTAAAACCCTGTTTTGAGGCTGTTTCTTCTTTTCCGGTTTCAGCAGTTTCCGAAGCCGAGCTTACGAGAAACCGGGCAAGTTCGGAAATCGCATAGGAAAGAGAAAGATAATGGGTATATTCCGGACCATTTGACATACTCTCATATTTCAAGGAATCAAGCCCAATGAGTTGATAGGCCTCAGCTTTGACCCTGCTTTCGAGTGTCATCTCCTTTCCCATGTATGTTGTAAGTATTTTCCCGAAATCGGAAGTCTGGAACTGCAGATAAGCTATTCTCGTTTTTCCTACCCGTTTTTCTCCTGTAAACACTTTTATGCCTGACTTTTCAAGGGATTCCAGGCTTTTTTGGAGCTCTGCGTCAATATTCAAGGGGCCAAACTCTCCCATATTCGTGATCCTGTTCAGCCCCCCGTTCCAGTCTGCACCTCTATGTCCATAATAAGGGCCTACAACAAGGATTTTCCTCTCATCTTTTGATTCCAATGTGTCAGAATTGAAGAGAGTTGCAAGTGCATGTGCCTCTCCGTCAATGACGTTCCAGATTCCACCCATTTTGTTCGATTTAGGGCCAGCCTCTTCTCCGGCGATTATGAAGAAATGTTTTGCCAAATCCTGAATCCCCCAGTTTTTTGCCATTTAGTTCTTTATTTATATTTTTTATTCGCCTGTGTGTATTAAAACCTATCAATCGAAAAAAAACTTTAAAGGGACTGTAAGATACACCTGAGAACAAATTGAAGTTGAAATCCTTAACCTGTGATCTTTTTCAATGAATTAAGACGAAGAAAATTGCTGAAAATACGAGATATTACCTATGCTGATCGAAGACACTACTAAGGGTCGCTACAAAATAACTTAGGTAACACATAATTATCTTGGAATTTAATCGATGGAGGTGCTTATAAAAATGGTTAAGTACAGTGTAAAAATGTACCTAAGTTGTTTTTCTGTGGGTCCTCAGGAGAAAAAACTCAGATGTTTTAGATGATAAATAAAATATATCCTCAAAATAGCGAAGAAGTCCCTACTCTATTTTGATTTGAGCATATGTAAGGGGAGTTCTGCCTTAAATCCTGTCTCTTAGATGTACTTTTAGTGAGGACAGTCATATATTGCATCATTGGCGAAAAAAAGAATTACAACTCTTCTTTTGAATGAGCAAAAAAGAGGGCTAAATAAATTCACTTTTGGCGCGATTTGCAACTTTAAGTATTTATAGATGTAGTGCGCTTTTTAGTACTTTCTGTGTCTAGATACTAAGAAAATTAAGCTTGTATCGCAAAATTTTTATAGGAACTTTTTTTAAACAAAATCTCATCTGAGTTTTTTTTAAATTCGAACCTGCTTTTTATTAAACTATACTTGACAAAAAAAGCATAAATAAAAGCATGCATCAGACATACATGTAAATACAACTAAAAAAAGATTCAATATCTATATTCTGGATGGCGAGGTTTTAAGGCTGATATTTGAAAAAATACCCATGCATGTGTATGAAAGATTCCATAAAATGTTTAGTGGAGTAAATGAAAATACTTTTAAAACCTGCAGGACATGTGGGGGAGCATGCGAGCATAATAAGATCGGAACCCTGCTACCCGGAGAAAAGGAGTATATGGCAAAGGAAATGGGTCTAAGTGTTTCTGAATTTGAAGTTCGTTATCTGGATATTCTGAGAATGGATGACGGAACTCTGTTACATGTATTAAAATTAGGAAAATTGTGCTCTTTTTTAAACAAAGAAACTGAAGAGTGTGAGTGCCGGAATTTTAAGCCTATATTTTGTAAAGTGTACCCTGTTGTTTTTACGGTTGAAGTTGATAAAGTAAACTTTACAATAGACAACTGGTGTAAATTATCTAGAAATGAGGTTTTCAGGAATTATTTTGAAACAGCTATACCTCTTTTATCAAGCCTTCCAATTCCTATAGAATGGTTCAGGCATGTAGTTAGCTACGATAACCTCTTTTTTGACTATAATAAGTTGGAAAAATACAGGAATCGAAAAAAGAGGTATGAGATTTTTTCGCTGGAAGAAATATTGGATACGGAGAAAGCTGAGATAGAAAATACCAGCTTATTTATTGATCCTACATTCGGCAGGTTGACATTAAATTTTGAGAATTTTTATTGATAACGTTTTTTAAATAATAGGCTATGATTGCAAGTGGTTGTTGGGTTTACATATGGCAGTACATTAGCCTCCCATACTAGACCTACTACAAAAATGATTCATTGCTTATATGTTTCGTGGGAGTTGAGCCACAAGTTAACCAGCTTTAAATCGAATGTGTAGTTATCAAATGCTCAAAAAACGATATCATGAAAATTAGTTTAATTTCTAATGTCGACGTCGAATGCAGGATTGATCCGAAGTTCCCAAATTTTAAGCACATAAGCCAAATTCCACAAGTGTGATAAGCCATATGATTTTGAATTTGAGATTAGAGCCTGCAGTTCCTGTGCTTAAATTTTTGGCACATGATTCAATATCAAGAGAAGCATATG
>MDTP02000192.1 GCA_001714685.2 Methanosarcina sp. Ant1 | reverse complement strand
TGGAAGTTTACAAAGAAGACTGCAGATGAGAAGCTGTCCAAATATTATGTTTCATAATTAAATTGTCAAGGTACTAGGTACATAAGAAGCAGGCTTGAGTTCCGAGGAAGCCGAAAAGAGACTTGAGAAATATGGGGAAAATGAGCTAAAAGAAAAGGAAAAAGTTTCTGTCCTGCGACTCTTTATATCACAGTTTAAAAGTATATTGATTTTTCTCCTGATAGCAGCTTCTATTGTTTCGGCAACCTGACTGAAAATCGCTTTTGGTGGACTTGCGGGACTTCTGGGGTCAATAGAAAGATCGAGAACTCCCTCACAGGAAAGCCTTGACAAATAGGGCAGATTGATTTGTAGTGCCACTCTCATCATTGTAGCTTTCATTACAATGCTTGGCTTTTTTATGTTTTTGCTCTTTTTGGGCGAGTTTCTATGGGGAGTGACACTGACTCTTGCTTCCACCACGCTGATTTCCATGGAATTTGTAAAATATTTCTATAGGAAAAAATTAAGAAAAAGTGAATTGTGAGTTGGAACTTTCCAGGTACAAATAAATTTTCTTTTTAGAGGGCATCACCCATTTTATTCTCAAGACTTTTATTGTAATATAGTGTGAACTCTCTACCCGGACGCAGTGTAAAGTTATATGAAGCGTATTCCTCTTTCGGGATTACATCGTACATCCGGTACTCCACAGGTACGATTATTGCATCATATTTCATCTCCGTCGGGGGTTTTCTTGAATACGCTGCTTTTTCATAGTCTCTCAAGTACCACGGCAGAGGCCAGTAAAGGTCGTCGGGATCCGCAACGTATAACCTTAAAGTCTCAGGCCCCTCGTTGAATCCCTCGATTTTCTCCATAAGCCCCCTGATATCTGGAGATGCCTGAGTATAGGTCATCAGTTCATCAGGGTCCATACTTCTGTAGAAGTTTACTGAGATACACTGGACGAGGGATATTATCAGAGTGAGTGCCAGAATACCTGCCAGCAATGTGTAAGTTCTGGAACTATCTTTCTCGAAAGCAGATTTTTTGCCTGATTCGGAACTTCCGCTTTCTGCCCTGGACATAGGTTTCAGTTGTCCGTTATCAGGGACTCGGGGGAAAAATTCTCCCAGGTAAGCTCCTGCTAAAATCCCGAAGGGCAGGACAATATTCACTACAAGCCAGGGAACCTTTTCCTGAAGATAGGAGTAAAGCAGCAGACTTGCAACCGCCCAGTAAGATAAAAATAGGAAAAATGGGGTATTTTTGTCTTTCTTTTTCAGAAAATAGATAATACCCATAGTCCCAAAGAGCAGAATGGGGCTTTCATATACAAGAAGAATAGGGATGTAAAAATAAAAGGGTCCTCCCAGGCGTTGAATTTTGTGCATTTCCACCCAGTGGGAAAAAGCCTTTTCCACAATCGAGAAAGGGGTTACATCATTCCTGAAAAGGCTTGTGTAAAATAGCATCACAATGAAAAAGAATAGAACGCCTGAGAGAAGAATCTCAGGAAGAAAGGGAAAAAAAGCTGAACTTTTGAGACGAAGAGCCTTCTTTAAGCTTAGATTTTCTTTTTTCCAGTCTGAATAAAACTTGTATAAGAGATAAATCCCGCCATAAGCTCCAAACATCAGAATGACCAGGTAGGCGTTTTCCTTTGAGGATACCGCAATGGCAAGCGAAGAAGCGGCAAGGATAAGATAAGGGTATCTCTTTCTACTGTGAAGGTTTTCCAGGTAGCGGACGCCTCCTGCGACAGTAGCCAGGGTGCAGAAAACAATTATCAGATCGTTCCTGAAAAACCTTGAAAAATAAACCATGCTTGGAGAAAACGAGATCAGGAATGCCGACCAGAGTACTCCTCTTTTCCCGAGTTCTTTCTTCAGCAAAAATAGCAGAGGAATTGTAGCTACTCCAAAAAGAACCGGTATCAGGCGTGCTGTAGCATCGTTTATTCCCAGAAAGTGAAAGATAACAGCAGTAGAATGGAATAGAAAGGGACCGTGATAAGCGGGATTATAAGTGTATTGCCCAGTTTTGAGAAGGTTTAGGGTGAAACTGGCATGTACGCTCTCATCATGGTGAAAAACTCGTTCTCCAAGATCAAACAGCCTGATTAATAGCGCAAAAAAGATTATAAGAAGCCCTACAGTTTTATATTTTATCTCAGAAAGCACTGGTGAGTTTTCGATATTTTCATCTTGACTTTGCTGCATTGTTTCCTGAACCTTCAAGCGCTGGCTGCTTCCTTATATGGTAAAGATATATTTTAAGGGATATGATTAAATAATTTTACACATTTGAGTTCTGTTTTTCTGTCTGAAAGCTTCGATCAGCCCCTTTAAATAATGTATAAATTGAACGAACTGCTCATAATAAGAGGGATAAGATAGTCATCAATCCTAGGATTATGCAGAAGTTGGAAAAATTAACTTTTCGGGCGACTTTTAAGAAGATATCTATTGTGAGTAAACCGAATATAAAAGAAAAAACTACCGCAAGAAGCGAAGTAAAATCTACTTTTACTATATCCATAATCTGTAGTACAATTTCAGCACCAAGGACTGCGGGAACGCTCATCAAATAACTATATTTAAGGGCGTTTTCAGAGTCGAATTTTCTGAAGAGAAAAAGTCCTGTTGTAGTTCCTGATCTGCTGATTCCCGGAATTGCAGCAAAACCCTGGCCTATACCAACAATAAAGGCATCTCTTTTATCTGGCAGTTTTTTCATACTTTTTGCATCTGCCGAAATCCGCTGGAGAAGACCTGTGAGTATTAGAAATATTCCTATGGCCGCAGTTGCAAGTTCTCCCGAAATCTGGGCTTTCTTCACAACAAAAAGCATAATTGGAAGCCCTATGATTCCTGTCAGGAAAGTAGCGATTATGAGAAAGCTTATCAAGCTGTCTTCTTCGTTTTCTTTCGTTTTGAAATCCATTTTTTTATTTAATCGACCGCTCAGAATGGTCTCGGAAAAATATACAGGGAGCCTTTTTATAATTTTTTTCAGTTCCTCCCTGAAGTATATTACTGAAGCCAGGAGAGTTCCAATGTGCATCCAGATGGCAAATGGAAGCGCTTCTGATAGAGGTTGCCCAAAAAACTTAATCATTACAAGAGATGTCATTGCCTTACTGCTTATTGGCAACCATTCCGTAATCCCCTGAATGATGCCAAGTACAGCTGCTTCAAAATAAGTTAGCATGTAAGCCGATAAGTATGTCTGGTATATATTATTGTCTATTTATCTATAATTAGTATCATTCACGATAAAACTCATTCAACAACGTTATATTTCGTCAAAATAAATGAAAAAATGTCATCAATATAATGAAAAACGAAAAACCTTACATCTACCATAATTAATGCTGGTTAAGATACAATTACCTTTCTTTTCTTTGCCAGGGCTTTTAACTTCCCGTTTCCTTATTTTCGCGATAGGTATATTTAAGGAGTAAGATGAAATAACCTTCCTCATGGCTGAGGTAAAGGTTAAGTTATTTGCAAATTTGCGTGAAGCTGCAGGCACACCCGAACTCCTGCTTTCAGGAGAGAAAGTTATCGATGTCCTTCTATCCCTCACGGAAAAACATCCGGGGTTAAAGTACCTTATTTTTGATAAGGCAGAAGAAAAGGGTAAGACTCCTGTTCTTTGCGGCTTCATCAATGTCCTTATCAATGGAAACAACATCCGGCACCTGGAAGGGCTTGATACTCTCGTTGAGGATTCGGATGAAATTGCAGTCCTTCCTCCTGTTTCCGGGGGCTGATTATCTTCAGGAGGGGATCATGGGCAGTATATTCAAAGAACGAACTTCTGTTGATGAAGCTTTGAGACTTTTCCTTGAGAATATTTCTCCTCTCAAGAAAACAGAAGAAATTTCACTTGAAATATGCACAGGCAGGGTGCTAGCAGAAACTGTGATTTCTGAAAGGGATGTCCCTCACTACCGGCGCGCTGCTATGGATGGGTACGCTGTGCGTGCCTCCGATACCCTAGGAGCTTCTCCTTCAAACCCAGTAATGCTGCAACTTTCTGGCCATGTAGAGGAAGGAAGTTCTACCTGGGTCCATACCGGGGCTGCAGTGCCTTCTGGAGCCGATGCAGTCGTGATGGTCGAGGACACGGTTGCCACAGGGGATATTGTTGAAATCAGATCCCAGGTCTACCCTAGTAAGAACGTGGGTCAGATCGGAGAGGATATAAAAAAGGGAGACCTGGTTTTTGAAGCAGGACATCTTCTTCGGCCTTGTGATGCAGCTGTAATTGCATCTATGGGGCTTGACAGGGTGAAGGTTTTTCGAAAACCTGTTGTTGTAGTCATTCCCACGGGTGATGAGCTGATTAGCCGTGAAAAGGCCGGAGATGTCCCTCCTCCAGGCACGGTGCTTGAGACTAATGGGCTGATGGCTGCACTCTATGTAGATAAATGGGGCGGAACTCCTCGATGCATTGGAATAGTGCCCGACAATCCGGATAGTATAAAAGAGGCGATAAAGGTAAACCTGGATGCCGATATGATCCTTCTTTCAGGCGGAACCTCTGTAGGGAAAAGAGACCATGCTCCTCAGGTTGTGTCGTCGCTCGGAGAACTGCTTGTGCATGGTATCGCAGTCAGCCCTGGAAAACCTACAGCCCTTGGCATCATAGATCAGGTTCCCGTTGTTTGCCTTCCCGGTTTTCCTGTTGCCGGACTTGTTGCCCTCTATTTCTTTGTTCGCCCAGGAATCCGAAGACTGGCGTCAATACCAAAAGTTCCGGAACTTATCCTGAAAAAGCGTCTGGCTGCAAAAATCAGTTCAAAAATAGGATATGTTAATTTTATCCGTGTTGTTTTTGAAGGGGATAGAGTGCGTCCTCTTGCTGGAGCCAAGGCTGGAGTCCTGAGTTCAGTTTCAAAGGCTGACGGGTTTGTGCTGGTACCCGAAAATGTGGAAGGGTATGAAGAAGGAGAAGAAGTAGACGTCTTCTTAATCGAATAATGGTCCCGGGTTCATTACAATATACTTCTTCAACATTATTATTTGATGGAAAAGAGTAAAGTAACTTTATCCCACTTTTTTTAAAGAGAAATAATGGATAAAATTTTATACTCCAAGGGCTAATGAAGCGGAAAAAACCGAGCGAAATCTTAACCTTAAAAATGGCTTTGAAAGTGAAATTATGCCCTTTGCGAATAAAGATCTGGACAACATATTTCTCATTGGTGCCGGCGGGTTTTTAGGGGCTATCTGCAGGTTTTTACTCTGTGAATTTGTGGAAGCACAGCTTGGTACCCTTTCGGTAAATGTGCTTGGGAGTTTTATGCTTGGCCTGATTATGTACGACACGGAATATATCGGGTTTATAAGCCCTAAGGGAAAGCTTGCTTTAGGAACCGGCTTTATGGGAGCGTTTACAACGTTTTCGACGTTTGCAGTCCAGTCTTTCACTATGCCCTTTTTTCCTGCCCTGGGAAACATCAGCGCCAATCTTTTTCTCACTCTTACGGGCGTGTTCTTAGGTAGAAGTGTCATAAAAGCCCTTTCAATCAGGAAGGGGTAAAAAGATGATCCCAGCTTCTGGCCTGGAAAAAGTCTTTTTGGTAGGTGTCGGCGGTTTCATAGGGGCACCTCTTCGATATATTGTTTCAAGCAATGTCCCGATAATTAAGAATATCCCTGCAGGAACTCTTACAGTAAATCTCCTGGGGAGCATTGTGCTTGCCTTCCTTACTTTTTCTTCTGAACCCGAATCCGTGGTCTATTTCGTAAACATAGGAATCATAGGTTCCTTTACCACATTTTCTACCTTCGCCTATGAAACGTTCAAGCTGCTTGAAGAAGGGGAGAATTTCTCATTCTTCTTAAATATTTTCATGAATGTTGTGCTCTGTATCTCAGGAGTAAGTATTGCATATCTGGCTCTTAAGCTGTGGTCCTGAACCTGCCATGGCGTATCCAGACTAAGCAGAACAAAAAGGTTATAAAAAAATCAGAATGCTTTAAAATAATATCCAAAAAAAGTAAAGAAAAAGCCCTTAAAATCACTTTACAAGGGCTTTTGTAGATCTTCTGATGAAACGTCTCTTGTGACCTGAAGAAGTGAAGCGCTGTGCAGGTCCAGGATGTGCTTTTTGAGCCTGTGACTTCTGGACTTTGATTACTTTACCTTTTCTACCTTTTACTTTTACCCAACTAATACTGCCGGTTTTACCCATTATCATTCCTCGCTAACTTTTAATTCTCTGAATAAATTAGTAATTTATCACGTGCCATTTTCACGTAAATTATTCACTTATTGCTGGCCACTGCCGATTGCCGCGGATTTGTTTCCTTCGTCAGTGTTTCAACAAATAGGTATCTCTTGATTTTGTAATCTTGAATTGATGATTCTCAATAATGCCTGATGGAATATTTAATATTCCTTGAAGCCTGAGAGTGCGAAATTATAAATGTCATCAAGACTTGGGTTTATCATAAAGAGAAATGCTAGTAGTTAAATGTTACGGACATGGGCCGAAAAGAAGATGTAAACTGTGGGAATTGCGATATAAGTACAGATCTAAAACCCAGATATTAAAATAGTAACCTGAATATTGCAGGATTCTTTTATGAAAAAAGCAATTAGCGTAAAAAATGACCTCATTGAAACCAGACTTGCAGATGCACAAGAAGAGCTTGTGGGCCTAAAGGGTTTTTCTGATCCTGAGTTTGTCGACATTATCAAAGAACTGGGTTTCAGGTGCGAATTCTGTGCACGCTGCTGCACTAAAGAGTTCAATGACCACGTTTTTCTGCTCGATGCAGACCTGTCTATTATAAAAAAAATAGATCCAGATGCTATAACTCCTGCCCCTTATTATGAGTTTTGCGACCAGAAGGGCAGGTTTTATGTCTCAGGCTACTCCCTGAAAACAAAGCCTGACGGCTCCTGTATTTTCCTTGAAAAAAAACGCTGTAGAATCTATGAGAACCGCCCTTCAATCTGCAGGGTTTATCCTCACATGCTCCATAGAGAAGCCGATGAATCAGGCAAAGTTGACTGGCGTCAGATAAGCGGCTTAAATGAGCACGGGAGCTACCATTCGGAACTTGAGGATTCTGAACGCAAAGCAATCGCACAAGAAACCAGGGCTTATGAAGAGGCTTACCTGAGACAGGTGATTGATTTTCTTGAGGCTGTGCAGGCTCATTTCAGAAAAAATGGCCTGAAGCATGTACAGAGAACATATGACCGCAGAATGAGGGAATTTCTCAAAGGGGAATGTGAACTCGAAGTCTTCTTATACTCGGCGAACGGATTTGAGAAGTATAATCTCAAACCAGAAAGCGATTAATAACCCAGTAAAAATCGATAATAGTTTAGTCTCGAGTCAACAAAAAAAAATGTCGTATAAAATAGAATACGACTATTCAGAATCATTCAATCCTTGAGGATTGACTCGACACTAGTAAAAGCACTAAAAACTAATTAAATATGGATTAAGAAGATAGAGTCGTAAAAGTAGCTAATAGTTACCTATCGTAAAGATTTCAGCGCAAAATTTTGCACTTCATAAAAATCCTCCAATTTTTAGAGGTATTTTCATCAAATATAT
>MDTP02000191.1 GCA_001714685.2 Methanosarcina sp. Ant1 | reverse complement strand
AATTTCAAGTATTTCGCCTTCACCGGATGACGAAAAATTTTCTACCTTAGAATAATGCCCGAAGCCACCGTTTTCCTCGAATTTTGACCCATCGAAATGTGCGGATATTGGGATCTTCTGGGAATATATTTGCAGGAATCGCACGCTAAGCAATGGGCTTGTAGTCTGATGACCCGTCACAATCTTATTATAAATCCGGTCTTTATCCCTTCTCAAATCCTGCTCGTTCATAAAATCTTAGTACACTTTCTTCTTTTCTTCCGGTTAACAGCACAACTTTATAACAGTTATTCTCCTTTGCAATCTCTACAGCTTTATGTAATATTGCTGTTCCATACCCTTTTTTTCGGTATTCTTTATTACTTACCACATTTTCTATTAATCCAAATGGTCTTCCACTTCGTGTTAAAATCCAAATGGTCTTCCACTTCGTGTTAAGTTAGTTATTATGATCAATGTACAAGATGACACTAACCGCCTGTCTTCTTCTACCACAATATAATACCTATTCAGATCACTAAAAATTTCCTCCCATAGTTTATTTATATAATCTGTCCCCTTTAAATCAGGATCATCAGGGTTTAAGTGTTATATACAAATCAAGTAAATCATATAATTCTTCAAATTTTATTAACCTTACTTTATTATTTATAATATCGTGCTCCTGATTGTTATTCAATGATTTTGCTATTTTACCATTAAAATATTTTGAGCGTGTCCCATATTTTGTTTAATCTGCTGGCAAAGACAGAAGCTTTGCAAACACAGACAACGAAAAAGTCAGTTAGCTTGCAACCATAAGCTTTCTCAAAGACCTGATTTTGGTTATTGTGTTGACTATTTGATTTTAGTAAGCCAAGATCATAAAATAGATAACACATGGGAATAATGCACTTATAATAAAATTAGAAAAACAAAGAAGGCGTATTCAAAATGAGCGTAGACTGTGGAATGGTATCAAAGTAATCGTACCAATATGGATCATGTCTTATTTAACATTGATAGGGTGTTTCATGTTTAAAGGCTACGACGCAATAACAACATTAAGTGACGGTTTTATTTTATCAATCATTACAATTGCTTTCGTGGTAGCCGTATTGTTAGGTTTAAAATACATCTCCAACAAACTCGACAAAAAATACTGAAAGAAGGGCTTGAGTGCTTTGGTCGTGTCCGTGAATTATTGATCAATTCCGAAAAAATGAGTACATCCCCCCTATTTGAAGAAAATGTAGAGAGATTCTTATGCTTACGGTTTTCAATAACTCACACCCATGACAAGTGCTTTCAAGATAATAATCTTATCAACAAAAGTTAAGGCATAGCTTCCGTTCTGTTTTTTAATAATCATAGGGCTTACGCACCTGAGGCGTAAAATAAAGTACAAACGGCATTTTAATAATTATTATGAGACTGTTATAACGAGCTAAATCAATAGTCTGTACACTATCCATTCTTTCGAATGGGTTATTTATGTACAGGAGATGTGATTTAAACTTGAATATGAAACCACTTGATCAGAAAAATGTTGTGTTAGATGACATAATCATTAATCGTATTACTCACTGTAAGTTCCAGCAGGAATTCTCACCAGAGGACGATATAAGGAGCATCATTGATGCTGGTCTTCATACTCTATTTGCGGCGGGGGCTGTTGGCAATTCGAAAGATTACTTCCGTAGATTTTTCGTCCTAGAAAGGGATTCAAAGAGTATGGCAACTGCAATTCCCCTTATCTTCGATGAAGTCATGGCAATGGCTTCTAAGCTCGAGCACGTTATGAAGCATATCAACTTCGCCCAAAAGCCGGTTGGTTTGTAAATCGTCTGGAGATGTTCAAAAAGATTGGGACGGTTCCCGGCGTTGGCACAGCTCCCGAATTCATCGTAGTAGCCGAGAAGAAAGGTTTTCCTGCGGTAGAACAGCAGTCTCTTGCTCACTGTTTGGAGAACATGTGGTTAAAAGCAAACGCACTTGATCTCGGATTCCAGTTGGTTTCTTCGACAGCTAAATGGCTGACAATCCATCATTCTGTGAAATGCTCGGGATTAATCCGGGTGAATGGGCACTTAATGGATGTGCAATAGGCTACTCGGCTGAAAAACTGTCCTCTTCCATCCGCCCATCCGGTTGATGAGGTCACATACTGGATGAAATAAGAAACAAGAAGAGATATGTATGGCTTATGTGGTTGAGTTGAGGAATCAAGTACAATAGCTTTTGTAGTTATCAGTCACGAGAACCATAAGCACAAGAATCTCTTGGCATTTTTCCTAAACACGAGAGTGTGCTCGTTTTTCATATTTGATAAATAACAGGTGCAGATATTAGGATTATTTAAGGGCAAAACATCAATCATCTAATGGGCTCAACCTGTGAAATAGACAATCAAGCGGAATTTATATGATTTGTGCGAACTACTATCAAATATCTGTGCCATGCATGAATAAAAAAATCTTGCGAGGTTGATTACAGTTGGATACATCACAAACAAGGAAATGTGCACGTTTAATCTATATTACTGCCGGAAATATGGAGAATGCATCCGAGATTGCAAGAGAACTGGTTTCAAAGAGGCTTGCAGCCTGTGTGAATATGTTTCCAGTATCTTCAATCTATAGGTGGAACGAGAAGATAGAGGAAGATAATGAGATCGCCATGTTTGTAAAAACTGATTCTTCTCGTTTTGAAGAGATCATAAAGCTTGTAAAATCATTACATACTTACGAAATGCCTGCAATAGAATTCTGGGGAATTGAAGGGGAACAGGAGTATCTTGACTGGATTTATGTAAACAGCTCAACAGAAAAGGCCTGAAGATTCCTAAAACCTGAAGTTGGAAAACAGCATAAATACTGAAGGCAAAACAACTGATTTAAATTTTACAGGATTACTATCCATACAGGATTAGCTTTATATGCTAGTTTTATCGTTAACTTATTGGATTCCAAAAAACGCGGCATTAATTATGCGGTCGACGTTGGTAAATTCGATTTATTTAGGAATACTGGATTATATTCAAACGATTCAACAAAGGGCGAGAGTAACCAAGCGGTCAACGGTGAACGACTCAAGATCGTTTCGCGCAGGCGTTCAAGGGTTCAAATCCCTTCTCTCGCACTAATTTTTTTACTGGTTCCATTTTCGTTTAAGTTATCGTTTTGTCTTAACCTTAACTCCGCCATCTTTAGGGTATAAGTAAATCCAAACCATAAATTTACAACATCAACCGCCTCTAAAGTGAATACTTTAGTTTGTTTTTTGCATCCCCAAATAGGGATACATTATTTGGCGGAAAAAAATTCCAGGATGTCGTATGATTTGGAATATGAGCCAAGATTCAATACTTATACCCTAATTAGTCCGCGTTAAGGCTTAAATTCTTATTTTTATTAAAGTTTTTATTCTCACTTATTCTTTAATCTAGTCGTATTTAACTCCAGTTGCGGCAATTTGAATGAAAGAGAAGGAAAATATCCCGAAATAAACTTCTTTTCCGTGCTCATAATGCCTCTTATATTCTCCTTAAAAACGTTTTTTTAAAAGTTAAAGATAAGCGTGTGTAACATAACGACGCATCATTCTGTGGCTATTGAAATAGTATGCCACCATGCCTATGGAGTTATTGATCAGCCTGAACCACTCGTCTTTCCGTTCGTAGTACATAGGGACGATGATATAGTAGAGCTTATTGTAAAGGTCGCTAAGTTCAGCGAGTCTCGCCTCTTCTTCAGAAAGACTTTCTTCAGGCTGAGGTCCCATAGCCCAGCCGGTCACGCCTTCAATCCATCCTTCAATCCACCAGCCGTCAAGCACACTGAAATTCACTACTCCATTATGAGCAGCCTTCATACCGCTTGTACCAGACGCTTCGTAGGGGCGGGTGGGAGTGTTAAGCCAGACATCAACTCCGGCAACCATTTTTGCAGCAAGATCCATATCATAATTTTCCAGAAAAACAATTTTTATTTCTTCGTGAAGCGTTTCAATGCTTTTAAAAATGTCCCTAATAATTTGTTTTCCAGCTCCATCATTGGGATGGGCCTTGCCTGCAAAAATAAGTTGAATTTTACCTCTCTTGTTTATTTTCTTGAGCATCTCAAGGTCGGAGAGGACTAGTGTTGCGCGCTTATATTCTGCCATTCGCCGTGCAAAACCTATCGTAAGAATCTCGTGGTCCATACCCACACCTGTCCTTCGGTTCACCTCATCGATAAGGGCTTTTTTTGCACTCAAGTGTGCTTCCCATATCTCGCTGTCCGGGATTCCACCTACTCTTACCAGAAGTTCAGGCTCATTTGCCCAGCCAGGAAGGTAGCGATCATAAAGTGTTCTGAAATAAGGAGAAGTCCATGTGTAGGAATGTACACCGTTTGTAATGGCCTGAATTTTGTAACCGGGAAAGAGTGCGCTTGATATCCGGCTATGTCTTTTTGTAACTCCGTTTACATAGTTAGACAGGTTCAGGGCAAAAAGGCTTGTATTAAAACGATCTGCTCCTCCGAATTTCCTGAGGGTATTAACATCGTTTTCATCCTGGATGAGGTCTTCTACAAGCCCGTAATCGAACTTGTCATGCCCTGCTTCCACAGGAGTATGGGTAGTAAAAATGCATAGGTCCTTTACTTTTGTTGAGTCTGTGCCGTTGCGTCTCATAAGTTCCAGAGCAAGCAGACTAGAATGTCCTTCGTTCATATGGTACTTTCGAACCTTGAAGCCCAGTGCCTCAAGCATCCTTACCCCCCCTATACCAAGTACTATCTCCTGCTTTAGCCTGTAACGTTGATCGCCTCCGTAGAGAAAATCCGTAATCCTGCGGTCTTCCCATTCGTTTCCTTCAACATCAGTATCAAGAAAAATTATGGGCACGCAGCCTCCTGTAAGGCTTTTACAGGTATAAAACCAGGCTCTGAGTTTAACATCTCTGTTCTGAATTTTTACGCTTACCTCTTCTGCTAGAAGAGTCGTGAAACGCGCAGGATTCCACTCATCAGTGTGTTCTATCTGATTTCCTGAAGGATCAAGAATCTGCCTGAAATAGCCTTTATTACTCACCAGTGTTACTGCTACCAGCGGAATATTGAGATCCGCAGCCGAACGGATAGTATCTCCTGCAAGCACTCCCAAACCTCCCGCGTAGGTCGGAATTTCACTACGAAGTCCTATCTCCATCGAAAAATAAGCAATCTTTTGTCCTTTTAATACTCCCTGAATATCATCCATATTATCAAATCCATCTTGTATTTATTTTGCATACAGTTATATTTAAAAATATATCGTTGGTAATATATGAAACTGATCTTGGAAGTTTAATTCGAAGCTAGAGTATAATCCCCTAATAGATAAAGGAGAAAGAAGAACTTCTATAAATAATTAATAAACAATGTCGAAATACCATTCCGATTAATATGGATAAAGATAAACCCTCGTAGAGTACGGATAAAACGTTGAACGAATTTAAAAGAAGCTTGCGGTAACATAATTACTTAGAAGCGGTAAATTTATTTCTATTATATATATTTTTCTCTATTGTTTGTCTTTATTGTGCATTTTTTATTATCATACACTCTGTACATCTTTCGCTTTTTATGTCTACGCTCTCTGATATTCCCGGAACTTCGGATCACAAACTATTTAATTTATTGGGTGTTTCTGTGTAATTGCAGCAAAAAATCTAAATATGCGTAATTTTTTGATAAATTTCTGTAATAATTATACTAATGGAGAATTAGATGTCTAAAGCAGCTTCGAGTTCGGCTAAGAATGGAAATTATAACAGGCAAAAGCCCTGTAAATATCTTAACGAGATAGCTATATGCAGCGCTCTTGAGATGGCAAAGGAGCTGATCTCAGTGATAAATAAAGTTCCGGTCACTGTTTTTCTTTGGAGGCCAGAAAAGTATTGGCCTGCAGATTTCGTATCCGAGAATATAACACAGTTTGGGTATACGGTAGACGAATTCATATCCGGAAAACTTTTATATGGCAATATTGTGCATCCTGACGACCTGGAAAGAGTTGAAAGAGAACTTACTAGAAGGATTGATGAAGATTACGCTGATTTTTCCCAGGAATACCGTATACTGACAAAATCAGGAGAAGTGCGCTGGGTTGATGAAAGAACTTTTATTGAAGCCGATGAGAATGGTGTTGTAAAATACCTTAAAGGCATAATTCTCGATATTACTGAAAGAAAGAGGGAAGAGAAGCTGCTTTATATCCAGAGGAACCTGGGAATTGCTCTTAGTACTTCCAATTACCTGAATGAAACCCTTGAGATTTTGCTGGACTCCTGTCTTCAGATAGATGAAATCAATTCTGGAGGAATCTATCTTGTCGATGAGGAGACCGGAGATCTGAGTCTTGCCATTCACCGCGGCCTTTCTCCTACGTTTGTCGAGCATGCCTCCCATTACAGTGCAAATTCTCCAAATGCCAAGCTTGTCATGATAGGGCAGCCTGTTTACAAACAGAGTATAGACCTTCTCCTTACTTCCAGGGACGATGCACTCAGGCAGGAAAACCTTAGGGCTGCAGCAATTATTCCCGTGAAATCAGGCAAAAAGGTTATTGCCGCCTTTTACCTCGCATCGAGAATTGAGTACGAGCTTTCGGATAGTGTGCGTACAGTCATTGAAACCATTGCGACCCAGTTCGGAGTGTTTATCTCCAGGATTCGCCTGGAAGAAAAACTGAAAGAATGTGTAAAAAAGAGAAAATCTTAATTAGAGTTTTTTTGCTTCTTTCTATCCCACTTCCCGCAGAAGTCCACAAAAATGCCACCTGTTTTCTCAATAGAACAGTAACTTAAAAGCTTTTCTTGCCTTCAATGAATAATAGTGGCAAATAGGCGACTCAGTATCAAAATCCAGTGACGAACGTAAAATTAAAAATCACTAGATTTTAGAACAGAGTCCATTCCGCAAAAAAATAATATATTTAGTTTATATGCCTTTCATGAATTGAGGGGAATTTTGCATAAATCAACAACTATAGACAACATACGAAGAAAAATATTATATACTTTAAATTTAATCAGTATCTAGCAACTAATTTATGAGGTGATCTTTATATCAGACATGAGAAATTTTGTTTTACGAGACGAAGATGGCAATGAGCACGGAGTTTTCACTGGGAAACAGCCTCGTCAGGCTGCTCTGAAAGCTGCAAACCGGGGCGAAGGGACAAAATCCAAACCAGAGATTATCCGACTAAGGGAACGCGGAACAAAGAAAGTGCACATTTTCAAGGCATGGAAACAACATGTCAAAGCCCCCGAAAATAAGCCTGCATGGATGCCAGAGAAAATCAGCAAGCCCTTTGTCAAGAAAGAGAAAATAGAAAATATCGAGTAAATATAGTTTCTCTTATATGCCCTGAAAATCGGGGTTCTTTCATTTTCTTTTCGATATCCTGAAATGAAATTAGCTTGACGTGTCACTAATTACCTACTTGCTTAGATAACAGGAATTATTCTGATGGAATAGAGTTTTATTCCTTAGGCTCCCGAAAACTTCACAGAACCTTATTTGTCTATTTTAAGAAAGCCTAACGATACGTTTGTGTTATTATATTTAT
>MDTP02000190.1 GCA_001714685.2 Methanosarcina sp. Ant1 | reverse complement strand
ATGAAAGTGTTAACCGTATATAAGTGATTTGATTTGGGATAGAAAAGAAACGAAAAGTGCAACATTCTATTATAAATCTAACAGTTCTGTACTTTTACGACGCTCTCATATATAACTTCTCTCAGTCTGTGATCATAATTCTATGCTTTTTCAAGATCTAGTTACTTTTGCATTTTTATTCTCTTTTATTGAAACTTTGAATTTAGTATCCACCGCAAAATAACTTAAGTACATTTTTACACTGTACTTAAGTATTTTCATAAGCATCTCCAATGATTCTATTCCAAATTAATTATGTGTTACTTAAGTTATTTCGTAACGAGCCCTTACTGGAAGACGTTGGATTTCAATGAAGCTGAATATTCGATATTTATTTACATCAATTCTCGAGTAGTGTTAAAATATTTTCGATCAGTACAATGTGTGAAGCTGGACTGAAAACCAGTAGCAAGAAAATTCAACCGATCTAAACCATGATATTTCTGACAGCATACTGGTGCTTTATTTTCTTTTCAAGTGCGTGAGTTCTAACCAGTTTGAAATCTAGTAATCTTTAATTTTACTTTCATCACTAGACTTTGGTCGTGGGGGTGAGTTACTGAAAACAGTGAACTCAAGAATCTCTCTACATTTTACCCAACCAAGGGGGATATACTCATTTTGAATTTTCAGAATTGATCAAAAACTTACGGACACGACCGGGGCTAATTCTGAAGACTAATTGACACTTCATAATCAGAAAGGATAAATATCACATTAGAACATCTCTTGCAAGATCATAAGAAAAGGACTGAACCTTAGTAAAACCACGAAAATGCAACAGAAAGCTTTTGATTTCTTCCAGGCAGGGTATAACTTTATAAAATACCATAATCCTCAAAAATTAAATTCACAATCAAGCCAATCGATTTAATATTAAAAATAATTATGAGTTACCCTGGTTATTTCGTAATGGGCTCTTAGTGTTAATTAATTAGCATTATAAAAAACGGCTTTTGAGAGCAAGGACAAGAATGGGGGTATGCCTTGATGTTAACGAATCTGTTTCAATGTGAATCTCAGGGCTCCCTGAGAAGAGATAATCAGATATATTCTGCTTGATCAGATATATTCTGCTTGATCAGACATTTTCTGCTTAATCAGATGTGAATAAGTTCTTGATGGTCGGAGAGTTGTGGTATGAATAAAAACATTAGAAATTCTGGCATTGATATTATTGGAGATATGCCCTGGGGAACGCATTTCTGCCAGTTCTACCAGACAACAGAGGATTTGATAGACATACTTGTCCCTTATTTCAAAGCAGGACTGGAAAATAACGAATTTTGTATGTGGATCACATCACAACCCGTGGAAGTAGAAGAGGCAAAAGAAGCCCTTAGAAAGTCTGTTCCTGATATTGATGTTTACCTGGAAAAAGGACAAATTGAAATTATTCCCTACGCTCAATGGTATGTAAAAGAGGGTGTTTTCGATTTGGAGCGGATCTTAAATGGCTGGATTGAAAAACTCAATCTGGCCGCTGCAAAGGGCTATGACGGTTTAAGGTTGACAGGGGACACTTTCTGGCTTGAAAAAGAAGATTGGAATAATTTCGTTGATTACGAGAAAGAAGTGGACAGAGTCCTCAGCAATTACCAGATGATAGCTCTCTGCACTTATTGTCTCGACAGGTGCAACGCAACTGAGATCATCGATGTAGTAGTCAACCATCAATTTGCTCTGATTAAAAGAGACGGAAAATGGGAACAGATCGAAAGTTCCAAGCGCAAAATAGCAGAAGAAGCAGCAATTCTACAGTCCATAGAGAGGAAAAAGGCGGAAAAGAAGCGGGAGCTGGCTAGGGAGAAGTTGCAAGAGAGCGAAAGACGGTATCGCCTGCTCTTCGAGAACATGCTGGATGGATTTGCTTACTGTAGGATGCTTTACGATGACTTTGATCGTCCTGTGGATTTTATCTATCTTGATACTAACAGCGCATTTGAACAGTTGACTGGCTTGAAGGAAGTGGCGGGCAAGAGGTTTACCGAGGTAATTCCAGGGATAAAGGAACAGAATCCAGAGCTGTTTGATACTTATAATCGGGTTGCGCTGACCGGTCAACCTGAAAGGTTTGAGATTGAGTTCAAGCCTCTTGGATTATGGCTATGGGTCTCTGTTTATAGTACAGAAAGAGAACACTTCGTAACTGTTTTCGATAATATCACTGAGCGCAAGAGGGCAGAGGAGGTATTGAGTGGGGCATACGAGAAGATTCAGGTGCAATCCGAGGAGTTGCAGGTATCCAACGAAGAGTTAAGGACTCAGTCAGATGAACTCCATGAAGCTAATACGTTACTTCACGCTAGTGAGAATAAGTTTCGTACATTGGCTGAAAATTCTCCTGATTTGATTGCTCGCTTTGATAGACAAAATCGCTGTCTATATGCTAACCCCGCCATTATGAAATTTTATGCTACTCCTGCAATCGTACAATTTTATGGTCGCTCTGTAGAAGACCTCATTGGTAAAACAAATTCCGGACTGAGAATGGACCCTGAAATAGCTAAGTTCTCGGAAAAACAGCGCGCTGATGTTTTTATCACAGGAAGACCTGAAACAGTAGAGTTCCAATATAAGTCATCACAGGGACAAGAATACTACTTTAATACTCAAGTCGTACCGGAGTTTGTTGATGGTGAAGTGACTTATGTTCTTACTATTTCCCGTGATATTACGGATATAATAAAAGCAGAGATCAGGTTGAAAGAAACACTCGACATTTTAGAAGAAAAAGTTAAAGAACGCACAGCTGAACTTGAGAAGGCTTATAATTCGTTGAAAAAAAATGAAGAAGGTCTTGCTGAAGCTCAAGGAATGGCTCACATCGGAAACTGGGATTGGAATACTACAACTAATAAATTATACTTGTCTGATGAAGTTTATCGGATTTATGGACTCGAACCTCAAGAGTTCAGCCTAACTCGCAATGTATTTTTAAGTTATGTACACCCTGACGATCGAGACTCTGTAGATAATTCCTTTAATAAAGCGTTAAACGAAAAACCCATTAGCATGGATTATCGGATTCTCTTAACGAATGGGGAAGAGCGCGTAATCCATGCACAGGGTGAAGTTATTTTGAATGCAGTAAATATCCCTGTTCGAACGAAAGGAACATTCCAGGATATTACTGAACGCAAGCGGGCTGAAGAGGCATTGCGGGAAAGCGAGGAAAAGTACCGCAACATTATAGAGACAACCAATGAAGGTATAGTGGTAATTGACGCTGAATCCAGGGTTACTTATGTTAATAAAAAACTGACGGACAAGGGAGGATACAGTCAGGAAGAAGCAATTGGCAGATTATGGTGGGATTTCGCAGATGAAGAAGGCAAGGCTGTCGCCAAACTGCATATGGATAAGAGACGGCAGGGTATCGATGAGATGTATGAATTAAGACTAATATGTAAGGATGGCTCACCCTTTTGGGTGCTTGTAAGTTCTAAAGCCCTTCTTGATAAGGATGGAAAGTTTGCTGGCTCTCTGAGCATGCTCACTGACATCACTGGGCGAAAACAGGCAGAAGAGAAAATTCAGACATTGGCGAATATTGTGAAATCATCAAGTGACGCTATTATAACTAAGTCCCTTGACGGCATTATTACAAGCTGGAATGAAGGAGCAGAGCAAATTTATGGTTATTTAGCTGAAGAAGTCCTGGGAAAAAACGTGTCAATACTCGAGCCATATAATCTTAAAGGGGAAATAAAATATTTTTCTGAAAAGATTATAAAGGGAGAAAGGATCCAGCACTACGAAACTTCAAGGCTAAAAAAGGATGGTACAATAATATATGTTTCAGTAACTCTTTCTCCGGTTTTTGATGCATCTGGAGAGCTTGTGGCTCTCTCAGCTATTATAAGAGATATTACTGAAAACATAAAGGCTAAAGAAGCTCTCAGGTTATCAAGCATTTATAATCGTAGTTTGATTGAAGCCAGTTTGGATCCTCTAGTAACTATTGGGCATGATGGCAAAATTACCGATGTGAATACTTCTACAGAGTTTGTTACCGGTTATTCAAGGGACGAACTTATCGGTACCGACTTTACGAACTATTTCACTGAACCTGAGAAAGCCAAAAACGGGTATCAAGAAGTGTTCAATGAAGGATTTGTTTCGGACTATGCGCTTGAAATCCGGCACAGGAACGGAAGCACAACACCTGTTTTATACAATGCTTCGGTTTACAAAGATGAATCTGGTGAGGTTATTGGTGTTTTTGCTGCGGCGCGCGATATTACTGAACGTAAGAAAACAGAAAAAATTTTAAAATTAAAATTAGAAGAACTTGCTCTTTCAAATGCAGAATTAGAACAATTTGCTTACGTAGCGTCTCATGACTTACAAGAGCCCTTAAGAATGGTAGTAAGTTATTTACAGCTTTTACAAAGAAGATATCAGGGCAAACTCGATGAAAAAGCTGATAAGTTTATTTACTTCGCTGTTGACGGGGCTTCCCGTATGCAAAGTTTGATAAATGATCTTTTAGAGTTCTCTCGAGTAACTACAAGGGCCAGAGAACCTGAACCTAAGGATTGTGAATTCATTTTGAATCAGGTATTATCTGATTTAGAACTATTTATAAAAGAAAATAAAGCTACCGTATCTCATGATCCTTTACCTGAGGTAATGGCAGACTATACCCAGCTAGTTCAGTTATTTCAGAATCTGATCGTCAACGGAATAAAATTCCATGGTAAAGAGGCACCAAAAATTCATATTTCTGCAGAGAAAAAAGGCGATCAATGGCAATTTTCAGTGCACGATAACGGAATTGGAATTGAGCTCCAATATTCGGAGAAAATCTTTGAAGTTTTTAAAAGGCTGCATAAAAAGGAAGAATATCCGGGAACAGGAATAGGACTTGCTATTTGTAAGAAAATTGTGGAAATACATGGCGGACATATATGGGTAGAATCTGAACCGGGCAAAGGTTCAACTTTTTGTTTCACTTTACCAATCAACCTTGGAGAATTTCAAAAGCCAATTTTTAGTGTACATTCCGATCCACTGCCAAGATTGGAAAATGATGACTGACCATCGGTCATTCGTTGATCCCGAGTAAGCAAAATGATCATTTTATACAGTACATTGACGCAAGAGTGCCAGAGTCTTGAATGTGAGCAAATTTATCCTTTGGAAGAAAAAATATCCTTTTTTTGAAGAGATCTGCGAAAAACCGTAGTTCTTATGCACCTGAGAATCAAAATAAAACACTAAAAGGTCTATCACTGAAAATCCTAAACACAGTATTTCCTTATATATCTCCCAAAACTACATTTTATGCTAGAGAATGCAATTTGTGGCCACATAATTTTTTTTCCGTGAACATATCCATCATAGTATCCTTTAGGGTATCCAGCATGGTATCCGCGAATATACTGATCTTGCCTTTTTTCATCAGAAGGAACTGAGCTTAATTGTTTGATTTGGAGTGATGATTCAAATACGGAATGTCAGATTTATTGCGATGTTTTTAATATTTTATAAGATTGTCATTTTGATATCAGCATTCTGGTACTTTTTATCATTTTTATATTTTGATTGATTGCGGTCAACTGCAACAGAATAAATGCTAAATTTGATGTTTCAGAGACAAAAGAGCGTCTTTAGTATTAAATTGTGTTCTGGTTTTAAAAGATTTTATGTGAAAGTATCTTTCGTTGAAAAACAATTTTTCGTATAATTAATTTAAAATAACTACGGGGATAATTGCAATAACTACTGGGATAATTGTGTATTGTATATTGTAACCTGGAAAGAACTTGATTGATGGCAGTCAATTGCCAACGGAATCAATTCTAAATTTTGACAATCCCAGAAGGTATTAATAAGTCTCTAAATTCGGGGTAAATTCTCAAATCGGTTTAATCTAAAGGTTGGATTGGTAGAAAGGAGGGATAGAAGAGAGAAAACTATCAATGGATCTAAGAATAGAACCCTTGAGACTTAAAGATCCATGTATCGAAAAGAAAGGAATTAATCAAGATCTCGTTTGCAAACTGTGCGAAAGGATCGGATAATCCTCTTTAAGCCTCAGTAAACAGAGGGTTTTTAAAAGCGATCTGAATGAGACCTGAAACCTGGAATCCGTTGAAGGTAACCGGATCCTGGGACATGAGATTTGAACTTAAGACAAAAACACTATTTTTAAAAGGTATAAGCTGATTAAGGAGTTGAATTTATGACCCATCATAACGAGGAAACGAAGGCAGAACCAAAGAAAGAAGAAGTTGAAGAAGTTGAAGAAGTTGAAGAAGCTCACGTTGAGCCCATACACCCCTCTGAACAGAGGGGAGGTAAAAAGAAAAGCCTGTTGGACACCTGCAAGTAAGTAGGCATTTATTGATAGTGGATGTGGGACATTGATGAAATCTGATAAAAGGAGCACATTACCCTTGTTTCGGATAATATGGAGAGATTCTTATGCTTACGAATTTCAATAACTCGCTTCCACGACCCAATCTTTTTCCAACAACAAAATTGTAAGAAACCGGCTTTGTGGAAAACCTATCTAAATAAGCTTCAAGAGGCTGAAAATAAATACGTACAAATATTAAAAATATATCAGACCTTCGGCTCAAATTATTCGAGATTCTCTATTTCAAAGGATTTCTACAGAGTCCAAAAAACAAGATCTAACTTTGAATACTAAGGAAAACAGAAGCTTGAAGCTCTTTTATATAGTTTCTACAAACTCGTAAATTATGGAGGTACTTTTCATGAAATGTGAAGCATGTGGGGTAGAAAGTGAAGACAGATATTGCAAAACTTGTGGCGACGTACTGGATGAAGTTGTCAGAGTTGTAGGAGAAAAACGCTGGGCGGCAATCGATGATTGTTCTTTTATTTATCCTCTTGTACAGCGTGTGGCTAAAGGAGAACTTACAGTCCACGATGTAATTCAAGCCCTTGAAGTGGAAGATTAATCTTCTGCTTTGATGTCTCAGGACTTCAGGCTCTGGCTTTCAGGAAACGGCTTTAGAGATTGTTTCGTGTTTGATATCTAAAGTTTGTTTTTACCAGGTTAGGACCTTATACAAATATTGCCATTTGACCAATTCATTATAACTAAAGCGCTGAAGCGAACATACTCCATTGCTTGCAGTGGGGTTACCCAGCGCACCTTTGATTGATGTCTTTTTTGCTGGAAAACACATTGTCCCTGATACTAAACATTATTGCAAAAATGGTTCGCTGCTTATATATGTCGTGAGATTTGGGTTGTGAGATTTGGGTTATATGTTAACCAGCTTCAAACCCACTGCATTTTTACTTCATGTTTGAAAAACGCCTTCATTAAAAATTTTTAGAATTTATTGTCGACCTGCCAAATGTAAGTTTCAGAGAACAAAAAGAGTGTCTTTATTATTAAATTATATGCCGATTTTAAAACATTTTATGTGAAAGTATCTTTCGTTCAAGGACAAATTTTCGTATAATTAATTGTAACTATTCAGCCTACTGAAAAAAGTTATAATTTAATATAAATGCTGCAACTCTCAGAATAATAGCGGCGCTTGATTGAGCGCCGCTAGAATAGCATCCATAGAATTCAAGTCAT
>MDTP02000189.1 GCA_001714685.2 Methanosarcina sp. Ant1 | reverse complement strand
TATAAGTGATTTATTTCTTTTTATTCAATTTATTATTATTTAAGAAACGTTATTTAAATATATCATACTATAAAAATTGAGCAGGAAGTGAAAATATATATCGTGTTAAAAAAATAAATTGTGTTTTATTTTCTAATTGGGGGTCGAAATGTCAGTTATAATTGGATTTCAAAAATTTAATGTTCCATGGATTGAACATTTATAAAGACATGTTTTTTAAAAAAACAGTATTAGTTATCGGGTTTTGATGCAAAAATTGTGGATTTTTTGGTGGAACATAAACGGCTGACGAAAATCGGTGTTTAATAAAAGCTTTTAACCTCTATTTCCAGAAGCTTCAGTTGAGATGATAATTGCAAATTAGTGAGCAAATATCAAAAACGATGGCAAGAGAAAATTATTTTTTTGAGGACATCTGCTGAAGGGGTAGTGTACTGAAAGTTCTGTAAAATAACAAATCTCAAGAAGTTATTTATAAAAACTTCCGTAACGAGAGACCCAAATCACACACTGTATGCAAAAACTTGAATTTGAATTTACAGCAAATAAGCGACACTTCCTCGCCCGGCAGTGTACTAAAAGTTCTATAAAATATGATTTATTCTGTATTGTTTTTAATTGATGAATAGGTTTTCACATAAAACCTATGCATTTTATTGTTTAGCATAAACTCGAAAGAAGATCGAAGATCAGAAAATAAAAAAAGTCTTGGAATTAAGGTTTCAATTGATTAAATTCAAGATCAAATCCGAGTTTCTTCAGGAGTTACTGCTTCAATATCTTCTATGCGTAAGAAATGCTTTTTGTTTCTGGTTACGATTTTATTTATGCCTATAGAAAGGGCCGTTGATGCAATTAGGCAGTCATTTAACTCAATTCTCTTTCCACTTCTGATGAGGTCTGCATAAATTTTCCCTGCATCTATTGCTATTCTCGAATCAAGATCTATTACTTCTACAATATTAAGTAGTTCAAGTGTCCTTTCAAGGGCATCCCGGGATCTTGAAAGATGCGCGCCGACACTCAGTTCCGCGGCTGTAATTGATGATGTGTAGCCAGAATATTCATCTCCTATACGTTCTAGAAAGCTTCTAGAGGATGGGATGACTTCTTTTCGAAGGCAGTCAACAAATATCGATGTATCTACAAAAAACTTCATTCTATCCAGTCCAGACGTGAAGATTTCCGCAGATGGTCAACAAACTCTTCGCTCTCTACATCGTAACCCCAGGCCCCACAAGCTGATTCTACAAGTTCCTTTGAGCTTCGTCCTTCTTTTTTTCGAACCAGGTTGAGGATAGAATGAATTTCCCTATCGAGTTCAATAAGTCGCTTCTCGATGTCTGCTGTTGATTGCATAAATATCAATTAGTCTTATTGCCGTATAACCTTATCTTGAAGGCAGGAGTATTTTTTGCAAAGTTAGTGTTTGATCTTGTTTCTGTTCTATCAAGCACTCTTATCCATCATTTATGCAGAGGTTTAAGGATAATCTCTGTCTGTCATCGGTAAAGGCACTCTACTCGAAACTTCTCAAGGGAAGGTCAGGAAAACCGAAGGGAAAGCCAAACCCTTTTAAAGGTGAACCTCTCTCAATCTGCGTGACATGTCCAGACCAGCATATCTTGGTAAAATGCTTCTGCACTGGTGCGAGGCCTGTAATGTGCCTGTACTCGGAAGACGGTGCGGATGCGGAAAAAGTACCACAAAAGTTGAGGTTACCCCACCAGGGGATATCCGCCCGGCTTTTAATTATGATATAAAGCGCATAAATTCTGTTTCTGAAAAACAGTTCAATGCTCCCCTGATACCTGACGGTCACCTTGCAGTGCTGAATAAGGCACCGTATGAAGACCGAATGGATGAGATAATAGTTGATGGGGAAGTCCTTGCATCTCTCAGATTTGAAATCGAGAACTGTGAATGGGTCCTGCTTCCCAGACTCGAAGCGGCAAGAAGGCTTTTTCAGGGCAGAGACCGAAAAGACCTGAAGAAATGGGTTGTTATCGACCAAGAAATTGTACCTTTCATCCTGGAAAAAGGAGCAAGTGTTCTGGCACCTGGCGTTCTTGATGCCGATCCCGATATCATGAAAGAAGATGAGGTCGTTGTCCTGAATCCTGATGGAGACGTAATCTGCTGTGGGCGCGCTCGAATGACAGGAAGGGAAATGTGCGAAGAAAAACGCGGGAATGCAGTGAAACCGCGCTGGAGCAGCGAACCGAAGCCTCAAAAAGTCAGTCCTGCAGGACAGAGTTGGGAAGATGCCGTAAAAGCCAACGAGAAAATCATGGACCTTATGACAGAAACCTCCCGCACCTTCATTGAAAATGTTGCAGGGAGCATGGACATGAAGGTAAGTGTATCTTATTCCGGGGGTAAGGATAGTCTTGCAGTGCTCCAGTTAGTTGATGAGACGCTGGATGATTACGAGATAATGTTCGCAGATACGGGGCTTGAATTTCCTGAGACCCTTGAAAACGTTAAAAAGGTTGCCGAATACTATGGGAAAAATCTCAAGATTGCAAGTGCAGGAAATTCTTTCTGGGATTCACTAAATGTTTTCGGTCCCCCTACAATGGACACCCGCTGGTGCTGCAAAATCTGTAAACTTGGGCCCATTACCCGGTTGATTGATGAAAACTATGAAGGTGGCTGCCTGAGTTTCATAGGACAGCGCCAGTACGAATCCCATGCCCGCTCCATTAGCAAGAAGGTCTGGAAAAATCCCTGGGTAGGAAATCAGGTGGGAGCCTCTCCGATACAGGAATGGACAGCCCTCCATATCTGGCTCTACATCTTCAGGACAAAAGCTCCCTATAATCCGGCTTATGAGAATGGTTATGACCGGCTGGGATGCTGGCTCTGCCCGTCTTCATCCCTTGCCGACTTTTTCCAATTAGAGGAAAGCCATCCTGAGCTTGCAAAGAAACTCAATTTTCACCTTCTTGCCTATGCAGAGAAAATGGGACTTTCTCCTGAATGGGTAAAGTACGGTTTATGGCGTTACAAACGATATCCAAAGGTTCTCCAGGTACTCGCGGAGAAAAAAGGGATTTCCCTGCTCCCGTCTCAGGAAGCCCCAAAGGAACTTCATTTTGAAGTCGCAACCGGATACAGGCCCTGCAAGGCAGGAGGAATGTCTGCGGACGGAAGCTTCGGGCAGGCAATAGATATGAAAATTCTGGAAGAAAGTGGAATGCTTTCCCCAATCGGAAAGGTCTCTTTTATAGAAGGGGCTGCATCGGTCTCTTTCGGGGAGTCCAGAGCTCAGGTCTTTGCCTCAGGAAATGTGAACGGGAGAAGCGAAAATGAAATGGTGCTGAAAAAGCTCATGAGAATGGTTGAATTCTCGGTAAGAAGGGCTTTGCTCTGCCAGGGATGCGGGATCTGTGTGGGCCACTGCGAGCACAGTGCGATTGAAATGAAAGAAAAGAGAGTAAGGATCAGAGAAAGCTGCATTAACTGCGGGGCATGTATAGAAGTTTGTCCGCTTGTTAAGTTTCTCTAACTTTCCACTTGCAAGAGTCGTCATTTAATGTTCTATCTATATTATCTGTTGGGCAGGGCCAGACTCAATAATCAAAAAGGCTTTTCTGACCCTTTATTTTCTGAAGATCACCTACTCTAACCCCCACACGCCGGAACTCGACATGGCTTTCCGAAAGAAACTCACTCATAATTTCGTGAGCCGCTTCGAGAAGGACTTCCTTTGAGGAAATCGGGTGGTTTAATGTGCGGCTTTTGGTGTACATCCTGAAGTTTGAGTTTATGACCGTAACGGTTACTGTCCTGAAGGAAAGTTCCCTTGAATTGAGTTTTGAGATTACATCCCCGGCTAGCCTGTCAAGTAACGGCGAAATAAGCTGAACGTCAAGAGTATCCTCAGGCAGCGTTGCGATCCGCCCTATCTGTTCGGAACCTTCCCTCTCTTTCAGGGGAGACTCATCGACTCCTACTGCAGCCTGTTTAAGCCAGATTCCCCGGGGTTTTCCAAAAGCTGAAACCAGATCTATAACATCATGCTCTGCAAGATCTTTTATCTTAACAATGCCCATTTCCTGCAGTTTTCCTGCAGTTACGTCTCCAATTCCCCAGAGTTTGGACACTTTAAGAGGCCAGAGGAAGCTCTCTAGCTTATCCGGACTTACGGCCGTGATCCCGTCAGGTTTCTTTACAGAAGAAGCCATTTTGGAAATAAGCTTATTTGGTCCTATCCCCACTGAACAGGTCAGGTTCTCCTTTTCCTTTATTTCATTTTTTATCTGCATCCCGAGTTCAAAGGCCAGGCTAAAGTCCCCACCTGTTTTTTCGGTAATTTCCAGAAACGCCTCGTCGATGCTAATCTGCTCAAAGGCTTCCCCGTTCTCCCTAACATCCGCATAACTCCGGAGGATTTCCATGACCCTGTCCGAAACTAAGGTGTAGAATTCCTTCCTGACAGGCAGGAAGGCAGCCTCAGGATTCAGCTTTTTTGCCCTCGAACAGGGCATACCTGACCGGATTCCGAACCCCCGCGCGATATAGTTGCAGGTACTTACAGCCCCGCTGAGCTCGCTTCGCCCTGAGAGCATGCAGACCACTACGGCTTTTCCTCTGAGTTCAGGATTTTCCCGCTCCTCGATGGCTGCAAAAAAATAATCCATGTCCACATGGAGAACGACTCGCTGCATCGGAAAAAATAGGCTGGGAAGATTTGTATAGTTATCTCTCAGGCTCTGGAACCGGAAAGTAAAGCAATAATTAGAATTAAAATTCCTCAACCTTTTGCTGAAAATACATAATAAGGTTCTGAGAAGCTATTTTTCACTGATATAAGTTTAATACAACAATTTTCTAAGCATACAAAAAAGCAGGAAAAGATTCAACTTTTTTCCAATCTCACTTTTTTAGCACTGTGGCTTCCTACCTGTCTTATATTTACAGGTGAGGAAACCAGCATTGCAGGCTTTGAATATATCTAGGAGGCTTTTCCGTTTTTTGTCTGTTCGTATGACCTATAATAGTACTACAATGAATTATTTAATACTTTTGGTACCATTAGTGTTATTTATTATGGTTAAATTAAAAATATGTAGAATCTGCCAAACTTATCACCTGAAAAAAATGAATTTTTTTTTGACTGCTTTTCAGAGCTATACTTTCCAGGGTCGTGTACACGAGTTATTGATCAATCCCGAAAAAGCGAGTACATCCTTCTTATTTGAGGAAAATGTAGAGAGATTCTTGTGCTTAAGGTTTTCAATAACTCGTGTACCGACCAAAAAAAGAAACTCTAATTAACCACAGTAATTGTCGGACAGCCTGTAAGGACGGGGTATTCGTGACCCTCCGCGATCCCTAAAAAATAAATGAAAAAAAATTAGTTACGCTTTTTAGGCGGGGATCCCAATGTAAATTCTATGAAGTTCCTTGGCTATATCCTCCGCGCTATTGTATTTCTTGTCTGGAAGCATGCCAAGTTCCCGCAGTATGTCCTGGATTGCTTCACTCTTCCTTTCTTGCTCAATAATGTCGTTCCTGGTTACAGGAAAATCCATATTTTTTAATATTTCCTGAATTTCCATAGGAAGATCTTTAATACTTCCGCCTTTACTCTCAGTTTCCATGATATTCACCCTTTACTTTTGTTTTGTCTCCTTTAAATTCCTTGGCAACATCTGCAGTGTTTGTATACTCCTTTTCCGGAGATAGTTACATCTAATTTCAAGTATAGTTACTGTGGTTTCTATCCTTGTCTCTTTTGTCCTCCTTTCTTTGTCATTCTTTCCTTGTCTCCACCATTGTTCTTGTTCCATCGGCAGAGCCTGCGCTTACTGCTGCAGCTGTCACTGACATTAGGAAAAGAAGAAGACCAGACTTTCCTTGCTCCTCCCCTGCACCCTGACTCCCTACCCACCTTACAGGTGAAGAATTCCCGGAGTTGAATGTGCCATACACATTTTAGGAGACGTATCTGTTTTGACTTCTTTCGGTAAACATAATATGTTGAACTTGTATTTAATACTTTTCTTAATCTACATAATATTTAATGTTACTATTATTATAATTTGTATAACTTTCTAGGAGAAAATATGTTCCTTCGGAAATTTTTAATAAACATCCAGATCAGGCTTAAGCAGAATCAAAAACCTTCATTAACCCCTATTTTTATGTAACTCTCAAATCAGATCCTGATACTCTATATCAGTTCTTTTACTAAATGCTCATTTTTTAGATTTGGGATTTACAAAAATGACCTCTTTTCAGGTATTATTATTTTTATCGTGGGGTTATTGCAGGAACGAAATGCATTATTTGAGTCTAGATTTAACTTATATCTATAATTGCGTATGTGAAGAGGGAAAGAAAGTCTTTACAGATCCGGGAGAAGTAATTTTCCTAAAGACGGATCAGTAATTATGTTCTTAATGATCGCCTAATCTTGTATATTTGTTAATAAGTAGTATACATATAATTGGTATTATTCATATATAATAGTACTAACAGTTACTAAAGTATTATATTACAAATAAATTTTGCTAGTAATTATTAAGTTATTATATTATATATAAATATAATATTACCTGGTAATATTATGGAAGCCGAATTGATGAGGATAGGTGTTTCCCTTCCCGATACCCTCCTGAATAAATTTGATTAAATTATCAAAAAGAAAGGTTATCCTCCCCGTTCAGAAGCAATAAGAGACGCCATCAGGAGTTATATCACTTATTACGGGTGGATGAATGATATTAAAGGTCATCGTGTCGGGACAATTGCGATTATTTACGACCACACAAAAAGAGGTATTTCAGATGCTCTAACAGATATCCAGCATCACTACCCTCACCTTATAAGATCTTCAGTGCATATTTTCTTCAGTCACGACGACTGTTTTGAATTAATAGTTCTCGACGGGAGCGGCCAGGAAATTACAGAACTTGCCGGGTATATAATAGCCCTCAAAGGGGTAAAATTTTCAAAACTCACGACATTAGCACCAAACCAAAAGATCTGATCCCTCAGTCTAATGATGTGATCAATACTTCGGAGCATTGAGAAAAGTCAAACTTGATAAGTAGGTGAAATTTCTCTTGATCTGAGGTTTTGCCAAAATTGACAAAAATGCTTTAGAAGCTAAAAAATAGATAACAAATGCTTATTTTACCAAAATATTACACTTAAACTCTCTATTAATAACATGAAAACACTGAAGGGCATAACTAACTCAATCAAGACTCTATTAACCACGGAAAACACGGAAAACACGGAAAAACTGTGCCCTTGTTTCCTTTATTTCCGTATTTTCTGTGCTTTCCGCGGTTTAAGTTTTCGTTTTTAAATGATTAAAACTCTCTTCATTTAAAATTATTGACATAATACTACATCAAATTGCTTTTAAGTTGTTTTAAGAAAAATTTTTCGCAAAATAAGCTTTATTATCAAGTATTATTGAAAAATAAGGAATATTGTGGAAAATGGCAAAACCTCAAATATTTAAAAACTCACGTTTTTTGTTACCGTTTCAATCCAAAATCTATAGCATAAGCTACAGAATTTTGATTTTCAGCTTCTATCTCAGTTTACAATTTGTGTAATCATCCAGGTTCTGAATGCAAACCTAATAGTTTT
>MDTP02000188.1 GCA_001714685.2 Methanosarcina sp. Ant1 | reverse complement strand
CCCGAGTTTCGCTTCCCGAGTTTCGCTTCCCGAGTTTCGCTTCGGGAGCACGAAGTCCTTTTCGCTACGCTCAAGAGGACTATTTTTGGCGAAAGTTAATAACTTGTTTTATGGCTCTTCGCCATTCTCTATGGGTAAGATGATTTTCAATTCAAGACCGCGTTGGTTTTTATGAGGATATCCACACAAAACAACGAAGAGCCTTTTTTATTTTAGGTGGCAGGTCCTTCTAACAAATCCATTATAGCTGCTTCCATCAGCTTCTCATTGTAATTCTGAGCTTTTCTTAGTTTTGCTTCGAGTTCATCACACGAACTTATTTCAGTTGAATACCCCGTAGCTTGCTGCGGGGATGGAAACTTCCCCGAGAACCGTTAATAATACGATTTACCAATTCCGTTTTCTGTTTGTTAACTTTTGCTCGAATTAAATCGTATTAGGATTATTGTTTCCTTTTACGGAATTTGGGGCGGTGGCGCGAACATGCCCCGTTGCTTGCAGCGGGGTGCGCCAGCGCAACTTTGATTAATTGCTCGACTTTTCAATGATTCCTTTCTATGACGGCCTTGTTAAAGAGTAAAGTTGGAGAAAATGACAAATAGATATTATGCGTATTCTCGTTAGCGATAAATTTACTTTTTAAACCACATTTATGTGGAGATGCGCGGAGGATTCCATAAACAATGCCTGTTCAAGAGCTAAAAGATGCAGATTATTTTATCAAAATATTGAGGCAACACTTACCCGAATTAAGAGAAAAATATAGTGTCAACTATCTTGGGATTTTTGGGTCTTATATTCGTGGGGAGCAGACAAAAGATAGTGACCTTGACGTTCTGGTTCAATTCGATAAGAAACCAGGGCTTTTGAAATACATTGAACTAGAAAACTATTTAAGTGACCTTTTGGAAGTAAAGGTTGACCTGGTGATGAAAAGTGCGCTTAAACCCAATATCGGAAAGCGAATTCTCAATGAGGTAAAGGCTCTATTAAAGTAGAGTAAAGAGATCCCGTAGATTATTTAATGGACATACTCGACTCAGTAGAAAAAATAAAAGAGTTTATTGAAGGATTTGATTTTGAAGAGTTTTCCAAGGATACAAAAACAATATACGCAGTGGTACGTGCTCTTGAGATCATCGGGGAAGCAACAAAAAATTTGCCAGATTCCCTGAAAGTGAAGCACCCTGAGGTTCCCTGGAGAGATATAGCTGGATTCCGAGACAAAGTAGTACATGGCTATTTTGGTGTTGATCTTGAAGTTGTCTGGGACACAGCAGTAGAAGATGCTCCTCTTTTGAAGCTTTTAATCGCGAAAATTCTTGATGAAATGGAAGCAGGTTCTTGTTGATTTCCCCGAGTTTCGCTTCGGGACCAGAAAAATCTATGATTTTTCTTTTAGTTGCACTGCAAGTACAACAGCACGAGATCCTTTTCGCTTCGCTCAAGAGGACTTATTTTTTGGAAGAATTTCAAAACTCTCTTTTCATTTTTAGGCGGGAGCGTTACTGAAAACAATGAGCACGAGAATCTCTCTGCATTTCCCTCACATGCATGGGTAGTAATCGTTTTTTCAGAATTGATCAACAACTCACGGACACGACCCGAAAAAGAATAAGCTCATATTGCAAAAGTGCCGAATATAAGGAAAAGATTACATTGTAGAAGAGGAAGATTCTGTAGCATACCAGCTACTAAGATATTTACTGAATACTTGCCTAAATAAAATTTATTTATGAGTTATAATCGTTATTAACTTGTATTTTTTGTACGCAATATCTATTAGGTGAATGATTATATAATTGCTAGAAAATTATTGAGAAAAATACTAAAATTAGATTTATTTTGTGTGAAATTAGAATTTATAGCGCCCGTCTTTAACTAATACTGGTTTCTTAACCATGATTCTTTAAATGTTTTATTGTTTGAATGTTAATGTAATGGTGATACAACTTAAAATCACTCTTATAGGCAGATCATTTGATAGTAAAACTTACCAATAAACTACTCTTCCAGAAATGAACCGGGACGATTAATTGGAATGCAATATTCACGCAGTAAATCTGCTGAGAGGAAGTGTATCGAAAAACAAACTTCTTAAAATCGTATCAAATTGAACCAGATTTGGGAAGAGTACAAATTTAAACCACAATATCTAATGTGTTTTTATCCTTACTGCGTAAGTCCTTCAAAAATACAAACTTTAGAGGGGAAAAAGATGAAAATAAGGGTCGTTAGTTCTAGAGAAGAAATCTTTACATTGAATCCGAACGAAAGATTAGTTCACTTAGCCTTCAGGCCTTCAAACAAGGATATTTTTTCATTGGTTGAGAACTGTCCGAAGACTGAGGTTGTACAGCTTCCAAAATCTTACATGGCCACTGTCTCAAAATCAATTAAAATGTTCCTCGATATGCAGAGAATCCAGCTTATCGAAGGAGACGTCTGGGGCCACAGGAAGGACATTAATGAATATTACAGCATTCCTTCGTCAATCATTGAAGAGATTAAAGAACTGAAAACTGAAGGAAAATCCAATGAGACTATTGAAGCAAAGATTTCAAGGGAAAGCAAGCTTAATCCTGAAATGGTTGCTTATATTATGACCAAAGACAATCCTGCTTGAGTTTGAGTGGGATACTTTATTTTTATTTTTGGGCAGCAGTCTCCTTTAAAGAAGTGAAATTAATTAAACCGAAGCAACCTTATTAGCATATTTAACGGAGCCTGTCCCGAACGCAGTGAGGCTTTTCCATAATGAATAAATTAAAAAAGTAGTTTTAGTTTTCTATTATCAAAAAATGAAAAATTCACTGAATTCTGTCTGTAAGAAGCCTTTTATTTTGTTTTTTGCGTTTTTTCGGAAAGGTCCGAGCTTTCGCTCGGTGGAAAAGCAGGTTATAGACACCGAATACGGTTTTTCGGGCAAGATCAATCACTTGATTTCTATTTTTAAGCAGCAACCCCTTCTAACAAACC
Organism: Methanosarcina sp. Ant1; assembly: GCA_001714685.2. Taxonomy (GTDB): domain Archaea; phylum Halobacteriota; class Methanosarcinia; order Methanosarcinales; family Methanosarcinaceae; genus Methanosarcina. The sequence continues at coordinate 4,737 of MDTP02000188.1, read as the reverse complement.
CTTAACAACCCTTTCCATCAGTTTCTCACTATCTTCCCTCGCCTTTCTGATTTTCTTTGATTAGAGTTTTCGAGATTTCTTGATTATCAGTAATTAATAGTACCTCATAAGTTCTTATAACTCTAATAGTTTAAAAGAGTATTATGAGTGAAGCTACCACAATTCCAGTAACAAAAGACGTAAGAGACAGATTAAAACAGTATGGTATGAAAGGGGAAACCTACTACGATATTCTCAAGCGCCTGATGGATAAAGTTGATTATAAGTCATTCATGGAGCGCCAGTACAAAAAACTTGAAGAAAAAGAGAAATTTGTAAGCCTGGATGAAATTTGATACTTTTTGAACCGAAGTTCATTAATGAGCACTCTGTTCTGATTCGCTTCGCTTTGCTTCGCTCAAGAGGACTTATTTTCGGGGGAGTTTTACAACTCCATTTTTCTTTTTAGGCGGCAACCATCTAAAAAACTTCAGTCATCTTGGATTTCTAAATTAAGCGTCATTAAGTTAATAATGAAAGAAATAAATCTTGTATTTGGGACAAAAAATCGGAAAATTGGTCATGTTTCAGCCTAATTTTAGATATACAAATAAAATCGTGCGTTTGCTTGCAAGAATTCAGGCCGCCCGAGAACTCATAATAAACAGCCCTCTTATCCCGGCCTGGGAGAAGCAGCTCCAGCGGGAAGCTCTGATAAAACAGACTCATCACACAACAAGTATAGAGGGAAACCAGCTTACTCTTGAAGAAGTCAGCCTGCTTGTTGAGGGAAAAGACATTCTTGCTGGTGAGAAGGACAAAAAGGAAGTTCAAAACTATATTGATGTGCTTGGATATATAGACAGCCTGGAAGAAAGCGTTGAAATTGTCGAGGAGATTCTCCTCGAAATACACAGGCTCACGGTAAAGGATATCCTGTCAGACGCTTCTGCCGGAAATTACCGGAAAGCTAAGGTAGTTATCGGAAACCCAAAGACAGGCGAGATCACTTACGTCCCACCGGGATATGGAGAAGTTCCTTTACTCACAAGATCCCTTCTTGAATGGTTGAACAGCGAAGAAGCCCTGGACCTTATGCCTGCTTTACAGGCTGGAATAGCACACTACGAACTTGCCCGAATCCATCCTTTCCTTGACGGCAATGGGAGAACTGCTAGAGCTCTTGCCACACTTATTTTGACAAAAAGAGGTTTTGATACAAAGAAATTCTTCGCCCTTGAGGAATACTATAATGAAGACCGCCCAGCTTACTATTCAGCCCTTGCCAATGCCGACGCAAAAGGAGGAGACCTTACCGAATGGCTGGAATATTTCCTCTTCGGTATCGCTGTTGAAATCTCAAGAGTAGAAAATACGGTCATGAAACTAAGCAGTGACCGTTCAATGAAGGAAAAATATGGGCAAATAGGATTGAGCAGTCGTCAGATAAAAGCTGTCGGATATCTCAAAGAGAAGGGTCAAATTACAAACAAAGAGTACCAGGAACTTTGTAATGTTAGCCAGCCAACAGCAAATCGGGACCTTCAGGATATGATGGATAAGAGTGTTCTTAAGCAAAAAGGCAAAAAAAGCCAGCAAATCGTTTACGTGCTTAATTTCTAATCCTTGAGCTATTCAAAAGCTATTCAAGAGTTATTCAAAAGTGATTCAAGAGCTATTCAAAATCTATTCAAAAGCTATTCAAAAGCTATTCAAAAGCTATTCAAAAGCTATTCAAAAGCTATTCAAAAGCTATTCAAAAGCTATTCACTTCTAATAATTTTCGTAAACTATTTATTCATTATACGTTTAGATCACTTGGGTCACTAATTACTTGTTTCATTTTGCGGAGTTTGTCGTCTTTTTTTCGTTTTTAAAGAATTTAATTTATGTACAGTAATTTTTTTGGTTGTGATCTGAGTCGGAGCAACATTATTAGCATATTTAACGGAGCCTGTCCCGAACGCAGTGAGGCTTTACCATAATGAATAAATTAAAAAAGTATTTTTAGTGTTCTATTATCAAAAAATGAAAAATTCACTGAATTCTGTCTGTAAAAAGCCTTTTATTTTGTTTTTTGCGTTTTTTCGGAAAGGCCCGAGCTTCTGCTCGGTAGAAAGACAGGTTATAGATACCGAGTACGGTTTTTTGGGCAAGATCCATCACTTTATTTTTATATAATAACCCCCTCTAACAAACCCCTTACAACCATTTCAATAAGTTTCTCGCCATCTTCCCGCGCCTTTCTAAGTTTTGCTTCGAGTTCATCACACAAACCCATTAGCTGTTCAACTTCCCGAATTTCGCTTCGGGAGCACGAAGTCCTTTTCGCTGCGCTCAAGAGGACTATTTTAGGTAAGATTTTCAAAACTTCATTTCTATTTTTAGCTGGCTGCTTCTGTTAACAAATCCTAACAACCATTTCCAGAAGTTTCTCGCCATCTTCCCGCGCCTTTCTAAGTTTTGCTTCGAGTTCATCACACAAACCCATTAGCTGCTCGATTTTTTCAACGATGCGTTATTGTTCGGCGGTAGGTGGTAGAAGAAAAGGATTTTCGGAAAAATAATCTTTAGGGATTCTTTTTTGGCCTGCAGAGCCTGTAATTCTTGGAATCCCATAATAAATAAAATCTGGAGACTTAAATATGCTGTTCTTTTGCTGGAACCTTGACATCTGTTACCCGAAAAACGGGTTTTATTGCTGTCCTGAGTGCTACCCTCAAAATTTCCACCAGGGCTTTTTTGCTCCCGGCTCTTCAATAGTTTACTACTTTTTTAATCATATTAAAATTTAAAACCGAAACATAATTTTTAATACTATACAATTTTTGGAATAAATCATTTAATATAGATTCGATTCTTATTAAAATCTAGAAAAGAGAGGTAAATAGAGGCAATTCACCACGAAATACTTCAAAATGTTACCTTCATGAAATCATATTCGGGGGAGTATGATGGATGTATGCTCGGGGGAGTATATTTTGGGGGTAATTGTATTGGTGATTGCAGTAAAATACTTTTTTAAACTCTATTTACCACTACAAACATAATACACTCAAAAACATAAATAGTTTTTTATTTAATCATTCATATAAATAATATATTTATAGTTAGATTGATGTAGAGTTTTTTATCGATACCAGAAACGCCACCAAGGCTTTTCATTTCCGTTGCTCCGGATTCTTTCTGGCTACATAATAATTTCAGTGTTCATCCTGCGGGAAAGTATAAAATTGTATGATTCCGTTTTTAGAAATCAAGCGATATAGGGACTTTAACAAAAGATATTACCGAAGATCGATGCACTCGCAGAAGAACAAGGTAAAACAAGGTCAGATGTGATCAGGGATATTTTGTATGCAAGGTTTGGTTACTTCCCACTGCCACGGTCACAGGATAATATTAATGAAGACCTCATAAAAGAGCGACAAGAAGAGGAGAAAGTGAAGTGTCGGTGTATTGTAATAAGAGTAGATGGAAAATACAAAGATCTGTTTTTTGAATATATTATTGCACAGCCAGGTAGGTTGGATCGAAATTATAGAAGGTACCTAAACCAAACACTTTATCATTACTTCGATATGGTGGTGCCAAGATAGCTCCAGTAAAAAAGGTAAGCAAGAAACCATTCATTACTCGCTGTGCGTTGGTCCAATCCGAGGGGTGGACATATTGCTCCTGACTCGGTACAACGCTTGGCTCAGAGAGTAGCTGAGCGGTTTTCGGGCTTGATTTCGAAGAGGAAAGATCTAGATCATTGTAAAAATAGTAGGAGTTTGAAGTGATTGTCCTGTTGAGAAAGTAAGGTATTTCATAGCAAAGTTCGTGGGAGTTTGTATTTGGAGATGAGCCAGGACAATCACAGGCTTGAAGCCTCTATATCACATTCGGGCTCAACCTTTTATACTTTTTTGAGCCGTTATACATTCCAGGACGCATTTTTAACTGAAGGTGTCGTTTACTTAAAAATTTTATTGTAGTACAATTAGCGCGATCACAGCTATTTAAAACGCAAAATTAAATTCTTTAATTCATCAATCCTGTCAGCTACAAATTTTGGAACATCAGTTTCCAATTCATAAGAGGCGAGTAAGGGAATTAGTGGAATAGCAACTTTCAGTTTTTGTGTTGTACTTAAAGGAGTATACAATTCATAAAGAACTTCTTCGATCTTCCTCTTCATCTCTGGAATCTCATCTTTAATTTCTTCAAGGTTTCTTTGAATAGTATCAAGATACTCCTGTGGGTTTTGCAATTCATATATTGACGCTGTTAATCTATCAACAGAATCCCGTAAATATTTAATTTCATTTAAAATTGGGGCTGTTTTAGTGGTTACTCTTATATCTATTATTTGTGGAATCAAGTTATTGAGTAGAATATACTGATCAACCACATCTTCTTCTTGCAGAATCTGATTGATCCTATCAAGGATTGATCCATTCTCTTCAATTTTAGGAACATATGATTTAAGCAAAAAAACAAGACTTTCAATTTGTTTCATAAGATATTTTGGACTCCCAATGACCAAGTTTTTAGCAAAATCATTGACAGCACAAGCGGCATATTCTGCAGGCTTACCTTTTGCCTCCTTGCAAGCAATCTTCGCTTTTTCTTGAATTTCTTCAATTATCGCTTTTAGATTTCTATTTAGAATAGGCAGTCCTCTTCTCATAGCTGTTATTGCAAAAGGTGTTTCTTCCTCAGCATCTCTCATGATTTCTTCTGCACGTTCACAATATTTTCTATATATGTTAA
>MDTP02000187.1 GCA_001714685.2 Methanosarcina sp. Ant1 | reverse complement strand
TCAAGATACGGTATTTTTAATATTTATATATTAATAAGGAAAATAGACAAATTTAACAGACATCTGCGGAAGGTCAGTTGGAAAATCGCTATAGTGGTATTCGGAGTTGTGCATAAAATTAGTTAACTGATACCAAAAGAACAACGGTCAAGCCTAAAGAGGAATGGGGAATTTATTAATCAGATTAATCAATCAGCAAATATGTGGAGAACTCAATTTACCAAAAACACCACCATGGATGTTTACCTCTAGGCGCTTCAATTGCTTTCTGATTGACTAGGGTTTGAACCTGTTTTTCAAGTGAAAAAAAGAAGAAGATGTAAGTGAGATAATCATCACATGACAAACTTAATCGAAAACAAATGATTTCTAATTACAATCTTAAATAAATTAGATAAATAATTACATTATTTGAAAAAGATTATTAAATTTTTATTTAATCTCGTGTTATATTGCGACCAATACAATATATAATCTAATCACGGTTAATCATTATTCATTTATTGTATTCTTTACACATAAAATAAATTTTGCTTAAAATTGTATATTTTTAATAGTTGATGGTTATAAAATAATATCGTTATATATTAAATTTACAATATCTCGACTATATAAAAATAACCTTTAATTAATATTGATTTCTTAATCATATTTCTCTACAAGTTATATTCTTTGAATACTAATACACATATTGTACTAACCGATAGGACATATGAGTAAAGAATTGCCTGGAAGGTGTTAGTCCTCTTTCGAATAAATATACGCGAGGGGTATATCTTCGGAATGACAGTGTCGGTAGCTGCAGGAGAAGGAATGTAACTCTTCCGGGCTCTCCTCCAATCTTTTTTAATGTGTTTTTGCTTCAGGGATTTCAATTCCCTTTCATAAAATAAGTTCAATAACAAAGTCTAAATTGCAACTTCTGGATTTACTGATAAAAATGAATCTGAGGCTATACATTATTTGCACTGTTGCTATACTCTCTTCAATGAGCCCTGCAGTCGCAGGCAGTACCGCCACAATCCACGGAGCAGTGTATAAATGGAATACCTTCGAACCCCTGGATAATGCTGTGATTGAAGTAAATTCCATTCCCACCCAAGAAATGGTGGCAAAAAACGGCCTGTATTCCGTTGAATTAGTGCCCGGAAACTATACTATTAAGGCCACGTATTCTCAGAAAGGCGTTCTCACATACTATATAGAAAAAACTATTGAGATTGAAGATGGAGAATATTATGTTCTTGACCTCCTGCTCCCTCCCGTTAATTCAGAAGGACTCATGGACGGTTCCAAAGTAAACATCTTTTCCGAAAACCTGAACGAAAGTACAAAAAGCTCATCTCAAAGTGCAAAAAACCTGATAAAAGAAGCAGCCATAGACAAAATAAATAATTTTAATGGCGTAGATATAACCGAACTACGGACACCACTCACTAAGCAAAGCGGACTTTATTCTTCAGGTGTATATTACCTACTAATTTACCTACTAATAGCCCTTACGTTTTCTATCCTACCCGTAGGAGGCTATCGACTTTTCAGAAAGCACAAACGGATAGAGAAAAATGCACCCCAGGAAGATAAAACTGGGCATATAATCAGAGACTTTTTCGAGTTCGTAAATATTCCCAGGATTCGGTAAAAGTCCTGGATAAAAGCATTGGTCTGGAAAGGAAAGAACCAGCAGAAATTAAAGAGAATATCCGGCACCGAAAACAGAACTTGTGGAATTAGATTCAGAAGAAGAGAACAAAAAGACTTTCCTTGAAGAATCTGCACACAATTTCAAAATTGAAACTCTTGCTCTCAAAAAGAAACTCCTGCCCTCCAAAGACCTCCAGGAAGTCCTGGAAATAATTAGAAGCCATGAAGGTCGGATTACCCAAAAAGATCTGCGTAGCTGGTTAAATTATTCCGAAGTAAAAGTCTGCCTCATGCTTGCAGATTTGGAAAAGAGAAAACGGATTAAGAAGTTCAAGAATGGGCGTGAGAATATTGTGATTCTAATAGATGAGGAACGCTAAAATCACACGACTTTTATTTTCACTTTATCATTAACTATCTCTAAATCAAACTTACGATGGCGCACCCCACTGCAAGCAATGGGGTATATTCGCACCAGTTTTCTCGGCATATCACGTAATTTTCCTACCGTTTAGGGCAATTTCTATCCCCGTAACAAGCAACGGGGTATTCGATTGAATAAGGGCAAAGCCCTCTGGGTCTTCCACAACTCACACAGAGCCTCTACAATTAATTAAAATCAGCTCCCTTATTCTATTTATCCAAGAAAGCTTCACAGGATATATGGTATGCTCCAGCAACTTTGATTCCCCAAATCAACCTGCAGCTAAGGAAACTCAATCTACCTTCGCGCCTATTCCAAAGAAAACACGCCAATAATATTTATCCTGAATCTAGCTTCGAAGCCCGCTACGAGCGTGTGCTTATCATCTTGGATGTGAAAAATGCCTACTCTTTGCTTTAATTTAGATGGATGGCCCCTGGGGATTTTAGCTTATCTGTATCAGAGCCGCCATACGAGATATGAAGGCTGGCGCAGCACCAGTTTCACATTTTTTTCACTTAACACGCCTGACTAAATACCTATAGTCACGAGGCCAGATAATGCAACTATTCGATGAACTTAAAGTGGTTTTCATTGCAACAATTACAGGCGTGACTATAAATACTGCGTTGTTCAAAATCAAAAAGATGATATGGATAAATCACGTTTAGTGACACAGGGAGAAATAAGAATATGAGAAAAATCATTGTTCTATCTTTCATAACACTCGATGGTATTATGCAGGCTCCCGGCGGACCCGCAGAAGATACCTCGGGCGGTTTCAGATATGGAGGCTGGACCGTTCCTTATTTTGATGAGTTTTTAGGTAAGGTCATGGACGAGCAGATGAACAAGCCGTTTGATTTGCTACTTGGCAGAAAAACATATGAGCTATTCGCTTCCTATTGGCCGCATCATAAAGACGAGGGTCCTGGGATTAATCAAGCAACAAAATATGTCGCTTCACATGGGGCCGTGCAATTTACATGGGATAAATCGGTTTTGTTGCAAGGTGATGTGGTTGAGGCAATAAGAAAACTTAAGGCGCAGGATGGGCCTGAATTACAGGTTCACGGCAGTGGCAATCTCGTCCAAACGCTTTTGAAACACGATCTGGTTGATGAATTATGGCTCAAAATATTTCCCGTGACACTCGGCTCGGGAAAGCGCTTATTTGCCGAAGGCACGATCCCGGCGGCTTTCAAGTTAATCGATGGTAAGGTGTTGACAAGCGGAGTCATTATCGCCAATTATGAGCGTGCAGGCGAGGTTAAGACGGGATCGTTTTGAGGAATGATATATGAGAAAAATGGTGCTAATCGCTTTTTTTGCAAGAGGTATAGCAGCTGATTCGTAATCAGCAGGTCGAGGTTTCAAATCCCTCCAACGGCTATTGTTTATTACTTCTGGTGCGCGTAGGGTCGTGAATACCCCGTCCTTCACAGGCTGTCCGACAATTACCTGCAGTAAGAAAAGAATCCATTTTTTTCAATTTAAGGGTCTTAAATGCTTTCTTTTTGTTATTTTTTACCCTAAAACTGAATTATGTATCTCACTTCAAACAACGGGTATTCGATTGAAACAAGGATCAAACTCATCTAGATATAACCTCACGTAACTTACATAGAGCTCTACAACTCATATAGAGCCTCTACATTTGGTAAAATTAGCTTCCTTATTCTATTAATCCAAGAAAGCTTCACAGGATATCTGTGATGCGCCAGCAACCTTAATTCCTTAATCAACCTGAGTCAGAAAACTCAATTTACCTTTGCGCCTATTCCAAAAAAACACGCCAATATATTTTATCCTGAATCTGGCTTTGAAGCCCGTTACGAGCGTGTGCTTATCTTCTAGGATGTGAATAACGCCCACTCTTTGGCTTTAATCTTCGGGGTGGCACTGGAGATTTCAGCTTATCTGCATCAGAGCCACTATACAAGACTTTAAGGCTGGCGCAGCACCAGTTTCATATTTTTTCACTTTGCACGCCTGGCGTCCAAAATACCTATCCTAATCCCTAGCGATAGCCCTGGCCATTGTACGTGGTTTCTAAATATATGTGCGTTGTCAGGATCGGGCTATACAATGGCTTTACTTATCTTCAAAAAAGAAGTAGGCTCAATTAGAGTTCTGGTTTTCCAGGTTTAAACATTATAGGCAAAAAGACGACCACAAACCCAAAAGATGGATTGCCAAAAATTATTGAAAGCAAAGCAATACTTGACGCTGGATTTTCCTAACCGAGAATAACGAACTACTGCTTCTATCCGGTACCAGAATCCAAAGACACGTTTCTTTAAACTTGCAAATGAATCAATTTCTTGACAATGATTATTTCCATGAACTTCAGAATAAATTAAGGTTTAGAAAAGACTTTGCCACTTAAATTAAAAAAAGAAGCTGCTGCCCAATACAGAAAGGGTTATAGAATGCTTAAGCCGGATGACGGGAAACTGTCACGTCCAGTTCTTAGGAGAGAAGGGGAGAGCAATCTCCCTGACTTATCCGACATGGACTACCAAAACATATTAAAATTACTAAAAAAAGAGTAGAATATGAAGAGATACTCCATTAAGAACAAGATGGTCAGTCATGCTCGATGGAGTACTCTCTTCACTGGAAAGCGTTTTTTAAACCCGTTTAAAAGACGAAATTAAATCGTTGGGTATGCCAACATTTTCCACCCAAGAATATTGTCCTGGTCCAAGATCCCAATAGCGACCTCCATAATTTGCATGTTCATAGAATCGCCATGTACCGGAATTGATCTTAATTGATGATATTTTGTCGTTCCATTGATCTCCAACGTATTGTTGATTAGAACTAGCGTAGAGACGTCCTCCCCTAAAGTTAATATGCTCATATACAATGACTTTTGCTGGGTTAATCTGTTTAAAAGACGAAATTAAATCGTTGGGTATGCCGGCGTTTTCCACCCAAGAATATTGTCCTGGTCCAAGATCCCAATAGCGACCTCCATAATTTGCATGTTCATAGAATCGCCATGTACCGGAATTGATCTTAATCGATGATATTTTGTCGTTCCATTGATCTCCAACGTATTGTTGATTAGAACTAGTGTCAAGACGTCCTCCCCCAAAGTTAATATGCTCATATACAGTGATTTTTGCTGCACTTACTGTTGCGGCTGTCATTGTCACTAAGAAACAGACCATCAGCAAAATAACCAGTGTTTTTTTGATTCTGTCAAATATTTGTTTTCCCATAGCCCTTACTCCCTATTTTGTCTTTATTTCTTAATTTGGGTTCAATTTGATACAATTTTAAATGTGGTAGTTTTTCAGCACACTTCCCCTCGGCAGATTTATTGCGTGAATATCATTTTACCAATTAATCGTCCAGGTTCATTTTTTGAAGAATCTATTATTGGTAAATTCTACCCCATATTGTATGCCAACGAGAGTGATTTCAAGCTATATCACCAGTATATTATTATTCAAATAATATAACATATGAAGAAATATTATTAAGAAATCAATATTAATAAAGATAGATGTTATGCAGTCAACTCTACAGAAATTTCCTCAATATTGGTATTTTTCACAGTCATTTTTCATAACAATAGAATCTCTTACTTAATTTTATATATGGGTGGAAAAAATATTATTATGAAATGATTATTTTATAAAATAATGATCTTGCAAAGTTAATTTTTCCATATATTTACTCAAGTGTGATATTATTCACAATAGTTTATTATCAACAATATAATCGTTTCTTAATTTCGCTTAGTTTGCAATATAAGCTCATCAGCTTTCGGTTATGTGAGGAGACATAAAATAACTTGCCTTATTTCACATCAATTCTCCAAATAACAGTAGTACAGGAATCTGTAAGACCTTGAAACTCAACTTAGGCACTTTACGACCAGCTACAAAGGATGAACAGATAGAAAAGCTAAAAAGAATATGCATTAGCAATCTGTCCATATTCAAATGCTAATGCAGGAAATAACAGGTTAAGAATTAAGCTATTACCAGAGAATACGGGAAAAATCAAAGTTGCACTAGTATCATGAAAATTTAATTTTGGATCGCCTCGATAAGCTCTGAACCGCTATATGCCGATGAGGAGCTATCTAATTCCTACATACTGATGAGAAACTATCCGAATATTATGTTCCATAACTAAATTTTCTTGACACTAGTGTCGAGTCAATCTTCAAGTGTCGGATAAAGACGTGATAATTTTATTCTTGCATCGTCTGTTGTGAATTGCCAATTAACCTTTGAATTTTTGTTGTTTCTGAAATTTTGCCATGCCAATACTTCTTTCTTAACAAACTCGATGTTATCCATTCTCCTTTTTAAACATTGACCTGTAAGTACATTCAATTCAATCTCTGCTATGTTCAACCAGATTCCATGTTTTGGTGTGTACACAAACTCAAACCTATCCCACAGTGCCTTCGCCTTCGCTGGTGGAAATGTTTCATAGAGAGAACCGGGGATATGCGTGTTTAGATTGTCTATTACCAGAGTAATTTTATCTGCATTTTCATGTTGAACTTCGATTTCCTCCAGAAAATAAGCCCAGTCTCGCTTGGTTTTTCTTTCAGTAATTTTTACCATTCTTTTTCCTGTCAATGGTTCGCAGGCAAGGAATACATTGCACATCCCATTACGCTTGTATTCATAGTCGTACCTGGCTGGCTTCCCAGGTGAGCAGGGGATAGGAATCCTGGTTTCTGCAATCAGTTGTTTTGGGGATTCGTCCATACATACAACCGGATTTCGTGGATCGAATGGACGCTTGTAAACATCCAGAACCATTTCCCTATTTGCAACAAAGCTACTGTTTTGTTCCGGGGGAATTGCCCATCCTTTCCTTTGCCAGGGTTTGATTTCGTTTTTTTAAAGTACGGCGTACTGTTTCGTGAGAAATATCCTCGACATAGCCAAGTTCTACAGCCCTATCGGCTAACAATCTCAAAGACCATTTTGCAAAACCTTCAGGGGGTTCACTGCAACTAAGGGCGACTAAATGGGCTTCAACATCACCATCAACTTTTTTAGCATAAATGCGATCGCTTTTTTCCCCATTGAGGGCAACTTCAAGACCTTCTTCAACAAATCACCTCTTAACACGGTCAATTTTTCTCATACTAATATTCAAGATACGTGAGATTTCTTCATTGGTTAAATGATTAACATTCCATTCACTTTTATCACAATTAAGCAAGATCAGAGCATTGAGAATTTGTTGGGAGTGATGTTTGCCCTTCGAGGTAAGATCACAAAGAGCTTCACGTTCATCTTCGGTAAGTGTCACAGTGTATCTATTCATAAGTAATCCTCTAGGATTCCTTATGAGTATTATATAATATAATTTTTACGACATTTTATTGTTGACTCGACACTAGTACCATGACAACTTAGTTGTGAGTCATTTATATACTTTGAGTTCTTTTTATATCTCATGTTAAATATTAATCTTACAAATTATGAAGTGAAATTCCTTACAAACTTTATAAAAAAAGGACTGAAAAATGCAAGATCTCTTACCAGAGCACGTATTCTACTACTAGCAAATCAGGGAAAAGGGGACACTGAGATTGCAAAAACATTAGGTGTTGGTAGGAGTACTGCTTTAAGGTTAAGGAAAAGATATCTTGAAGAAGGTCTGCAAAGTGCGTTGGTAGATAGACCAAGACCAGGTCAACCCGAAAAATAT
>MDTP02000186.1 GCA_001714685.2 Methanosarcina sp. Ant1 | reverse complement strand
TTCGCTATTCCTTATGGATAAGATGCTTTTTCAATTTACCCGCATTGGTTTTTGTGATGATATCCACACGAAACAGCAGAGAGCCTAAATAATATAACACTCCAGGAAAGTATCGGACAAACGGTATAAAGAAAGAAAATCGAGAGAGCCGGATATGCACATTTCAGATAGAATAAAGGTAGTTCAGGAATACATCGTAAAACTGGAAGTAGATGCGATTGTAAACGCTGCAAATCCTACTCTTCTCGGAGGCGGAGGGGTTGATGGGGCTATTCACAGAGCCGCAGGACCCGGACTACTGGAAGAATGCAGGACCCTGAAAGGCTGCCTCACAGGGGAAGCAAAAATTACAAAGGGATACCACTTGCATTCAAAATGGATAATACACACTGTCGGCCCTGTATGGAAAGGAGGAGGGAATGGGGAGGACCACCTGCTTGCTTCCTGTTATAGAAAAAGTCTTAAACTTGCCGGAGATTACGCCATAAAAAATATTGCTTTTCCTGCCATAAGCACAGGTGCATATGGCTTTCCTTCAGAGAGGGCTGCAGGAATTGCAGTCTCTGAGATAAAGCAGTTTCTTCAGGAAAATGAATTGCCTGAGACAATTTTTCTAGTCTGTTTCAATGAAGAGACATATTGGAATCTTCGGAAAGCCTTGAAGGATATATTTGAAATTTAATTTATATATAAAGTGTATATTTGTAGTTTATTTTGCAATGTAAGCTGCCTTCAAAACTTACTTTATATATCCTTCAAAAAGCATATTAAAAAACTAAATCGGAAAGTATCCTTCCACTCTCATTTATGGAGGATTGTTTATATATAATGTAAGGAGATTAGATTCTGAACAGAGTCGAATAATGATATGGATTAGCCCGGAAACTCAGTACTAAATTTTAGCAGTTAATAAGGGAAGATTGTCTCGGAAAAAGCTTTTAGAAAAAAGGTGTTTCCTTTTATACCGCTCATAACAGGCAAAATGTAGAAATAATTCGGTGTGTTTCAGATTTGTACATTTTAAGCAGGTTAATAAGCCTACCGATAAACGTAATTATACTTTCTCACTTATACAAAGGATTTTTTAGTAGGGGAATAGGCAGAATACTCGCAAAAGCCCTGAAACCGCAGAAACCCGGAGAAAAAAGACTATATTAAAAAGTACTCAGATATATCTGAGCCTTCAGGAAACATTTTTAAAAAGGGATCGGAGGAATTACTTATCAGTTACGATGAAGCCTTTCAAAGAGGCCTTGACCTGATCAAGCGCAAAAGGTACGAAAAATCGATTAGTGTTTTCAACAAAATTTTGGAAAAAAACCCCAGGCACACAGGAGCCCTTTTTAATAAGGGCCTTGCTCTGCTGGAAATTAAAAAATCCAAAGAAGCCCTCAACTCTTTTGATCAGGTCCTGCAGTTAGAGCCAGGAAATTCCGATGCCCTGTATAAAAAAGGAACTGCTCTGGATTCCCTCGGAAGGCTAGAAGAGGCGCTGGAAGTCTACGACAACGCGCTTAAAATAAACCCAGATGCTCCAAAAACCTGGTACAGAAAAGGGCTTATTTTTGTCGAACTGGGAAGGACTGAAGCCTCTGTTCTTTGCTTTGAGAAAGTCCTTGAGCTTGAACCCGGATGCGGAATCGCCTGGTATGAAATCGGGATAACTGCCGGAAAATCAGGCAGGTGTGCAGAAGCTCTGGAAAGTTTCGGACATGCACTTGAGAGCAACCCGAAAAATGCAGAAGCCCGCTACGCAAAAGGGCTGGCTTTTGCAAAGCTCGGTGAACACGAAAAAGCCCTTGAATGCTTTAATTCTTTAATTCAGGAAAACTCGAAGTATACGGATGCCCTTGAGCAAAAAGCTCTTTCACTGGCAAAGCTCGGGAAAAACGAAGAAGCTCTGGAATGCATTGATACCTTTTTAAGAAAAGTTCCTGACAGCGAGACCGCCCTTTACCACAGGGGCATCCTTTTAAACGAACTCTCTCGCTATGGGGATGCCGAAAAAACCTTTTTGAAAGTGCTAAAATTAAATCCGAGGAATAAAGAAGTCTGGCTCGGGAAAGGTCTTGCTCTGATTAAGCTGTTAAGGTTTAATGAAGCTATTGGCGCTTTTGAAGAAGCCATCCGGCTGGATCCAGCTTACTTCGACGCCTGGAACTACAAATGCCTTGCTCTCATGAAACTTGAGGTCTATGAGGAAGCCCTTGAAGCCTTTGATTCAGTGCTTGAAATTTACCCTGAAATGAAGGAAATCTGGTACAACAGGGCTCTTGCTCTTCTGAAACTGCAGCGCTTTGAGGAAGCTGCCCAGTCTTTTTCCAGGGTTACTGAACTGGACCCTGCCTATGGGGATGCCTGGTTCCAGCAAGGTAGACTGCTTTTTAGAATAGGAAAATACTTAGAGGCCCTAAAAGCCTTTGATTCAATGCTTGAATACGATCCTGATTTTACCGAAGCCCAGAAGTTTAGGAGCACGGTGCTTATTGGGCTAGGCCGCTTTGAAGAAGCCCTTGAATCTCTGAGAAAGAGCCTTGAAAAAGAGCCCCAAAACTATAATCTCTGGCTTCAACAAGGGCAAATTTTCCTTGAAAGTGGAAAATTTGAGTATGCTCTAAAAGCTCTTGAGAAGGCTGTGGAGACTAAACCCGATTACGAAGTCTGCTGGATGAATAAAGGTTTCGCACTCTATTCCATGGAACGCTATGAAGAAGCTCTTAAAGCCTTTGAAGAGGGCATGAAGTTGAATCCTTATCTAGAGACAGGCTGGAACAAAAAAGGGATAGTGCTCGGAAAGCTTGGGCGGACAGAGGAAGCCCTGGAAGCTTTTGATGAAGCTATAAAGCTCAGGCCCGACTTTGAGGACGCCTGGAGAAACAGAGGGCTTATTTTACTGGCCGTGGAAGAATACGAAAAAGCAGAGGAAGCCTTTGCCGAAGTCCTTAAAGCAAATCCAGGAGATCTCGATTCCATTTATAACAGAGGAATATCCCTGCTCAAATTAGGAAAACAGGAAGCTGCTCTGGAATGCTTTAAAAAAGTCATCTATCTCAATCCGGATTATCCCGATCTCTTATACAGCATTGGGATTGCACAGTTGGAACTTGGAAAGAAAGAAGAAGCTCTGGAAACTTTTGACAATCTTGCTGAAAAGAATCCCGATGATTCGGAAATCCAGTGCAGAAAAGGAAAACTTGCAATGGAACTTGGGAAATATGAAACTGCCCTGCAGGCTTTTGAGCAGGCACTCTGTCAAGAACAGGAATCCGGAGAAGCCTGGTACGGAAAAGGGCTTTCCCTGATAAAACTGGAACGTTTTGAGGATGCTATAAGAGCCTTTGATGAAGTAATTATAAAAGATGCTAATTATGAAGAAGCCCTGACTTACAAAGGTTTTGCGCAGATGCAGCTTGAAAAGTATACCACTGCCCTTGAAACCTTTGAGAGCGTTATCGGGGAAAAACCGGATTCGGATATTCTCTGGTACTACAAAGGACTCAGCCTGTATAGAATGCACAGGCAAGAAGAAGCAGCTCCTGCCTTTGAGTCAGCTTTCCGACTTAATCCCGAGCTGAAGGAGGCACTTGAGTACAGGGCTCTCTGCCTCTTTGAAACCGAACAGTATGGAGC
This sequence comes from Methanosarcina sp. Ant1, assembly GCA_001714685.2. Lineage (GTDB taxonomy): Archaea > Halobacteriota > Methanosarcinia > Methanosarcinales > Methanosarcinaceae > Methanosarcina. Next base: position 4,169 of record MDTP02000186.1, on the reverse strand, counting down.
TGCTCTGGAAGCTTTGGATGCCGTGCTCGAAAGAGACTCCTTGAACCTTTCTGCCCTCCACAAAACCGCATTCTCCCTTATGCAGTTAAAAAGATATGAAGAAGCAGTTGAAATCTTTTCCAGGGTGCTGGAACTTGATCCTAGCAGGAGGGAAGAAGCAAAATTTAATCTTGGGATTGCCAGCTTCGAATCAGGACAATATGATAAAGCTCTTTCCGTTTTTGAAGAGATAAATGAAGAAGACAGGAAAAACTCTTCTGCACTTTATTGGAAAGGGCTTGTGCTTATCCGGCTTGAAGCTTACGAAAAAGCGCTTGGGGTTTTTTCTAAACTTATCGAACAGAATCCCCTGTTTACAGAAGCCTGGTACATGAGAGGCATATCCCATTCAAAGCTAAAGCAGCACGAAGATGCAGTCAAGGATTTCAATAAAGTGCTGGATATTAATCCTACCTTTCAGGATACCTATTACCAGCTTGGGCTTTCCTGCTTTGAATTGGGGAACTTTGAGGGTGCATTAAGAGCTTTTGAGGCAGTACTCGAAACAAACCCCGATAAGCTTGATGCCATTTACATGAGGAGCCTCTCTCTACTGCGGTTAGGAAAATACGAAGAGGCTGCTTCAGGTTTCAAAGACGTTCTTGAAATAGATCCGTCAAATTCTGAAGCCCTTGCACACCTGAGCACAGCTTGCTTCAAAATGGGAATTTACGAAGAGGCCATTGGGGTATTTAACAGGGTTCTCGAAAAAACTCCAGAGAGAAAAACAGTCCTTTTCAGAAAGGGGCTTGCGTTAAAAGCCCTTGGAAATACCAGGGAGGCTTCATCTATCTTTGATTCAGTCCTTAAACTGAAGCCTGATTGTACTTACGCCCTTGAACAGAAGGGATACACTCATTTTGAACTCGATGAATACGAGGAGGCAGTTAAGGCGTTTAAAGCGGCTCTGGAATACTGCCCGAAGAAGGAAGATATACATTACTGTAGAGCTATTGCTTTCTTCAAGCTGGGTAACTTTGAAGAGGCCCTGGATTCCTTTGAGAAGGCTTTTGACCTGGGCTGTCAGAAGCTAGATCTTCCCTATTATACGGGAATTTCCTGCTTCGAAATTAAGGAATATGAAAAAGCGGTGAAAAACTTTGATATTGTCCTTGAGACCACAGCACCTGATTCCGAGATTCTGCACAAAAGAGCCCTTGCCCTCTTTGAACTAGGAAAGGCAGAAGAAGTTGTTTCTACAGTTAATTATCTTCTTGAATTTGCAGTTGAGAATTTTGACAGAGAAAATGATGGAGAGAATGTAGAAGAAATTGGGGGGAAAAATGCAGAAGAAGACTCTCAGGCTTCTGAAGAACTACTTGAAAAGTTTGCATTCTCCCTGATAGAACTTGGGAAGTACGAAGAAGCCCTTTTGCCACTTGGAAAACTTACAGCAAGCGAATCAGCTTCAAAAGAGGTTATTTATAGCAAAGGAGTTGTACTTCTTGAACTCGGTAGACTGGAAGAAGCTCTTGAGATATTTTCAGAACTTATTTCACTTTATCCTGACTTTGAGAAAGCATGGTATGGAAGCGGGCTCACTCTCTTTTCTTTGGGAGAATATGCTGAAGCCCTTGAGGCCTTTGAGCAGGCTGTCCTCGACAATAATGTAGAAGGTTCTAGATTAAATGATTTCGAGATCGAGGATGCCTGGACAAAATTGGGGATTTCGCAACTAAAAATGGGATCCTATGACTTAGCCCTTGAGATTTTTGCGAAGATTCTTGATAAGAAACCGGAGGCTGCAGATATATGGTACTTGGAGGGGCTTGCCTTCAGAGGGCTTTGCCAGCATCAGAATGCAGTAGGAGCTCTTGAAAGGGCACTTGAACTCGATTCTTCCCTGGAAGCCGCCTGGGAGCAGAAGGGGCTTGCCCTCCTCGGAATAAACAGGTACGAAGAAGCCCGTCAAGCCTTTAATTCGGTCCTTATACTGGACCCTGAAAACGTAAATGCTCTTTATAGCCGCTCAGTGGCTAACTTCAAGCTCATGCGCTTCAAGGAAGCTGCAAGGGATCTGGAAAGAGTGCTCCTTTTCGCTCCGGATTTTCCGGACTATCTTGAAGCCTGCTACAGGCTCGGAATTGCCAGAATAGAGTTTCAGGACTATGAAAAAGCCCTGCAAGCTTTTGATATGATTCTGGAACGCGACCCCACCCACAGGGATGCACTCTATAATAGGGCTCTTGTGCTTTTCAACCTTGGAGAATACGCAGATGCTGCCGAAACCTTTGGGATCTTACTGGAAGCAACTCCCGAAGACCCGGAAAGCCTGAACTATCTTGGGCTCTGTCTCCTCGAACTTAATAACCCCAAAGAAGCTCTTATAGCCTTTGAAAAAGCCGCACTTTTCAATCCCGGGAATGAAGAAGCCCTGTACAATGCAGCTACGACTCTTATCAAGCTCGACAGGGCGCAGGAGTCTCTGGGCTATTTTGACCGCATCTTTGACATCTCTCCTGAGAATCTTGATGCTTTAAATTACAGGGGAATTGCCTTCTGCATGCTCGATTTATATAGGGAAGCCTTGAAATCTTTTGACCTGGTGCTGGAAAAAGACCCTGAAAATATCAAGGCGATATATAATGTAGGAGTGGTCTGTTTCAAACAGAAACTCTATGAGACTGCTTCAAGGGCCTTCAACGAAGCCCTTGCCATCAATCCCTGGCATGAGCAGTCTCTGAGATATCTTGGCATCTCTCTTGCCAAACTTGGCAAGTATGAAGAAGCCTTGAAAGCCTTTGACAGGCTGCTCAGGATAAACCCGCGCGATGTCCAGTCCATGAATTACAGAGGAGTTATCCTCGGAAAAATGGAAAGGTATGCAGAAGCAATAAGGACTTTCGATGAGATCCTCCGCCTCTATCCTGACATGGCAGACGCAAAGAAAAAACTTGAAGCCTTAAAATGCCTTGAAAACAAAGAAGATTCCAGCTAAAACTTTTTTAGGGCTTCTGCTAAGGAAACAGTTCCTCAAAGAAAGAAGGAATCTTTTCCAACATTTTTCCTGATCCTTCTGTCTAACAGTACATACTCTTTGAAAAAAAGGCGTGGAATAAAAAAGATACAACATTAACACTTAGTACCCACCGCGAAATAACTTAAGCACATTTTTACACTTTACTTAAACATTTTCATAAGCTGCTTCATCGGTTTTGTTCAAAAATATTTTAATTAGTTTCAGAAAAAAAATGTAGCATGAAACCAGTAATATTTGAAGCAAAAACAAGAAAGAAATTTGGAAAAAATGATTAATATTCCTGGCTCTTCGTTGTTTTGTGTGGATATCATCATAAAACCCAACGCGTTCTTGAATTGAAAATCATCTTATCCATAGAGAATGACGAAGAGCCATATCCCTTTTTTGACTTTATCCTATCAATTTCAGAGACACATAGAAACAGAAGCACTAGGACACTATATAAAAAATTACAATTCTATTAGATAAATATTTATAATAAGTAAAGAGTATTTTATAGCGAGTATAACTAAAAAACTTTACAGTGGGGGAAAAACATGAGAATTAGAATAGTTAGTTCCAAAGAAGAAATCTCTACACTTAATCCTGATGAACGTGTTATTCACATGGCTTTCAGGCCTTCGAACAAGGATATCTTTGTATTGGTTGAAACCTGCCCGAAGATTGAGGTAATTCAGTTACCTCAATCATACAAGCGCAAGATCTCAAGGTCCGTTGAAATGTTCCTTGAGATGCAGAGAATCCAGCTCATAGAAGGAGGCAACAGGAAAGATATGGACGAATATTACAGTATTCCGTATTCAATGATTGAAAAAATAAGAAAAATGAAAATTGAAGGTAAATCCACAGAGCTTATTGGGGAGAAGGTTTCCAGGGAAATCAAGCTGAACCCCGATATGGTCACATATATAGTGACTAAAGGAGTACATGCCTGATTCCCGCAGAATTTGTTCAGAATCTGTGCATGATAGAAAACACCCTTATATTCTTTACTGGAGACTGGATTATACAGAAAGGTATTGCAATCTTTCATTATCTAATCTCCAACTTAAATTTCTCTTCAGGTAACTGAGAAGTTAAACGTATAATTCAGTTTAATTTCTCAAGAACCTTTTTTTCTTTCTATAGGATCATTAAGCCTTATTCTTTT
>MDTP02000185.1 GCA_001714685.2 Methanosarcina sp. Ant1 | reverse complement strand
ATCCATTTGTATTCGGTTAAGAGATAAAATGCATGAAAGTGTTATTTTTTATGCTAAAATCTCAACATTCAAGTCGGAAAATCACTATACGTGGTATTCGAAGTTGTGCATAAAATTCGTTAACCGATGACAAATGGTAACTTATCAGGTCTATGATCCCTACCATATCCATACTTCCCAAGTTTAGATTTAGGAGTCGTCACAGAACAAACTATGCACAGGTTTCTAATGGGTGCCTTGATTTTCAAGATCATAACCATCAATTGAAAAGCAATTTTATGAAAAACATGCCTAATCTATTTTGTGGCAGTTCCTTAGTGCCGTGAAGAATATACTCGTCCAGTCTAAGTTTAGATCTGTTTCTTCAAAATCATATACAGAAAACAGACTGCTCAGAATATCCGAGAGGATTTCCTCTTTGTTACGCCCAAAATTTAAAAAGTTCTGTAAAGGACTCTTTCATGGAATCTTTTAAGATTTAAGATGTTGAGTATTTCTTCCTGATTTAACCATTTTGCCAGCTTCCTTGATACCAAAATAATCGGTGATCTTATAGCTCACCAAGCAGCTCACCAAGCCTATCAATAAGTTCTTGAGATCCAAACCCTTGCTTTTATGTTTGCTAAAAATCTCATAAAGATCAAGTTTTTCATAAAAGGATTGAACAGCAAGAATCGATCCGATAGGAACACATATATTCTTGTTAGGAATTATAGAAATGTTCTCTGTTTTGTATTTGTATTCATTGGACCGAATAACACAAACAAAGGGAACTTATTTTCTTACTGCCAAAGTCCGATTGGTTCAAATTCTCAATGAATTGTATGGGGTTTCGCATGAATAATGAGGATCAGTTTTCTGAGAAAAGTGAGATAATGTCGGAGTATGATGTTATAATTATAGGAGCAGGGCCTGCCGGGATGTTTGCAGCCTACGAACTTTCTGCGGTTCAGCCGCTTAAAATACTCATTGTGGATATGGGCAGGGATATAGAGAAACGCCTGTGCCCAATGAAAACCAATACTTACTGCATGCACTGTACTCCTTGCGACATTATGTGCGGTGTAGGAGGCTGTGGGACCTTTTCGGACGGAACCCTTAACCTGCGGCCTGATATAGGAGGAGACCTGGCAGCCCTGACAGGCGACCAGACTGAAGCCTGGAAACTTGTAGAACGAGTGGATAAGATCTTTCTGGCATTCGGGGCTCCCCAGGGAGCCCTGCTGACCGAAGGTCCGGAAATTGAGGAGCTAAAGCGAAGAGCTGCATCCGTAGGAGCGCGCTTTATCGAGATAAAACAGCGGCATATAGGTTCGGATAATGCTCCTGCAGTAATAGGACGCTTCAAACAGGACCTTGTTAATAAAGGTGTGGACTTCCTGCTTGAAACCGAGGTAAAAGATCTACTGGTCGAGGAAGGAACCTGCAGAGGCGTCATACTCTCTAGTGGGGGAATACTCCGTGCCCGCTACGTGCTCCTAGCTCCAGGGCGAAGGGGATGCAATTGGGTCTCGGATGTGATTGAGAAAAACGGGATAGAGGCTCGATACGGCGGAATTGATATAGGCGTAAGAGTGGAAGTCCCTGCAATCATTATGGACCCTGTAACGAAAATAAACCGCGACCCCAAGTTCCATATCCAGAGCCGCCGTTATGACGATTTCGTCAGGACCTTCTGCACAAATAGGCGCGGATTTGTCGTAAAAGAAGAATACGAGGGTTTTATCGCAACTAATGGCCATTCCCTGACAAACGTGGAATCAGAAAATACCAATTTCGCTTTCCTTGTGCGCATCGAACTTACCGAGCCAATGGAAAACACCACAAAATATGCCTTTTCAATTGCAAAGCTTGCAACCACGATCGGAGGGGGAAAGCCGGTTTTGCAGCGAATAGGAGACCTCAGGCGCGGCCGCAGGTCTACAAAAGAACGTATTGCCAAAAATCTGGTTGTAAATACGCTCAAAGATGTCACACCCGGAGACATATCAATGGCCTTGCCTCACAGGATAGTTATGGACATTATTGAAGGCCTTGAGACTTTAAACGAGATCATCCCTGGCGTTAATTCAGACTCAACTCTACTGTACGCCCCTGAAGTCAAGTTCTACGCAATGCACCTGAAAGTGGACAGGCAGATGGAAACCAGCATTAAAAACCTTTTTGCAGCAGGAGATGGGGCAGGGCTTTCAAGGGATATAGTTAACGCGGCTGCTACAGGAATTATGGCAGCTGAAGGGATAATCAAGAAGGAGAAGGCAGAGAAAGAAGCAAAAGAAGAAATAAAATAAGAGGTAAACTTAGGGAAAAAAAAATGAAAAAAATATCTGCATACTGAAATTTGAAGCTTTAAGCTTGTTTTTAATTTTATTTATAGTAAGCACAGGAAATATTAACACTTTATAAATTGGTCATGTGCAAGATATGGTGTTCAAAAGTATAATTAATTCGTGAGTTCACTATAATTTTAGTTTTAATTTTTCAAAGTCATCCTTTTAATGAGATCTTTAACTCAAAATCCATCAAGTATATATATTTCATTTATAGTGAGTTCAGGAATCTGAATTTCTTCTTCATACTCCATTCGTTATTATTTCATCATTGGACAGGAGGCTTACCTTTGGGAACAATTAGCGAGAAAATCTTTACCCGGGCATCGGGAAAAGAGGCAAAGGCAAATGATTTTGTGCTTGCAGATGTAGACTATGCAATGGCGCATGACGGCACGTCGGTGCTTGCGGTAAATGCTTTTAAGGAAATGGGAGTGGAGAAAGTCTGGGACCCATCAAGGGTCATAATTCCTTTTGATCATATCGCACCTGCAAACAATGAGACTTCAGCTACGCTTCAAAGGGAGATCAGGGAGTGGATAAAGGAGCAGGGCATTCCAAATTTTTATGAAGTGGGGGAAGGGATCTGCCATCAGGTGCTTCCGGAAAAGGGCTTTGCCCTGCCTGGAAAATTGGTTGTAGGGGCTGACTCGCATTCCTGTACTTACGGAGCTTTTGGAGCGTTTGCTACAGGAGTTGGAGCTACTGATATGGCTGAGATTTTCGCTACAGGTAAGCTCTGGTTCAAAGTACCGGAAAGTTTTAGGATGATTGTTGAAGGCAGTCTTGGAGATAGGATTTATGCAAAAGACCTTATTCTCTACCTGATCGGGAAGACCGGAATTGACGGTGCCACCTATAAAGCTGTCGAGTTCTATGGGCAGGCAATTAGCGAACTTTCGGTTGCTGGAAGGATGACAATCTGCAATATGGCAATCGAGATGGGGGCAAAGTCCGGGATTGTCCCCCCCGACGAAAAAACCTTCGATTTTTTGAAAAACAGAGCAGTTGCTTCTTATGAGCCGGTCTATGCCGATAAGGATGCTGGTTACTTAGAAGAATTCACCTACCATGCTGATGATATCGAGCCTCAGATAGCCTGCCCACATCAGGTAGACAATGTAAAGCCTGTGGGAGAAGTCGAAGGCGTCCATATCGATCAGGTCTTTATCGGGACATGCACGAATGGGAGGCTTGAAGATCTTGAAATAGCAGCAGCTGTCCTGAAAGGAAAGAATATTGCAGTCAGGACTATCGTGATTCCTGCATCCCGTACGACTCTCCTTGCAGCAATAGAAAACGGGACAATGGAAACTCTGCTGAAAGCAGGCGTAACCCTTGCAACCCCTGGCTGTGGGCCCTGCCTTGGCGCTCATCAGGGAGTACTTGGGGAGGGGGAGGTCTGTGTTTCAACCGCAAACAGGAACTTCAAAGGTAGAATGGGAAAAGATGGCTTTATTTATCTCGCATCCCCTGCGACGGCAGCTGCCTCGGCACTGACAGGCGAAATTACTGATCCAAGAAAAATTTAAATCAGAGGCATTTTGGAGCGAAGCAGTTAATCGGAGCTGTTGGGACAGGATTTTATTTAACGGTGTAAAAATTTAATTTAAATCCAGCGGGAATTTATAGCATGAATTGCATATACCTGGACAGGAGGGAATAACTATGACTGAAGAGCTTAGTCATGATAATCTGTCACATTTGATTGAACACTGGATCGAACATAACGAAAGCCATGTAGAGACCTTTAAGGAATGGGCCCAGAAGGCTAAAAAAGACGGTTTTCTCGAAGCTTCTGAAGACATCCTTGAAGCTGTCAGTAAAATTGAGGAAGCAAACGAGTACCTTAACAAGGCAAAAGAAGGACTGTTCCATATCCATTAAAATATATAAGACCTAATTATCAGGAATTAACCATTCATAACAATGTGTCGGGATTTTCCCGTCACTGTCTTTTGTTTTTTTCTTTTTTATACAATCATACTTTCGGGATCCTGCTCCGGCCAGGAATTCCTTTAACTCATTTAAACTTCGGATAAAATTATAATGGGCTCTTATATGCTTGATTCTTAGAAGTATTTTGTGCAACCCTGTTTTTCTCAAGAAAGAGGGACAGTTTCCAATTTTTCGTGCTAAATCGATTTTGAATAAAAATAGAGAGGGTAAGATTTTAATAAAATTTTTCAATCTCGTGCTTTACTTCCTCAATAGAAAACTTTTGCCTTACAAGGGTCTTTTCCTGAATTGCCGGTACTCCCTCCTCAAGAGTCTCTCGCTCGTTTTTATAAAAGATGCCGTTAGGAATCTTATCTCCCCACTCCAGAGACCTTTCGAACGCCTTTACACGGTTATAAGGGTCATATCCTTCTTCAAGTTTGTAGACCCTGTCCCGATACCACTTGAAAGTATTTATCTTGTTAAAGGTCACACAGGGCTGAAAGATGTCAAGAAGGGAAAAACCTTTGTGTGTTATGGCAGCCTTCATAAGTTCTTTCAGGTATTCCGGGTCTCCTGCAAATCCCCTGGCTACAAAACTACAATCCTGGGAAATTGCCATAGCAAGCGGGTTCATTGGCTCTGAAAGGACACCGTCAGGCTGGATTTTTGTTTTGGTTCCCTTGGCTGTGGTAGGAGACGCCTGCCCTTTTGTCAGTCCGTAAATCTGGTTGTCGTGCACGAACAGGGAAATATTCGGGTTCCTGCGAATTGTATGAAGGAAATGGTTTCCACCCTCTCCGTAACAGTCCCCATCTCCTGAAACTGCAATTATGTGCAAAGAGTGGTTGGCAAGTTTTGCAGCCGTAGCTACAGGCAGGGTTCTTCCATGGAGCCCATTAAACGTATGGCATTTAATATAGTGGGGCAGTTTTCCAGCCTGTCCTATCCCCGAAACCACAAGCATTTCCCACGGCTCAATGCCAAGTTCGACAAGCGCCTGTTTGATGGCCGAAAGAATCTGGAAGTTTCCGCATCCCGGACACCAGGCTGGAACCTGGCCCTTGTAATCTTCAGATGTAGGCATGCAGTTCCTCCTTGAGATTTTCGATGGTAAATGGCCTCCCATCGTATTTGGAAATCTGGTGGGAAAATTTAAAACCTGTTTCTGACCTCATTAATTTTGCAAACTGTCCGGTGGCGCTGTTTTCTATACCGATGGTAATGTCAGCGTTTTCAAGAAGCTCAATATAATCAAATCTTTCCCGCTCGGGAAGAGGGTATATCTGGCTGAAATGCATCATCGCAACCTTTTGATCCTTTGGAATAGTATCAACTACCTCTTTTATCACACCATAGGTAGATCCGTGCCCTATAAGCACTATTTTTGGAGAAGGGTCGCCATAAAGAAGCGGAGCCTCTATTTCTTTTTTTATTAGAGGCAGTTTCTTCAGCAACCTTTTCTGAACCATTTTGATACGCGTTTCGCCGTCTTCGATAATATGTCCTTCTTCGTCATGCTCATCGCTATCAGCTACTACCAGGTGTTTTCCTGCTTCCCCGGGGACCGCAAGAGGGGAGATTCCCGTATCTGAGTATTTGTAACGTTTATAATCCTCCAACCCTTCAAGGTCCTTTTCCCTCATCCGGTAATCATTGTAAATTAGGTGCTCGAGATCGAAGTTTTCAAAAGTCCATTCGGTATCAACGAGATACTGGTCTGACTGGATGAACACAGGGATCTGGTACTTTTCCGCAAGCTCGAAAGCCCTGTTAGTGAGGTAAAAAGCCTGTTCTGGGGTTCCGGGCTCGAAAATTACTCTTGGAAACTCTCCATGTGCTGCATAAAGGACGAAAAGTAAGTCCGCCTGTTCTGTGCGTGTAGGCAAACCAGTGGCAGGCCCAGGGCGCTGCATTTCTGCAATCACGATAGGAGTTTCTGTCATTCCTGCCAGAGAAAGGCCTTCTACCATCAGGGCAAATCCCCCACCAGAACTTCCGGTCATTGCCCTAACGCCTGCAAAAGAGGCTCCTATCGCCATATTAATGGCTGCAATCTCGTCTTCAGCCTGCTCAACAACCAGGTTATATTCCTCTGCTCTGGAAGCCATATAATCCAGAATTCCTGTTGAAGGCGTCATAGGGTAACCGGAATAAAACTTACAGCCTGACATAAGGGCTCCCATCCCGATTGCATGAACTCCGTCAATAAGCATGAGCTTTCTGTATTCAGGTTCACGAATTCCGAAAGCTTCGCAGCGGGGACAGTTTGTACGAGCATAATTATATCCTGCTTCTGCGCAGGCTATATTTTCCTGGATTACTTCTTCCCCTTTTTTCTTGAAAGCTTGTCTTAGAATATTCTTAAGGGCTTCAAGCCCCAGATCAAGCAGCCCAAGTACTGCTCCGGTTGCTACGGTATTTGCCATGACGCTATTCTTTCCGACATCAAGGGCTATTTTTCTGAAAGGGATATCTATGAATTCAGGTTCTTCAAATTTCTTTTTGGCAATTTCGGAGTCATAGAGAATAAATCCTTCATTTCTCACGCTTTTTTTGTGAATTTCTATAGTGTTCAGGTCAAGAGCTAAAAGAATATCGACCATCTCTCTGGAGGCTGATATCTTCTGGTCGGAAAAGCGAATCTGGTAAAAATTGTGCCCACCGCGTACCCTTGACATGTAATCCTGGTGCGTAAATACATGATATCCTATTTTGGAAAGGACTTGTGCAAGAGCTCCTCCTACAGTCGCCAACCCCTGCCCGGCCTCTCCTCCTACTCGAAGTGTATAGTCCAGAAACTTAACCTCCAATATTTTTCTTTCCTTTTCCTATTTTCCCCTAAAAATTACTTTCCAAAATTTCACTTTTCGTCAATCTAGCTTTTTGTGTTTACAAATAATTTGGGTTCTTCGTTTTTTTGTGGATATCCTCATAAAAACCAACGCGGTCTTGATTGAAAATCATCTTATCCATAGAGAATGACGAAGAGCCATAATTTGTATATATGCTGTTGAAACATTCAGGTTTCGAATAGTGATATAGAAATGTTGAGTTAGAAATATTGAGTTTGGAGAATTATTTAGAAATACTTAATTTGCCTATTTTCTCTTGCCTGTAATTCTTTTACCTGTAATTCTAAATCCGTATAAGTTCAGCTTGCCTATAAAAAACTCTAGCTTGCAGGCAGTTTTAAAATAATTACAGCAAAACAGAAATTCTCCTAGCCAACTTTTTTCTATTTCTTTTTTCTGTTGTCATTGACCCTGTTTAGCCGCCTATCCTTTTCAGTTCCCCTGAAGAGATATTATTACTAAGCCTTAAATAATCTTGCCTCTTGCAGTTATTCGATAAATTAAAAGTAGAATCTAACAGGAAGTTCAAAAATTTAAAAATGATTGAAAAGCTTTTCGAAAGAAAAGCCTATCAAAGTAATCTCCATTATCAATATACAAATTCAAGTACTCATTTAACACCGATTTTCGTCAGCCGTTTATGTTCCACCAAAAAATCCACAATTTTTGCATCAAAACCCGATAACTAATACT
>MDTP02000184.1 GCA_001714685.2 Methanosarcina sp. Ant1 | reverse complement strand
TCTAATTAAAGAGAACTCAAAATATTAAGTGGCTTATCGCCTCCATGTGGTGGAATTGTCTGAGCGCAAAGCCTTCATGTGCCACCATGTCTTCGAAAAGCCAGCATTCACAAAAAATAACCCAATTAAAAAGAGAAGACATTTATATAATAAGAGCCAACGAACTTACTTAAATTTTATCCATATAAATTTACTTAATTTATCTTATTTATATCCCTTAATAATATAAAATCGTTGTTATAATTTTGAGACAAGTATAGGCAAACAATACATGAAAAATTTAAGATATCCTCCCAACTTTTAGATTCATTTTTTCCTTTTTTAATTAGTGATCCTATTCTATTGTACCTTTTAAGAGCTTTTTATTTAATATTCGAGATTCTAAAAACTTTTTTAGAATAGCAGTCCTGGAGTTACCAATAAATTTTCAAAACACAGTAAGACTAATATCATAGTAAACCTATATAAATAATTAAATTTAAAAATCAAGCATTTTTTTACAGGATTCTACTGAAAAGGGGTTTTATTATGTTCTCACTGAACGAACAAAAAGCCATTGAACTTGGAGAAGCTGGAGAGAAAGCAATAAGAGAACAAAACGACTATGATGCGCTGCAAAATATTGAATACCTCAAGGAATTCGGGGAAGAGTTGCTCGAGGCAAATTTAGAGAAGGACTTAAAGAGAGTCGTAATCTCACTCCGGAATATAGGCAACAAAGCTGTCCAGAAAAGGAGTGAGGATGTTGCTTCCATGGCTTTAGAGGTTCTTAAAACTCTTGCAGAACCTTCGCTAGAAAAAAATTTCTCAGATGCACTCTGGTCTTTTTCAAAAGCTGTGCAGGAAATAGGAAAAGGAGCTGCACAATTTCAGATGCTTGAAGCTGCAAAAAGTGCTGTAGATACCCTTGAGATTATAGGGTCAGGTGCTGTTACAAAGAAGATGGAGGTTGTAACCCTCTGGACGACTCTGGCACTTGAAGAAATGAGCTATATCGCAGACAAGCAAAAGCTTGAAGACTTAAGCAAAGCAGCAAAAGATGCCAGGGAAAAAATCATAAAATCTTCCGAAGCAGCAGGTTTCATTCCAAGGGAACAGATCGAAAAATACCCTCAAATCATTGCACAGACAGTAGGCGAATTCGCAGAACTTCAGAATCTCCAGCCTGCAGGTTATGCGGGCAGGCCCAATGAGGAATTCACAGAAGAAGAATTCTTTGAGGAAGAGGGGGGCGAAATTGAAGAAGGAAAACCTGAGTCTGAGGCGTCTGAAAAGAAAAAATAAGCCATAAAAAATAAGCCATAAATGTTAAAATCATGGCTATTAAAACGATAAATGTCTAAAATTATGACTGCTTAAACAGCAGTTTGTCTTCTTTTATAATTCCTGGAAACCTCCAGGAAATTTTCAATTATTTTCAATCCCTCTGGCGTAAGTACGGATTCGGGATGGAACTGCAGACCGTAAATCGGGTACTTTACATGCTCGACTGCCATGATGCTCCCATCTTCTGCCCGCGCAGTAACCTTTATTCCAGGCGCAGGCTCGCCAATTTCAAGGGAATGATATCTTCCTGCCTCAAATTGATCTTTAAGTGCTGTAAACAATTCCGATTCCGTATGCATAATCTTCGAACTTTTTCCATGTACTGGCCCTACTTTGCTTCTCCTGACCAGCCCACCGAATGCCACGTTAATTGCCTGGTGTCCAAGGCAAACTCCCAGAAGGGGAATTTCCCTGCCCATTTCCCTGATTATCTCAAGGCAATTGCCTATATCCTTGGGGTCAGAAGGGCTTCCAGGTCCTGGAGAAATAATCAGAGCATCAGGTTTTATCGCTCTGAGTTCTTCTAAGGAAACCGTATTAGGAAGGACCAGAGTATCTTTTTCAAAGTAAGAAATGTAGTCTACGAGATTCCATACAAAGGAGTCCTTGTTATTTATGAAAACCACTTTCACTTTAAAACACCTCCCAATCTTATTTCTTTCCGAATCGTTCCTTCTGGTTTTTCTCCTGACTTTTCTTTTTTGTTTTCTCCTGTCTTTTCTTTTATGAGAATTCTGTTTCCTGGATCTATCTCCTCTAAAAAGCCCCTCTCTAAATTTTTCTTCATATATCTCATCTCAGGTTTACTACTCATCTCAGGTTTACTACTCATCTCAGGTTTACTACACATCTCAGATTTACTACGTATACTAATCTCAAAGTTCTCCGCCGATAGCCGCAAGCATTGCTGCCATCTTGCGTTCAGTTTCCCTAAACTCGTATCCTGGATCGGAATCAGCGACAATTCCTGCCCCTGCCTGGACTGAAGCTTTTTTGCCCTTTACAAGCACTGTACGGATCACAATTGCAAAATCTGCATCTCCGTTCCAACTGTAATATCCGACTCCTCCGCCGTAAATTCCCCTTGGCGAGGTTTCAAGTTCGGAAATAATCTCCATGGCACGGATTTTCGGAGCTCCTGAGAGAGTTCCTGCCGGAAATACTGCCCTGAAAGCATCGAACTGATCGCATTCAGGTCTTAAAGTTCCTGAAACGGTGCTTTCTATATGCTGGACATGGGAATACTTCAGGACTTCCATGAATCCGGAAACCTTTACTGAGCCGCTTTCAGAAACCATCCGTACATCATTTCTCCCCAGGTCAACAAGCATCACATGTTCAGCCCTTTCCTTTTCGTCGTTGAGCATATGAGAAGCTAGGGCTTCATCCTCTGCATCGGATTTTCCGCGTGGACAGGTGCCTGCAATTGGGTTTGTGATTACAGTCCTTTTATGTACAGTCAGCAAAGTTTCAGGGCTTGCACCGACAATCGCCAGGTCTCCAAACTCGAATAGATACATGTAAGGGCTCGGATTGATTGTCCGAAGCTGCATATAAAGTTCAAAGGGGGACTGTTCAAGGCCGAACTCGCATTTCCTGGAAAGAACTGCCTGGAAGATATCCCCTGCAAAAATGTGCTCTTTTGCCTGGAGTACAGAAGCCTCGAACTTCTGCCTGTCAGTATCACAGACCGAAACAGGTGAGCCTGAAGCTGTTGATGCGCAGGAAACTACTGTTCCAATTGAATCCCCATACAAGGCAGCCTCCTTGAGTGTGAAGCAAAGTCTTTCTGCCTCCAGAAGGGCTTTTTCATACAGATTTCCAGCATCTGAACCCGGATTTATCTGGATAGTCACTGCTATGTAGATCTCATCAGTCAGATGATCGAAAACAAAAGTTTTTGAGACTAAGAGATACTGAAGTTCAGGAATTTCAGACTCAAAGCCCTTTTCAACCCCAAGCCAGCTGTCGTAAATTGCATCATAAGCTGTATAACCGATAGCCCCACCCAGGAAAGTCTGCCTATCAAAACGTTTCGCATTCAGGAGTTCCATTCCGTTTGCAGTAGGAAAGGCCAGGCGAAGTGCATCGAATGAATCCTTTCCCTGAAGAATTGCAGCCGTAAACTGTCGGTTACTCAATTCAGCATCTTCTCTCGCCGGATTCTCTGTTTTCACGATTTCAGACCCGCAGCTCTCCTCGATTTTCGACCGGATTACCTCAAAAAGGGCGGAGGCTTTCGGGTTCAAGAGTTCAAGGGAAATTTTTCGGTCACTTATTTTGAGCACTGCATCAGGGTCGTTTCCAACAAACGAGTATCTTGCCTTACTTGCCTGTTTTTCCACGGATTCCAGCAGGTAAGAGTATCCTGAAGTCCCTGAGGCCCGCAGGGCGCGGTAAAGCTCAAGAGGAGAACACGCAGGAGAGCCTGTATCAACTCTTGCAAGGAGCTGGATAAGGCCTGGCTGCTTTATTCCCGACGCAAGCTCTTCGAATTCTTCTTTTCCAAGATCAAAGGAAAGCATTGGCACACCTCACTTCTTCAATAAAGCTTTTGATTTTCACAGCATCTTTTTTTCCGCAGGCCTCTACCCCTGAAGCCGTGTCTACAGCATAAGGGGAAACAGCCCTGATTGATTCCTGTACATTTTCAGGCTTGAGTCCGCCTGCAAGGATAAGAGGAAGCCTGGTTTCCTGAGCAATTCGTCTGCTCAGAGTCCAATCGTGCACACAGCCAGTACCCCCCGGTTTTCCCGCTTTACCTGTATCGAGAAGGATAGAGTCTACAACGGATGCTTCTTCCAGCATGCTTACCCGTTCTAGAAGATCAAAAACAAGGATAGAATTTTCTGCACTTTCTCCTGAAACTTCATCCTGTGCAGGTATGGAAAGAGTCATTATAATAGGAATATCCGTTTTTTCCTTTATTATTTCGAGTTCGGAAAAAGGCAGCTTGGAATGGATTTGTACAATATCGGGTCTGACTTTTTCAATAAGCTCAAGAGCCCTCGAAGAATTTTCCGGCATGATAACAAGTACTGAATCCAGACATCTCGGGACTTCAGAGACAAGAGAAGCAGCAGTGGCTGAGTCAAGCTTTCTCGGGCTTTCAACAGGGACTTCTGTTATAAAGCCAACTGCATCGGCTCCGTAAAGGGCTGCGAGTTCTATGTCCTCAGGACTGCGGATCCCGCAGATTTTTATTCTGGTTTTTAACTTCGTTTTCATGCCCTTTCCCCGGAGGCCGGGCTTAATATGGGAGTTCCAGTCCTGCGAGGTGCAAGAATCTTTTTTCCCGGAAGAGAAACCTCATTATTCTGCCCGTAAAATCCAGACGTAAAAGTCCGGAACTGGTTGAATTTAACCATAACTTTTCCGCTGTCAATAGCATCTTCGGCAATAGGAATTGCCTGCCTGATAGAACCCACTATCCCGCTCACATAAAGAGCTGCAGCTGCATTCATGACTATAAGATCCCTTTTTGGGCCTTTCTGGCCCTTAAAAATACGCAGAAGGTCTCTGGCGTTTTCTTTGGGAGAGCCTCCGACAATATCTTCGGGATTTGCTCTCAGCATTCCCAGGGACTCAGGGGTAAGAGTATAGGTTGAAACCTTGCCTTTCTTTAATTCCGCAACATAGGTTTCACCTGTGTTTGAGATCTCATCCATCCCGTCTCCATGCACTACCAGGGCCTGTTCGGTTCCAAGTTCCGCAAGAGCACAGGCTATTGGTTCGCAGAGTTTTTTATCAAAAACTCCTATTACCTGCCCTTTAGCGCCTGCAGGATTGGTCAGGGGGCCCAGGATATTGAAGACCGTGCGGACCCCAAGTTTTTTTCTGATTCCCGCGACCCGCTTCATAGCCGGGTGGAAGACCGGAGCAAACATGAATCCTATCCCAATCTCTTCTATTGTCTTTTTGACATGTGCCGGGGCCAGGTCAATTTTGATTCCCAAGGCTTCAAGCACATCCGAACTTCCTGACATTGAGGTTACAGCCCTGTTTCCGTGTTTGGCTACGGGAACGCCTGCTGCAGCAGTCACTATTGCTGATGCTGTTGAAACATTGATAGTATTAAGTCCATCTCCCCCTGTCCCGCAAGTATCCACAAGCCTGAAAGCTACTCTGGGCTTGATTGTGTTAGCGGCTTTCTTCATACCCCTCACAAAGCCTGCGATTTCTTCGGGTCTTTCACCTTTTGCCCTCAGAGCAAG
Source organism: Methanosarcina sp. Ant1 (assembly GCA_001714685.2). Taxonomy (GTDB): domain Archaea; phylum Halobacteriota; class Methanosarcinia; order Methanosarcinales; family Methanosarcinaceae; genus Methanosarcina. The sequence continues at coordinate 2,375 of MDTP02000184.1, read as the reverse complement.
CAGAAATGCCCCAATTTCGTCATCTTCGGCAGTACTCAGAATTATTCCTACTGCCGCTTCAGCTTCTTCGGAACTTAAATCACGGCCTTCTTCCAGCTTTTTAATATATTTCCGCATTTTCCCTGCCTCCTTTTAAACTCCCTATTCACCCTTTGTTGTTTGGTTCAAAATTCTCGCTGATGTTAGCGTTTTTGAATATCCTGTCTTTCTACCTTTAACTGGCTTTCAGTATGCAGGATTTGAGTTCTCTTGCAAGGGCTTCCAGCTTCTCGTTTACGTCTTTTCCTTCTTCGATAATCCTGACAAAAGCCGAGCCAACAATTACCGCGTCTGCTCCGGCTGTTATAACTTCTTTAGCCTGCCTTCCTGTGGATATCCCGAATCCCACAGCCTTCGGAAGTTTGGTTTCCACTCTGAAAAGCAGGTCTTTAGTAGAAGACGAAACATCTTCTCTGGTTCCTGTGACCCCAAGTCTTGAAACAAGATACAGGAAACCTGAGCCTCTTTGCAGGATCTTCCGGATCCTTTCATCGGTTGTTGTAGGTGCAACCAGGAAGATCAGATCAATTCCATATTGATCGCAGCTGCTTTTCAGGTCAACTGCTTCTTCGACCGGGATATCGGGTATGATAAGTCCACCAATTCCAACCTCTGCAGCTCCTTCTACAAACTTTTCCACGCCGTACTTGAATACAGGGTTGTAATAGGTCATGCACACAAGAGGAATCTGCACATCAAGGCCTCTGACAAGCTCAAAATAACGCTGGATATCCATGCCGGCTGCAAGTGCTCTCTGGCCTGCTACCTGGATGGTTGGGCCATCGGCTACAGGGTCTGAAAACGGGAAACCGAGTTCGATGATATCAGCGCCTCCATTTGCCAGAGCTTTTACAATCTGGCCTGTTGCCTCTGCAGAGGGGTCTCCTGCCATTACGTAGCAGATCAGGACTCCTTCCTTCCTTCCCCTGAGTTCGCCGAATTTTTCTGAGATTTTTTGCCTTCTCATCTCAGATCCCTCTCTTCAGGCTCAGAACAGTTTCCAGGTCTTTGTCCCCTCTTCCTGAGAGGTTTATGACCACTATGTCCCCCAGTTCCCCTGTTACGGAAGCCTTTTTCAGATAGGCAAGGGCGTGAGAAGATTCCAGAGCAGGAATGATTCCTTCAAGCCGGCTCAGTTCGTGAAAAGCCTCAACAGCTTCATCATCAGTAGCGTAACGGGCTGTAACTCTCCCGCATTCGGACAGGTAAGCCAATTCAGGCCCTACTCCTGAGTAGTCAAGCCCTGCAGAAACGGATTCTGATTCAAGGATCTGTCCGTTTTTATCCTGCAGAACCTTTGTCCGCGCTCCGTGCAGGATTCCTTCTTCCCCTGCACAAAGACAGGCCGAATGAAGGGCTGCTTTTTCCGTACATTTCAGGGCTTTTCCCCCGGCTTCCACGGCAATGAGTTTGACCTCTCTGTCTTCGATAAAAGGATGAAAAATCCCCATTGCATTGCTCCCGCCGCCAGCGCAGGCAATAATTGAATCGGGCATACGTCCTTCTTTTTCAAGGATTTGCCCTTTCACCTCGCGCCCGATAACGCTCTGGAAATCCCTGACTATTACCGGGTATGGATGAGGCCCCACTACCGAACCTATCAGGTAATGAGTATTTCCTATATTCGTGACCCAATCCCTGAAGGCCTCATTGATTGCGTCCTTGAGGGTTTTTGAGCCTGTGTGTACGGCTTTTACCTCAGTGCCCATGAGTTCCATCCGGTATGCATTCATCTGCTGGCGTTTGACATCTTTGGCACCCATGTACACAATGGTTTCAAATCCGAGATTTGCCCCTGCCATGGCAGTTGCAGTTCCGTGCTGCCCTGCACCGGTTTCTGCAATCAGCCTGGTCTTCCCCATGTATTTTGCAAGCAGTGCCTGCCCCATGGCATTGTTTAACTTGTGGGCTCCTCCGTGCACGAGGTCTTCCCGTTTGAGGTATATTTTTAACCCGTACTTTTTGCTCAGGTTCCGCGCAAAATAGAGGGGCGTCTCCCTGCCTGCAAAATCCCGCAGGTAATTGTCAAGCTCTGCAAGGAATTCGGGGTCGTTTTTGTACCGTTCGTATCCCTTTTCCAGTTCTTCTAAGGCCGGCATGAGGACTTCAGGTACGTACTGTCCCCCGTATTTGCCATATTTTCCTTTTACCTGAGCAATCTTGCCGGTTTTCGAACCTGCAAGTTCATTCGAATACAAATCTTTTGTCTGAGATTCTGAAACATTAGTCCCTGTCAATTCGATCACTCCCTCGTCTCTTGATTTAATCTGGCAGCGTAATTTCTGGTTTTGTGATTTCTGGTTTTGTGATTTCTGATTCCGTGGTTTCTGATTCCG
>MDTP02000183.1 GCA_001714685.2 Methanosarcina sp. Ant1 | reverse complement strand
AACCGTCAGCTGACGCCGTATAGAAAGGATAGGGCTTTATTGCACGCACAGGACTGCTCACCCCACCCGGAATAAGGTTCTTTGCTTTCTCATACATTTCTCTGGACTTATCAAGTGTTATCTCAGATACCATGGGAATCTCACCGGATTGGACTGGAAATTTTAGCATTGGAATTAATAAAGTGGAATGAAATCTGAACTTTACTGAAATTATTCTACTCATATTATATATTGAACTCAAATCTGGATTTACCGAATTTTTAAGTAAAGGTAGTTTTACTTCTTTTCTGTATTCCTATTTCAATCTTAATAACAGAGCCTCCCCCTATTAAGCAGTTATTGATGGGCACATGAGCGAAACACGAAATAAATTTAAAAGATGAAAACAGGGGCGGCAAAAAGAAAAACGAACAGAAGCTTCCTGAAAAGTAGGAGCTTCCGAGAGGTGCTTACTTCAGCATGCGGGCGGCATCCTTTGCAAAGTAGGTAATGATAATGTCTGCTCCTGCCCTTTTGATAGAGATGAGAGACTCGTAGATAGCTTTCTTTTCATCAAGCCAACCGTTAGCTGCGGCTGCTTTAATCATGGAATATTCGCCGCTCACGTTGTATGCAGCTGTTGGCATTCCGAATTCTGTCTTGACCCGGTAGACAATATCCAGGTAACTGAGGGCTGGCTTCACCATCACTATGTCTGCCCCTTCGGCAACATCGAGGGTTACTTCCCTGAGAGCCTCATTGCTGTTTGCAGGATCCATCTGGTATGTGGAGCGGTCTCCGAAACAACATCCGGAATCAGCTGCTTCCCTGAAAGGCCCGTAGAAAGATGAGTAGAATTTTGCGGCATAAGACATGATCGGAATATTCTCAAAACCATCGAAATCAAGCGCTGCCCTAATGGCTCCTATCATTCCGTCCATCATTCCGGATGGGGCCACCATATCAGCGCCTGCTCTTGCGTGGCTGACTGCGATCTTCCCGAGAACCTCAAGAGTAGGGTCATTCAGGACCTCCTGACTTTCAAAATCAACTATCCCACAGTGGCCATGACTTGTGTATTCACACATACAGATATCCGTAATCACCACAAGTTCATCTCCCAGCTCGGCCTTGATTCTCCGGGTAGCCTCCTGAATGACATCGTTTTCCCCCCAGGAGGAACTCCCCTCCGCGTCCTTGAAAGCTGGAACTCCAAAAAGGATGACAGCAGGTATCCCGAGTTCTGCAATCTCTTTTGCTTCTTTTGCAACGTCTGAGAGAGGGAACTTATATATGCCTGGCATAGAAGAGAATTCAACCGGGGAGTCAATAGTCTCGTCCACAAAAATGGGTTGAACCAGGTCTTCCACGGATAAGGTGGTCTCACGCACAAGGTTCCTGATCTTTCCTTTTCTCAACCGTCTCAACCTGATATCTGGGAACATGTGATAACTCCTGTAACTACGATGTGATACCTATAACTACGAATTAATCTTATGAATTGCCTTTTTCCGATACCCGATTTAATTCGTCTACGCAACCGGGTTTTATTTTTTCAACTCTCACCTTATCTCTTTCGAGGCAGAAGATCCTTGAAACCACATCAAGGAACTCTTCGTTTCCGAGTTCTGCAGCCTGGCGGAGAACTTTGGTAGGCTCGGCCAGGATCTTGTTAACAATAGAATGAGTCAGATCGTCAAGAACCTCGGTTTCAATTTCCCCGATGGTATGATAGGCGCAAAGCCTGTTGACTGCTTTTTGCCTTTCCCTTATCCTGACATCGTACACATGCCGATAAAGGTCAGCAATAAGACGGTCGGCTCTCTGGCGCTTATACTGGAGATTTAAAAGGTTAATCTCTTCCTGAATTATAGCTTCGGCCTTTTTAGCTTCCTCTTTTCTCATTTTAAGAGTCCTTTCGCTGATAACCCTGAGATTGTCGATATTGCACAGTTCGACAATATCAAGTTCAGCAACAGACTCCTCGATATCCCTGGGATTTGCTATATCGATAAGGAGGAGTTTACGGTTTCTATTCTCTATAGCTTTCTCAACCATTTCCCTGGTAAGAATATAATGAGGAGCTCCCGTACCGCTGATTACCACATCAGCGCCTTCAAGATAGGTTTGTACATCATCAAGTCTGACCGCATGCCCTCCGAGTTCATACGCAATTTCTTCAGCTTTCTTGAAGGTGCGGTTAGCAATGTATATTGCCTCGATATCTTTTTCGGCCAGGGCCTTTGCGACAAGAACCCCTATTTCCCCTGCTCCTATCACGAGCACGGATTTTCCTGTGAGCCCATCCAGAATATCCTCTGCCAGGTCAACAGCAGCTGAACCTATGGATACTGAACCCTTGTTGATTTTGGTTTCATTCCGGATCCGCTTTCCAACCTGAATAGCCTTTTCAAAGGCTGTATCCAGGACTTTCCCAGTCGTTCCCGCTTTTTTAGAAGTGGCATAAAGGTCTTTCATCTGTCCAAGGATCTGGTCTTCTCCAACTATCATTGATTCAAGACCTCCTGCTAGCCTGAGAAGGTGTTCCAGAGATTCGTCATGCCCGTAGAATTCGACAATGTGGGTGGAAGCTCCCATTTCCTTTGCAAAAGAGAAAAGTACACTGTTGCTCTTGGGGGAAACAACGTAGATTTCAACACGGTTACAGGTTTTTAAGACAACGCACTCGTGAACAAACTCATGCTTATACAGACTATGGAGCAGACCGTCCAGATCTCCGTGCCACGCGGACTCCATTTCCTCAACTTTTGCTTTTTTATGGGATATAACCATACTTGAGATTTCTGTCACAGAGAGCCTCCGGATAGAATGAATACATGAATATAATATTAATATAAGGAGTGGTAAATTAAACTTTTTCCAGAAATCCTCAGCCTTTTTTCATCAAAGGAATTCGATTTACGGAATAATTTCACTTGTAGAACATATCTATTCACTGAATGTTTCTATTTATTAGAGTGCTTAACCGAATGTTTCTATTTATTAGAGCACTTAACCGAATATTTCTATTATATTAGAGCACTTAACCGAATGTTTCTATTATATTAGAGCACTTAACCGAATGTTTCTATTCAATTCGAGTTATTAGAGCACTTAACTGAGTTTTTCTATTCAATTCGAGTATTTTTTACTTTGAAAAGTCCTGTAAATTTCCTGCCAGGCTTCACTGGCTGGATTTTCCGAGGTCATCCGAAATCATAGCGTATGCCGTTTCTGCTGCCTTCTCATAGGACTCGGAAAAGCTGTTCCAGATAGTCTCGCTTTCCAGTATTTTCCAGAGGATTTCTTTCCTTTTTCTTTGCTCAGCCACATGCTGTTTGAGATAGCTCCTGAGCTCATCCTGGAGCCGAATCATATCGGAATATGCAGGAGTTATCAGGCCTTCTATCTGCCTGCGGGTATATTTTGAGACTGCAGGACTGTGCCCTAGGGTGGAAATCCCGATCACAAGATCTCCTCTTTTTATGACTGACGGGATTACAACACTACCTAAAGCATCTACCTGATTAATCAAAATATCGCTTTCCTGCGCAATAACAGTGATTTTTCGGTTAAGTTCGAGACTGCTGGTTGCAGGTATGACAATAAAGGCCCCTAAAATAATTTCCATGAGTTCGGAATCCGGAGCTGCAAGCAGGTCAAGCTTAACCAGCCGGACTTGTCCCGAAGCTTCAAGTTCCTGCAGCCGCTGGGAAAATTCAAGGCTGACAACAAGGGTATCTGCACAGTCACAGAAAAGTTCGGCCTTCCGTTCCCCAACAGAACCTCCTCCAAAGATAACGATTTTCCTGCCAGAAAGGTCAAGAATAAGGGGAAGAAAATTGTTTTTTTCAGCCAATTTCAGGAACCTCATACTTAAATGTTTTAAAACCAGACCTTACAGCCTGACGCCTGTTTTCTTGAACTCCCGTTCACTGAAGAAGAGAGTATAATCTTTAATTCCGGTAGCTTCCGAAATCCTGACAGCTACCTTTTCACAATCTTCAGAAGTATAGGAATGAACCATAGTGAACAGGTTATACGGCCAGTCGGGATAGCGCGGGCGCTCATAGCAGTGAGTCACTTCAGGAAACTCTGCCATTATTGCCCCTACTCTTTCTATCTGCTCATTGGGAACATTCCAGACACACATTGCATTGGCTGTGATTCCTATAGCCCGATGTCCTATTGAAGCTGCAAAACGCCGAATTTTGCCGGCTTTCTGAAGGCTTTTAAGCCTATCAACAACTTCCTGCTCACTTATCCCAAGTTCGGCAGCGAGACGCCTGAAAGGGGAGTGGGTTAGCGGAATCCCATCCTGCACAAGCTTGAGTAGTTCTACATCCGTCTCATCCATTTTTTCACCTGATATCGAACTTTACATTTATCTTAAAGAGACGCTTTGTAGGAAGGTTTAATAGCGGACAGCCTGTTTTTTCCTGAATTTCGGAAATGATCTCCTCAAGCCTATCTTCATCCGGGGCAGAAAGTGTAAACCATAGATTATACTTTGCAGCACTTCGGAGATAGTTATGAGAAACTTCAGGGTACTTATTAATGAAATTTGCAACTTCATCAATCCGGGCCTCAGGAACCTTCAGGGCCACGAGAGTACCTACTCCACCCATATTTCTGGTGCTGAGGACAGGTCCTATCCGCCTTACTGCCCCTTTCCGGTTGAGTTCGCGCAGCCTTTCAAGAACCTCGGTTTCGGAAAGGCCGAGTATTTTACCTAAACCTTCAAACGGCTCGACTTCTAAGGGAACTTCCTGCTGGATAAGGTTCAGAATTCTCTTGTCGGTCTCATCAATTTCAAATTCAGGAATTTCCCCTTCATAAGGTTCCATCTTAGATGTGAAATCGGTCTTCTCGTACTGGAGCCGATTATTGCAATCTTCAAGTTCAACCATCCCGATCACTTATCATTTTTTTTCAGGCCTGTATACGCAGTAAGGCTCTTCTTCAAGATAGTTGCCTGTAGCAGCATAAGCTCTCGCCCTGCAGCCAGCGCAGACCTTTTTATATTCGCAGATTCCGCATTTACCCTTAAGTTCTTCTGGGTTCCTGAGTTTTCCAAAGACCTCAGAGTTTTCCCAGATGTCTCTGAAAGATTGCTCCCTGATATTGCCAGCAAGTACCGGGAGGTAGCCGCAGGGGTAGACCTCGCCTACGCTTGAGACAAAACAGAAGCCTGTTCCTCCGAGGCAGCCTTTTGTCATGGCCTCATAGCCATGGGTTTTTACAGAGATTTCGATACCTTCTTTTTTTGCCCGCTGGCGCATAATCCTGAAATAATGGGGGGCGCAGGTTGCTTTAAGCTGAATTTCAGATTCTTTCTGCATATCATAGAACCAGTGCAGAATGCGTTCGTAATCTGCGGGGGAGACTTCATCGGACTCTTCTCCTCTGCCTGTAGGCACAAGGAAAAAGACATGATATGCAACTGCTCCGAGCTCTTTTGCAAGCTCAAAGGTCTTTGGGATTTCTTCAAGGTTGCGCCTCGAAATCGTTGTGTTGATCTGGAAAGGAAAATCTGCTTTCCTGAGAATTTCAATACCTGCAAGCGTCCTCTCAAAAGCTCCGGGCATGCCCCGAAACTCGTTATGGGTATCTGCAGTCGCTCCATCGATACTGATACTGAGCCGCTGAACCCCAGCTTCTTTTAATTTCTCCACAAGCTCAGGAGTAAGAAGAGTGCCGTTTGTTGCAAGCACTACGCGAAATCCGGCATCTGTACCATAGCGGGCGATTTCAAAAACGTCAGGTCTGATGAGAGGTTCGCCTCCGCTCAGGATGAGAATGGGCTTTCCAAGTCCTGCAACCTCGTCAATGAAATGTTTAGCCTCATCAGTTGTAAGCTCACCTGCCGGAACCGAGGAAGTGGAAGATCCCCTGCAGTGTACGCAATTCAGGTTGCAGCCTGCAGTCAGTTCCCATGCGATAAGCCTTGGTGCATTTGTCATGGCAATCATAAATTAATGGTTTAATAAATGGCAGTCAAATATTAAAGAGAGTTACAAATTAACGATAATTATGAAGTGACAATCGTAATCTGAGGACCAATTATAGGTCTGATTAATCTTACGGAAAGTTAGTGTAATTTAACTTGAGAGGTCATATTAATAAGGTAATGATACGCTAAAAGCTAACCTTTTATTAATTTCTTATTTTTCGTCAATCTTTACACTATACATTGGATTAAATAATTATCAATGTATAGTTCGTATAAAATGATTTTATTAGAATTCGTTCTACTTAATGAATATACCTATTTTATAAAAGGAAGTGTACTGTGATTCTATAAACACGCAGGCTTTGAGAAGGGCATAAAACAAGATTCTTTATGAGACTATGACAGCGTAGTTAGTAGAATTTATTAAATAAGCAACTGTTTTATAATGCAATGTTACAAAAATTGACTCAGTTCCAAAATCTAGTGATTTTTGCATTTTTTTGATCGAAATCTTGAATTTTCAAGAAGAATTCAGGCTTCAATCAAACTCAATATTCGAGATCTTTCGGCATCAATCGACAGATAAAATTCAAAGGATTGTGACCATTTTCAATATCAAGTGATTTTTAATTATACGTTCATCACTAGATTTTGGCATTGTGTCCAAAAATTCGCTGTTTTATAAAAATGTCATTTTCTTATCTTAAATGTCCGCATTACTGCGTTTTATTTTAAACTTCACAAACAAAGCCAGTAACACTTAAAAGCTAAAGAAGTTAGAGAATAGATGGCAAACAGAATAAATTAGAAGCTCTCCTTTAGAAAAGTATCAAGTATTTAGTATCTGATACCCTTAATCTCATAGAGACAAGGGTATCATCTTCCGTCTTCTAATACTATGATTATTTGCTTCCTAGTGTAATGTAAGCTGTGTTTCCTTCAATCATATTCGGTTGATATCCCATAATGACCTCTTTGCCTTGAGGTACGGTATATAAAACCCATCCTTCTTTAACGCCGCTTGGCATTACATTACCACCGTCATACGTTATGTAGTCTTTAGGCAAAACAGCAAAACTGCTCTTACTCTCCACATTATCACAATAAGCTTTGAAATCCAAGTTACTCATATATGCTGCGTTCTGACCTTTGGTATAAGCAACTTTCACGTCTACTAAAAGGTATTCGTAACCTGTAGCAGGTTTTTCATTGAATTCATTAGCGCCTCTTACAATGCTATCCGCTTGCGTACCTCTAATGACTTTAACTACTGAAAAGTCGTAAGTACTTCCTGTTGATTCTAAGGTTACAACTTCATTAATTCCTGCCGGATTCTTAAGACTGCCCTTTACATCTGGCGTCGCTGCTGGAGTTGCTTGCGCTTGAGAAGATGTTTCTGGTTCCGCAGAGTTTTTAACCTGCTGTACTCCATTGCCGTTATTATCGGAAGAACAACCTGCAACAGCAACTGCAAAAGCTATAACTAAAAGTAAAAACAATGTATTCTTCAATTTCATAGTACGCCTCCATCTTTTTCCAATAACAAATATACGTTTATCAGAGATGTTCAAGTGTTTATATCGCTTAATTAACTAGTTTTTTAGGAATAGCTAGAAAATAACTTCGAGTTTTCACTTTGGGAATAGCTCTATAATTCCATTTCCCTAAATAATCATCAAAGACAATATCGGTAACCAAATACATGAAATTATATTTTTGTCATTCCTTAATATCTAAGAGAGCGTCGTAAAAGTCTATTTGATTCTACAAAAAGGATAAATTTATCCTTAATAAGGTAGCAATTGCCTGAATTTTATGTAAAAATTTTATATCCATATTTAAAGTCAACGTTCAGATTATCCAATTGTAGAATTTCTTTGACTTTTGCGACGCTCTCATCTAAAAGTAAAACTTCTATTTAACCGTTGTGAATTTGTTGCCTCAGATACTCGAATAAACTATTATCTTAAAGTAAATACCAAAGTAATGCTTTTATTATTAATTTTTATTAAAAAACATCGTTTTTATAACATTTATCAGACTTTCCGCAGATCTCAGATTATTATTCGGACATTTTCATTGGAAAACTGTAAATAATGTAACTTGCTATTGAA
>MDTP02000182.1 GCA_001714685.2 Methanosarcina sp. Ant1 | reverse complement strand
GTATAATCCATGATAAAGATTATTGCAAAAGGATATAAGTACTTATTGACTCAAATAGACGATTTTTTAGAGTCTGCACGTACCATTGTTATAAGTCTTAAGAGTGTTAAAGGCAGAAAAGAATACGAACAGCTTTTTGGTCGACAATTGGACGATCAAAAGACAAACATTAAAATCCGCATCATATCTCTAAAACAGTCAATCTCACAGATTTTATAAGTAATCTTTTTGAAAAATCGATGTCTATATACTCTATTTTCGATCATATGGTGAGTGAACATTCTAACTTAAAGATCCTTTTCATTGAGAAATTAATAAAAACAAAAGACATTGTGAAGTACGTAATGTGATCTCTATTTTTCAAAAAGTGCTTTCAGACTTTTTTGGTGAAGGATTTATTCTGAAGTTTTCTGGAACTCTTTTAAAAAAATATGGGAAACATGTCGTCTATAAACATAAAATTAAGTGGGTTAAAATCCGAAAATCCATCCCTGCTGTGTTTTTATGAGAAGATAAATGTGAAGGAAAAAGTTATTTCGTAACCCGTAAATACACAAGAAATTTCAATAATGCACAATCAAGGGAGTTACTTATAAATGGTGTAGAAACCAATCTACTATGGGGTGACAAGCTAAAGCACCCTACAGTATTAAAGGAGTGGTCAAATGAAAAGACTGTACCGATCAAAAAATAACAAGATTATTGCAGGGGTATGTAGCGGCATAGCTGAATATTTTAATATTGATCCTACAATTGTAAGGCTTCTATGGCTACTCTTGGCTTTGAGCGGAGGAGCAGGAGTAATTGCTTACATCATTGCATGGGTCATAATTCCTGAAGAGCCCTGATATTTATCTGAAGCAGTATCAGCCTTTCTTGTTTTCCTCAGTAACTTTGTAATGGAATTATTAAAAAAAGTTCCCGAGGTATTTCGGGAAATTTTCTATTATTCATAGCTTAAAGCTTGGATTATTTTTCCTGGTTGAAAAGTTGATCTATGAACCATTCGGAGTCGAACTTTTTCAAATCTTCGTAGCCCTGTCCTACCCCGAAGAAAAGAATGGGCTTGCCTGTTATATAGGCAATGGATATGGCCGCTCCTCCTTTGGCATCAGCATCGATTTTTGTCAGGATGGACCCATCGATTGGCACAGCATCGTTGAACTGGGCAGCCCTTTCGACTGCATCGTTCCCTGCAACCGCTTCATCTACAAAAATTATGAGGTCTGGAGTGCTTACCCTACAGATCTTTTCCATTTGTGCCATGAGGTTCAGGTTCGTATGCATACGGCCTGCAGTATCTGAAAGCAAGAAATCGATTTTATGGGCTTTTGCATACTTGACGGCATCGTAAATAACTGCCGCGGGGTCGGCTCCAGGCTGATGCTTGATCATTTTTACTCCCAGCCTGCTTGCATGAATCCCAAGCTGGTCAATGGCACCTGCCCTAAAAGTATCTCCTGCAGCCAGGACTACGGAGTAGCCTGATTTGAGCAGCCTGTGCGTCAATTTTGCAATAGATGTTGTTTTTCCTGTTCCGTTAATTCCAACAAAAACGATATGGACAGGTTTTTCTTTGTTCTCTACGTAATCGTCAAAATCAATTGTATTAGCAGACACAATATCCAGGATGGCTTTTTTCAAGGCTGCCTCTACGATTTCTCCTGTATTGCTGCCGATACGTTTTGTGGTACCTGTGAGCTGATTTTTCACTGATTCCACAATTGCCTCGGAAACTGAGAGAGCGATGTCACTTTCAAGAAGGCCCATTTCAAGTTCCCAAAGAGGCTCTTCAAGGTCTTTGCTATCCAGATAGACTTCCCTATTAAAGACCAGAGCTTTTGCCTTCTGTGCAAACCCAACCTTCGAGACCTTTTTAAAAAAAGATTTTTTCTCTTCAGGTTTTTTCTCTTCAGGTACTTTTTCTTTCTCAGCTTTGATCTCTGCTGCTCTCTTTCTCTCTTCAACTTTTTTTCTGTATTCTGCCTTTTTCTTGTCTTCTGTCTCGACATTTATAGGCGCAGTCGTTACAGACTCTATATGTTTGATTTTGGGACTTTCCTCTTCCGGGGATGTTTCAAAATCTGTCTCTTCTAAAATGGGCTCAAATTCTTCTTCGAAGTCTTCTTCGGCTTCAGGTTCAGGTTCAGTTACCGGCTCGATAGCTACTGCTTTCCTGTCAATTGTTTTGCTGAGCGCCTTTTTAAAACTCCCAAGTTTCTCTTTAAATTTGTTGAACACAGGATCCATCCCAGAGAAATTCAGTAAAAAATAGGTAATTATTAATTAAAGTAAAAGTTCTCATTCTTTAATAAGTTATTGAACTCTTGGATTCAGGTTTTGCCTGAACCAGGTCTTCTCAGGCCTGGCCAGGTTGCTGAATCTTTGCAGCCTCAGCTTCCAGGGCCTGCATACCCTGTATGAATCTAGTCAGTGAAGCGCTCATCTGTTCGAGAATTTTCATAAGCTGCTCTTTGCGGCGGTTCAAGGTCTCAATGGCTTCATTGGCTGTTTTTTCCGCACTGAAGCCTGCTCCGAGGTCCACAATGATCCTGTCTGCATTTTTCATTTCGGCATAAACAAATGAGCCAAAACCTACAGGAACCATTGCTTCGGCAGTCTTGCCTTCTGCTGAGGCTGTCTTCAACTCGTTGATGGTTATGATCGTCTGGTCGCAGCTTGAAATGGAAGCCTGAACCATGTCCATCTCCTGCTTTAAGGCTTCAGCCTGTCTCTGGAACTCCTGATACTTGGCTGCCAGATTCCTGTAATCTTCACTGACTTCTGCCATATCCTTCACTCCTCAGCAATGCTTTCTATCTGGATCTGGCTTCTTTTAATGCCATGCCTGCTTCCGAAGATAGAATATACCTTATCTGTTGCATTTTTTTCATTCTGACTTTCTACTTTCTTTGTGAAATTTTCCCAGTTACTTCCTGCTTTAAATTTGCCTTTGACAACAAAATTCTTCATCTTGGTCACCACTCCTGCTGTAGCTTTATTCCGGAACAGATGGATGATTGATTTTCACTCTATGAATCCGAGTGCTTCTTCTATTCTCCCAAGTTCGGGCCCTGTCGTCTCTGAACCTGCTAAATAGCTCTTTGAGTTCGCAAGCAGGCCTGAGCCGAGCATCTGAGTTCCAAAGTTTGTAGTCCCTATATTCACCGGAAGATCGAAGATCTTTTCCAGAATTTCTCTTTCCGAAGGTGTCACTTTCGGGTGTACCAAAAGCCCTTTGTTGGTGACAACTCCTGCCATCCCTACATTTTTCATCCCGGCAATTGTTCCCCTGTATACTTCGACCTTAAGGGTTCTGGCAATAGCCTCAATCGATCTGTCTGACAGTTCTGGGTGCACAAGGGCTGCGGAATCGTTTGCAAGCACGATATTTCCTACTGCATTCAACTTATCGGGGAGAATTTCTACTTGAACTCCTGTTAGTTCTTGCAGTTCCCTGGCGTCTGTTCCGTGCGAAAACAGAAAGCCATTTGAGTTCCCTTTGGAAAGGGCTCCTATCACAACGCTTCCGTTTACAAGAGTTTCAACTACCCTTACATCCAGTGAATCCTCAAGTATAGCACAGGTCTCAGGCTTTGTCAAAGGGGGAACGAGAACAATATCTTCCGTGCAGGTTGCAAAGACCCCAATAATTGGGGTATCGTATATATCCACTGTTCGAATCATATTCTTTGAAGCTTAGTATTTTCTGATATATTTTACTGGGCGAGTTCTGCCTGTACCTCGCCGTCAGCGAATTTCACAGCTCTGACCCGGATGGAGAGAGGGGGCTTTTCACAGCCTTTTTCCCAGAGTCTTTCATTGATAGATCTGTCTATCTTAACTTTCACGGACTCGACCTTCATGTGCTTTACGAGAAAACCCCTTACTTCAATAACTGCCCTGTTGGCTCTTTTCCATGTAGGTACTTTTCTTGCCGTTCTCAGAGGGATCGTATATATCTGTTCTTTTACCATGTCATCTGCCATTTTTCCCACCTTCCTCGCTTATTTCACGTCCAGGCTTCTCCTTCTCCAGTGCCTGCGCCTGGGATGGCTCACTACCTTCCTGTTAGTTTTCACAATAACCCACACTGGAACGCGTGTGTTCTGTTTGTGCGCCTTTGCCAGGCGCTTCTTCTGTCCTTTCATATTATGACTCAAATGAATCACACCTATTGACTTGTAAATAATTTAATTCTGTTAATCTCTGGTTACATCCGATAATAGCTGGTTACATCCGATAATAGCTGGTTACATCCGATAATAGCTGATTGTGATTTTAACCCTTACATAATTGCGGCTCTATCCCGCCGGACTAAACCGACAGCTTTTAAAACCAAATTCGGGAAACTCTATAACGGTTTCAGTTAACCTGCAGCAGTATAAGGTTGAATATAACTCGATTATCGTATAAATCTTTATTCCAGAATTTTTCCTCTTCCTGAAGACTTCTAAATTTCTTGATTTCCGAAATACCTTCTTCAGGACAGTTCTTTTCTGGAAAGCACATGGGACTGGATATGGGCAGGAAACAGTTCTTTTATTTTTTCGTCACCGTGCCTCTGTCTGATTAACTCTCTGAGTTCGATTTCGTAATCCGCTTTCGGAATACTCTCGCTTGGCCCTTCTTCAATTCTCAGGTAGCGTTCAACAAGAGTGCTCACGGTCTTTCTGTTATATCCTTTCAGCGGGCAGATATACTGAATTCCCAGTCTGTCTTCAATACTTCTAACCTGTGAAATTGAAAGCACAGGAACTCTGTCATCCCTTCTGGTTCCGTCAGCAATGAATTTCACATCAGGATCCGAAGCGAGAGTTTCTATGGCTTTCTCATGGATATAATTGATAGCGTATTTCGGGAAACCGTCGTTCATTATTTTTTCATATGCCTTTTCAAGGATTTCCCATTTCAGAGAAAGAATCCTGTGAGGAAACCCCAACTCCTTTGCAGTTTTTGCTGCTAGCTCTTGATTAGGAAGCAAGCCGAAGCTGCACGTTACGAGTTCGACCTCAAAAAACGGTTCCATCAAAAGGGCAGAAAGTGCGCTGTCCTTGCCTCCGCTAAAGAGGACCGAGGTTCTCATTGTACTTATACCCGGGTTATGGACGTCTTACGCTTTTTTGGCTGCATCCGCATCAGGAGCTTTTTAAGCTGTTCGTCGTCGATTTGAGACGGTAGCCTTCCAGTCTGAGCAAGCGAAATCAGCTGCAATTCAAGTTGCTCCCCAAGAGCCGGCCTTGACATCTTCAGAGTTGTCAGGCGTTCTCTGGCTTCAGGAGTCAAGATTTGCCTCAGGATGGTCTGCTTCTGAGCTTCCATTTCAGCTCTGGCCTGTTCCTGCTGGTAAGCTGCCTGCATGTCAGGCGGCTGTTGCTGTGCCTGCTGTCTCTGGATCTCTGCAAGCCGCCTCTTTCGGATTTCGTCGAGTTCGTCATCCATCGTAGACATGGCAATCACCCAAAAAAACCGGTTTTCCGGAGCAATCTGGATTAAGATTGGTAATATATTTGAAAGGAAGTCCTGAACATCTCAGGTTCCTTTCGGAAGGAACTTTTTTCAATATTTTGCAAGTCCCGGGATCTTCTCAATAAGTTCATGCTTAAGTTCATTGGCTGCATTGTCAAGCATGGAACGTCCCTTTGCAGATATTGTTCTTCCGTCCTTTACCTTTTGCAAGTAACCTGCAGCCTCAAGCTGCTGTACTGCCTTTCTGGCAATCGAACCGCTGCCTTTTGCTTTATGGCCCGGCCTTGATCCCCTATCCTTCTTCCCGCCGTATACGGAACGAAGTCTTTCAATACCTATGGGTCGCCCATCAGTATAGATTTTCCTCAGGATTGCAGCGCATCTGATATACCACCAATCATCATTGCTAGGGGGAAGTTCCTTGTGAACTCCCGTTTTCACGTTCTCTGCCCACTCAGGGGGAACAACTTTTTCATTTTCCTTAAGAATGCCTGCAACCTTTTCAATAAGTTCCATTGCAGGGACATCAAATACTGTTGTCATATTCTCCTCCTTTTCCGAATCACGTTATTTTTGCAGGTCAGGGGCGATAGCCGATTCTTTTCCTCTGACTTGCCAGAAATGTGCTTTTTCCCGAAACGAGGTAACTCTTTCTCTTTCGAGATGTCCTTGCTAATCTTTATCGCTGGACTGTATGGACTCTTGGAATTTGGGTCTTCAGACCCGATAATGCCGGTAAATATGATTTTAGTTTAAACTGGAAAGAGGTTGATACATTTATCAGTTAATATATACACTTTTCGGTAACTAGTCTGGCAAGCTTACTAAATAGAATTATTCTTTTTTAAAGGTTTGTGCCCTGCCTGGACCTACTGAAATGTAATTTATAGGCACCCTCATCAGTTTTTCTAACCTTTTGACATAGTTTCTGGCATTTTCCGGAAGCTCCTCGAAGGCTCTTACTTCAGTCAGGTCATTTTTCCAGCCAGGAAGGTCTTCGTAAACCGGAGCACATTCCCATAGGTCTTCTGTGAGTTCCGGCGGGTAATCAACATTTTTTCCTTTGTAATTGTAGCAAACGCAGATCCGAATCGGGTCAAGGCCTGTTAGCACATCCAGTTTGGTCAGGGAAATTTCAGTATACCCATTAAGAGCAATTGCTTTTTTAAGGAGTGGTAGATCAAACCACCCGCATCTCCTGCTCCTGCCTGTTGTCGTCCCGAATTCGCCCCCAGCTTTCTGTAGCTTTTCTCCTAGTTCCCCTGTAAGTTCTGTAGGAAGCGGGCCTTCTCCCACTCTTGTGATATAAGCTTTCACTATGGCTATCACATTATCCACTCTTGTAGGGCCTACGCCAAGATTGGCACAGGCAGAGCCTGCAATTGTAGAGGAAGAGGTTACGAATTTTTGGGTTCCATGTATGACATCGAGATGAGTGCCCTGAGCAGCTTCAGCCATGACATGTTTTCCTTCATCAAGAGCCTCGTTAATTTCCCTGGAAACATCAGTGACATAAGTTGCAAACTGTCTGCCAAATTCAAGATATCTTTCTATGATGGCAGGGTCTCTAACTATCTTCGGATTTCCTCCCATTGTTGCGATTTCTTTTTCTTTTTGGGGGGCAAGTTCTTTAAGTCTAGCTAAAAAACGCTCACTGTCTACAAGCTCAGCCATGCGGATCTCATCTCTTGCCACTTTGTCTATATATGCATAGCCGATTCCGCTTTTCGTAGTCCCTATTTTCTTTTCCCTGGACTCTTCTCTTAGCTTATCCATTTCTATATGGTAGGGCATGATTATACTTGCTTTCGCATCTATGCCGAGTTTGCTGGCATCTACTTTTATGCCGTGCCCCTCAATCATTTTAATTTCTTTAGCCAGAACTTCAGGGTCCAGGACAACCCCAGGCCCGATCAGAACCCTTGCGTCAAGAAGGATACCTGAAGGGATCAGATGCAGTTTATAGACCTCGTTCCCTACCCTGACCGTATGGCCTGCGTTGTTCCCTCCCTGGAAACGAGCAACAATGTCATAATCTTTCGCAAGAAGGTCGACTATCTTGCCTTTTCCCTCGTCACCGAACTGCGCGCCTGTGATTATCGTAAACATAAAACCCTGATTCGGGCTTAACCATTAATAAGTTTTTGTTTGAGTAATTTTTATTCTGCTCTCTATTATGCGACTCAATTCCATAATCCAGTGATTTCACTATTTTCTTTTCACTTGATCATGACTCTCATTAAATTAGTTTCACCAGTATGTTAAATTCATATTCCAGCTCCCCCTTAAGTGCCAAAGGTTTTAAAATTTCTATAGAATAACTTCTATATTTGGGATCTTTTAACTTTTCCATAGAAATAATTCTATACGCTCCGCTATTTGGACAGCAAATTCTCACCTTAAAACCGTTCACTATGCCCGAAATGGCGTAAATATTCTGAATAACTCCAAAAGTGATTTATCTGGTTTTATAAGCTTACCAGCTCTTTTCATCTCAGCAAGTTTAATCTGGTTTTCAATTCCAAGATCCGTTCTAAACTGTTTTTTGCTATCAGTTTTTAGACTTTTAGAAAAATAACTTTCTACAGGATTGTTCGTCGCTGGAGCTCCAGGTAGATA
>MDTP02000181.1 GCA_001714685.2 Methanosarcina sp. Ant1 | reverse complement strand
CATAAAATATCCAGAAGAAATAGAACAAAAAATGCTCTCATTTTTTGTTCTATTTCTTCTGGATATTTTATGCGTAGCAACTATTCAATTCCCTTGTTATTTAGCAAATAAATTTTAACTTATATTATATATAAATTATTATAATATTTGAATTTATTTATTTGCCGTTCCTTAGTATTCGAACTTGTGCATCAAAATCGCAATTGATGACAAATCTGCCCTTTTCAAACTTCACATTAACGAATATTTTGGAGAACTATTGTGAAATAGGGCAATTTATTATGTTTTCTCACATAACCGAAAGCTTATGAGCTCATATTGCAAACTTAGAGAAAATGATTGGCATTACACTGTATATATGAACACATTAATAAAAATAGTGATATAAAAGGCATTTTTTAGATACTTAATATATAAAAATCTATATTTGATTGATAATATGTTCTCAAGTAGATTTTTACACAAGATATATAATTTTACAAAATGTTTTATTATTTATGATAATATTCTTCACAAAATAAATACTTTCGGGGGATTTATAGTAAACTAGATTTTAGAACATCCCTCTTTAATTAATACTGGTTTCTTAACCATATTTCTGTTCATGTAATATTGTTTGAATACTAATATACTGATGATACAACTCAAAATCAAGGCTTTTTTAATACTTTCTGGGTCGCAAATTTAGAATTAATTCACTGATAGTTGGCTACTCTCAATAAAAAACCCAGAAAGTAACGAAAAGTCTCTGTATGTATCGGTTTGATCCAGGGAAGGGGTGAACATGTTGATTTGATAGGTACTTGCAGTAGCCTTTTTATTTAGCCTTTTAGTATTACATTGATTGCTTATGTACCGGGTGCATGGGATTTCCGTACCTTTCTCAAACCACTTTATTAAATAAAATTTTTTAATTGAATTCGTGCAGCAAATCAAAATCATCTAATTCGCATATGGGGGTAAAGAATGAAAATTGGATTGATAGTTTCTCTGCTAGTGATATGTTTAGCTACTTCTCTTGGCGCCGCGCAAGCATCAGAGCCTGCAGGAACCATGGCTGGAAATATGAGCAATGTGACCGAAAATATTACTGGAACCATAATGAGTAATATGACTGGGAATATGAACATGACCGGAAATATAACCGGGAATATGACTGGAAACATAACCGGGAGTGTTGATAATATAACCGGAATGAAAGGCATGGACAAAATGATCATGCAGAATATGACTGGAAAACCGAGTAATATGCCCGTGACTGGAATCATAACCGGAAACATAACTGGGAATATGACCGGAATGACCGAAAATGGGGATAACATAACCGGAGATATAACAGGAACCATAATCTGCAACATGACTGGAATGCAGAATATGACCGATATGCAGAATATGACTGGAACTATAACCGGAAATGTAACTGGGAATATGACCGGAAATATGTATAATATAACCGGAAATATGGGAAATATGGATAACGTTGCCATAACTGGAATCATGATTTGTGACATGACTGGGAATATGACCGGAAAGATGGGCATGGAGAACATGTCCGGGAATATGACCGGAATGACGGACACGGATATGATGACCAAAAAGATGGATATAATGACTAAAAAAATGGATGCAATAACTAAACAGATGGATTTGATGGCCAAAAAGATGGATTTGATGATCAAAAAGATGGATTTGATGACCAAGAATATGGGTAACATGACCAAATGACCAATATGTCGTCATGCTTGATGGCATAAAGGTGTAAAAATAAATCAGTGGACGGGAACTAATGGTTTATTTAATCAAAGTTGCGGTGGCACACCATTGAAAGCAACAACATATTTTCGCCCCGCTTTCTTTGAGTCTTTTTATTCCGCAAACATCATACGGAGGATCGCTCTCACATTCGATGTATTAACCGAGCCAAGCGAGAATTATCTTCCGAATGATGACTTACCGTCCGTTATCTATCATTATGAACAACATCCCGCCGCGTTTTTACATTTCCTCTTTTGGGAATCACAAATGAAATCAATGATGATTTTATTAAGGAAGTCGGTGAGATCATTAAACCAGGCGGTTCTGTTTGTTTCTCTTAATCGTAAAATGGACTGAAGACAGGGCACTAGAAAGAATTAACAAGTTCAATGCATCGATCATAAGAACATCTCTTATTGAGAGCCTATCCGAAAAGTATTTGGATTACGATGAATGGTATTTGTGGTAGTGACAAAACGAAAAACGGTATACGGCTACAAGATATCTGTTGAATTCTGGAATAAAATAAAACCATTACTACCACTGCCCAAACCGAAAAAGAAGCCTTGAAGACCTCGAGAAGATGATTGGAAAATCTTGAGCGGTATTTTTTATGTCCTTCGTCAGCTGCCAATGGAAAGCATTACCAAGATGTTATGGAGCGCCAAGTACCGTCCATGATCGATTCCAAGAGTGGCAGAAAGATGGATTATTTGAAAGAATGTGGCAAGCTGGTCTGCTGGAGTCAGATTCAACGAGCAAGCTGAAAATAGACAAAGTAAAGATATCTTAAATACAGATTGTCCTTGTAATTTTTGCTCTTTCTGCACAATTATAAAGGGCTCCATAGAGCCCGCTATAAAAATATCCTATCATATCCTAGAAGCTAGTGTCGAGTCAATCCTCAAGGATGAATGATTCTGAATAGTCGTATTCTATTTTATACGACATTTTTCTGTTGACTCGACACTAGCATAATCCTTTCATTATGGTTGTCGGGTTTAGTAACGAATCGAATTAGAGCCATACCTTGAACCAGTTCTTTTTTCATCTTCTACTTTTATTTTATGCCAACCAGAGCGATGTTCCTTGTAATGCATGACCTGTTTTACAACATAAGCAAGCCCTGTTGTTGCTACGATAAGACCCATAATTTTCATACTTTTATACATATAATTCACCCCAAGGTATTATTGTATCTTATTGTTTATGAAGATACGCAAACAAGCAGAATTCACATCCTAGAAGATAAGCACACGCTCGTAGCGGGCTTCAAAGCCAGTTTCAGGATAAATATATCAGAGCAGCTTTGGAATAGGCGCAAAGGTAAATTGAATTTCCTTAGCTGCAGGTCGATTAAGGAATCAAGGTTGCTGGCGCATACTATATCCTGTGACGCTTGTGCCTTTATGGGGTAAATAGAGTAGGGAAGCTACTTTCAATCAACTGTAGAGGTTCGCTGTTAGTTG
The DNA here is from genome assembly GCA_001714685.2 of Methanosarcina sp. Ant1. Classification (GTDB taxonomy): domain Archaea; phylum Halobacteriota; class Methanosarcinia; order Methanosarcinales; family Methanosarcinaceae; genus Methanosarcina. The sequence goes on along the minus strand of MDTP02000181.1, from coordinate 4,924 downwards.
TAGGAGATGAAGAGGGCTTTGCCCTTATTCAGTCGAATACTCTGTAGTTTGCAGCGGGGATAGAAACTAGCCAGAACCGTAGGAAGAGAACGCTGTCGCGAACATACCTGCTGCTTGAAGTGGGGTTCACTAGTGCAACTTTGATTCAAAGTTATAAACCACTTCTCATGTTGAGTGGTAGAAGAATTGTCCAACACTGCAACATTATAAATAATTTATTATCATTAACGTCCATTACATTTGTGTGATTTCAAGATGTCAAAGCTACACCCTTGCTATGATTCGTGATCGCGTTTGCACCATCGACGACGACCGATTGTTTGCCTACGAGTATGGTTTGTCGTTAAAAATAAGTGCACTCATTAAGGGATTCACGATAACACAGAAGGAAAGACCGTCCCTATTTTCTGGTTAGAAGAGTCTGGGGAGCAGATTAAAATTGAATTGGAACTTGTGCGGGAGGAAATGCTGAGAAGGGGTTTAGAGAAGCCATGATGTCACGTGCATAAAATAGGCCCATTTGTCGTCGGTTAATAAATTTTATGTACAACTTAGAATAGTATGTGAAGTGACTTTCCACTTAAATATTAATGCTTAGAAATTGTAGTAAAAAAATTGACTAATTAGTCAATTATAGAGATGAAATATGAAAAACAGGTTAAGGACAAAAGAACAGCCATCATGGAAGCAGCCCTGAAACTCTTTACTGAAAGAGGCTTTCATGGAACCTCCACTGCACAGATTTCAAAAGAAGCAGGTGTAGCCACAGGCACCCTTTTCAACTATTTCCCTACCAAGGAAGACCTTATAAATAGCCTGTATTTTGAGGTCAAAGGTAGATTAAGCCGCAGTATGGGGACAGGAATCGGGATCGAGAGTATCTTTCAGGAAAGATTGAGAAGATTGTGGTCAAATTCTATCAATTGGGGTGTAGACAATCAGGAGGAGTTCCTTTTTGTCGGACAGTTCTGTTCATCTCCTTATATAACAAAGTATACGCGTAAAGAAGTAATGAAGGAATATATATTCCTTCATAATCTTGTGAATGAAGGGATAAAAACGGGAGAAAGCAAGGACTTTTCCCCCGAATTGACCATAGCGATGTTTTATCAGGGCAGCAGGGCAGTCGTGAGCTTGATCCTGGACTCAAACGTGGCTTTAGATAAGGATAGGCTTATTGAGAAGGGATTCCAAATAATCTGGAATGGTCTAACTAATAAATAATTCTTTTCGCCGTCCTTCGAGTGATTAATCAATAGATTTAGCGAAAGACAGGATAATTTTTCAAGAAAGGTGAGTGATCAGTCAATCAGACCTAAACCACAAATCGCAGAAAAAATAATAGGAAAAATTGTAGTGAGAATTAGTATAAGAAAACTTATGGAGAGCTAAAGATGCTATACAGAAAAGTGCTAAAGAATGGAGACAAACTTTCTACACTGGGATTCGGGTGCATGCGCCTTCCCGTGAAAGAAGACGGTAAAATAGATGAGAAAAGGGCCATGAGCCAGGTACGTTACGCAATCGATAAGGGTGTAAACTACGTTGACACAGCCTGGCCGTACCATATGGGAGAAAGCGAACCCTTTTTAGGGCGCGCCCTTGCAGACGGATACCGGAAAAAGGTTAAAATTGCCACAAAACTCCCATCCTGGCTTGTGGAGAGTCGCGAGGATATGGACAAGTTCTTGAATACCCAGCTGGAGAGACTCAAAACAGACTATATCGATTATTATCTTGTTCACGGTATTGCAGGAGAAGCATGGGACAAACTGGAAGCTCTTGATGTGATCGATTTTCTTGATAGAGCCAAAAATGACGGGCGTATTACTAACGTTGGTTTCTCCTTCCACGGGTCAGTTGGCGATTTTAAGCGGATTGTGGATGCATATCCCTGGACTTTCTGCCAGATCCAGTACAATTTCATGGACGAAAATAACCAGGCAGGAACAGAAGGGCTTAAATATGCAGCTTCCAAGGATCTGGGCATAATTGTTATGGAACCTCTGCTCGGAGGCAATCTAGCCAATCCAGTACCTCCTGATGTGAAAGAGATCTGGAACGAAGCAAAGGTGAAACGTACACCTGCAGAATGGGCTCTTCGCTGGGTGTGGAACCACCCTGAGGTCACCGTCGTTCTCTCAGGTATGAATATGGAAGCCCACATAGAAGAGAATCTGAAAATCGCAGATGAAGCTTATCCGAATTCTCTTACTGAAGCCGAAATACAGCTTGTAAGCAGAGCTGAGCAAAAATACGTTCAGCTTATGAAAATTGGCTGTACAGGCTGCCAGTATTGCATGCCCTGCCCTTCAGGAGTGAACATCCCTGAGTGTTTTGACGTTTATAATGATCTGCACATGTTCGGCAATGTGGATGGGTCAAAATTCACGTATGCAATAAGGATGAGCGGAGTATTTACAAATACCGGACACGGATTTGCTTCTCAGTGCATTCAGTGTGGCGAATGTATGGAGAAATGCCCTCAGAATCTGAAAATACCTGATCTGCTTGAAGCTGTGGTGGATGAACTGGAGGGGCCTGAGCTAGAGCAAAGGGTAGCTATGGCGAAACAGATGTTCAAGAAGAGTTAATTGCAGAGCAAAATCCGCGAACTAAGGTTAGTACTTCTCTAAAAATCTCTCCTCCACATTTTCCCCCATTCATTTACCTCGACACTCAACAATAGCCTAACCCTTAACTTTCGTCTGAGCCATTCCTCAATGAGAAGTACAAACATATCAAATCTGAACTCATCCTCATCTATGACTTGTGCAGGCTGTCTCGCAAAACTCAAACCATTTCTACAATTGGGTAATGGGCAATATTGACTTTAAATTCAGACAGCCGGCATTCGGCAGGTCAAAATTCGAAATTAAACTAATTTTTTTGATATTGTTTTTTAAAATTGGATGAATACATATTCGATTTAAAGCTGGTTAACTTGTGGCTAGACTCCCACGACATATCCAAGCAATGAATCATTTTTGCAGTAAGATCTAGTATGGGGGGCAAATATCCTGCCATATATAAACCAGACAACCATGTGCAATCATAGCAGCTTATTTCAAAAAAGTTATCAATAAAAATACTCAAAATTTAATGTCAACCTGCTGAATATAGGATAAATAGAGATTTTAGATGGAAAAGAGAAGAAAAGAGAAGTATGGATGATTGAAAAAAGCATAATTTAAATTAGGAGAGTTAATATCTCCTAACTGTTATTGTTTTTGTTGTACTGCTGTCTCCGGCTGAGTTAGTTACAATCAGTTTAGCGGTGTAAGTTCCTCTGCTGTTGTAGGTATGGGTTGTATTTGTTGTTGTGGTTGAGTACCTGTCACCGAAAGTTAATGTTCTTGATGTTATATTTCCGGTGCTTGTGTCTTTGAATGTTACTTTCAGAGGATATTTGCCGGATGTTGGTGTTGCGGTAAAACTAGCAACTGGTTTTATTTCGGCTTTTGGTTGTGCCGGGTTTACTGGGTCAGTTACGTTTCCTGTAATCTGTGTAACTGTCATGTCGTCGAAATAGATAACCCGCTTAGTTAGCATGGATATAGCCCTGGAGTCGCTACCGTCCCACTCCCACTTATATATGCCGAACTGCTGATTGACGCCCTTTTTGTCATTAAATGTATTTGGAGAGTTGCTATTTACCACCAGAACTCCATCCTTATAGACTTCAAGCTTGGGATTCTGTGATGCCAGCCACCCCCATTTTACGTGAAACGACCAGTTAACCCATTTTCCCTTATCTCCTTCGTAGCTCCCCAGGTCAAAATACGTGCGATTATTGCCTAAATTGTTGCTAGGGGTAATGGCTCTACTATCCCAGAGTTGCATTACAGAATAGTATCCTCTCCCGTCTTTCGGATCAGTATTTAAAATAAGGCAAAGAGGAGGTCCACAAGATGTTTCTTTATCTTCTGGGTCAGGATTTTGATGCCATTGAGCAATAATTTCATCACATTCAGGTTTATCTAGAGCATAATCTTCAGAACCACCGTTCGGTAAATAAGTGGAAAAGTTATAAATGCGATTTTGTAACGGCGGCTCAGGTGCGCCTTCCAGTTCGGCACGCTTCCCGCCCTCAACTTTTGGATCTGTACTGTGCAACTCGAAGCGATAGGAGTGTGTAGGAGAGACTGAATAGTTAGTGGAAGGATTACCGGAGTAAGCGTAATTATTCATTGCTCTGTACCAATAAGAGCTAAAACCGTTTTCAAATGTCTCAGAGTTAACATTCGACGTGTCGTTCGTCGCTGCCAAAACAGGCATTGTCAAAAAAAACAAATCATAATAGTTAGTAACAGACGTTTTATTTTCATGTAATCTTCATCCCCTTTGGATGTTTTCCCATATAACAAACTTCCTGAATATTATGTAGATCTAGGGTGTTTTTAGTATTTTAGCAAATAATTGGACTTGTCAGTAGTGAATAACAACATCAGCTGTAACAGGGGACGACGGTGCCAAAGGTACTACAGCTTTGACCGAAAGCGCCACTATACCGTTACCTTTGTGGTGATGTCGAAGCATGTGGTTATGCACATGTGTATTACATGCTGAACTTGCTTCTCCAACGGTCAATGTTGCTACAAAAAAGACTGCCAGCACGATAGACAATGTCTTTTTTACTCTACTAAATGGCTGTTTTAACATTTATTTCACTCATTTTTCTTTTTAGAATTTGAGGGGGTTTTCGCTTCCCGATTCATATTTCACAAACAAATACACTATCAGCTTAGTTCAGCTACGCAAGTTTAACTTTGTTTACTTTAGTGTTGGCTATCTGCAAATTAACGATTCTGTGATTAATCATTTTTAATATAAATTTACTTTTTAAGTGAGCTTATGCCAAAATCATTTAAAATGCTTTAAATTCCAAATAAAAGCACTTAATTCTATATTTTCGTGAAAAATT
>MDTP02000180.1 GCA_001714685.2 Methanosarcina sp. Ant1 | reverse complement strand
GTTTTTACTCTCAGTACATGCATTTTTCAGCACACACAGATAACAGTAATTGCAGACATAATATCGTAAATCCGGTTTATCCTCTCTTTTTTGGATTCTTGTAAATGGTATTTCAAATGCAGCAGGGCAATAATAACAGCCTTTTTTCTCATCATAAGTGAAGAGTGATTTCCTGAATTTCTTTGTTTTCCCCTTTTCTCCACTTCATAAAAGTTGTCAGGAATATAAGCATCAATTTCTTCATCGCGTAAAAATTTTACATTGTCATAAGAGAAATAACCTGCGTCTGCCAGCACTACTGTTGGTTTGTATCCCAAGGTTTCAAAAAACCAACAAAATGATAATGGGGCGAAAATCTGCTGCCAGCACTACTGTTGGTTTGTATCCCAAGGTTTCCTTCACATTTTCTATCATTGGTTCGATCTGATGCAAGTCATTTTCTTCATCTACAAGGTCTGCTGCGACTATTATTTGTTCCTTCTCATCAACAGCAACCTGACAATTATATGAAGGTTTCTTGCTTCCATCCTTATGCTTCATAATTTTAGCATCTGTATCTGTGATGTTCACTTTTTTCAGTTTTTCTTCATCCATCTTTTTCTTAGCAGCCTTAATTTTTTCTAATCTATAATTCTTGTCAACCAGTTCTTCTGGCATCCTATATGGTGTCGAATCACCATAAATTTCATCTTCATGTTCATCGGTCTCAATGCTTTCCCTCAGTATTTTATCAATCTCTTTTTCGATAGCATCTGAGCTCTTGCTTTGTCTTGGAGAAGCATTTGCCTTAACCTTTGTTCCATCGATTGAAATGCTTGAACCAATCAAACCCATTTCTTTGCAAAACGTGACAATTTGTGAAAAATTTCCTTAATGGAGTCAAGATGAGTTGAACGGAAGCGACAAATTGTATGAAAATCCGGTTTTTGCATGGCTGCAAGGTACATAAAAGCGGTATCTGTTTGTGTCATATCATCTATCTTGCGTGAACTTCTGATATTTATCAGGTACCCATAAAATAAGATCTTTAGAAAAAGTCTTGGATGATAGGCAGGGCAACCATTCTCAGAGTAAGTAGATTCGATAGCACTAATATCAACGACATCTATGAGATCGTTTAGTACTCTGGAAATATGGTCCTCAGAAACAAACTCTTGCAGATTAAATGGAAGTAAAAATTGCTGCTTTTGATCGTACCTTTTGAACATGGGAAACACGGAAATTAATTTTCTTTAAAAATATACTTTTTATGTAATAGACATTTTTAAAGAAGATAAATATTCCGATATTTATGACCCAAATGTACAATCCGGAAGAGTTTTGAGACAGCCTGTTCGGGTTTAATTTTACGCTCACGTTTTATGAAACATGTTTTGATGGCAAGTTTCCTTAACCACATTCAGGGAAAATTGTACGAATCGTGTTCTCAAGAGTAGTGGGTGACTGAAATACCATTATGCGAATTTAATATATTTAAATTATATAAAATCAATAGCAAGAATGACATTTCTAACCTTAACCGTTGACCCATGAAATAAAATTGAATCATCATCAATTTTGATGTATTTACGTCCAAAAGTCTTTTAGGTCAAACGGTCGAGGATTTCCTTTATCGTTGTTTCACTCAGGTTAAGGTCGACCTTGTTTAGAGTGATTCCGATCAGTTTTGCGGATCGCCTTAATTCTTCGTCGGAAAGGTATTTCGAGGCGTGGTCGAGTATTGTGCTTACCGGGACTCTTTGTGCAAGTGCACATATCGCGCATATGAGATCAAAGTCCTGCGCCTGCTCCAATTCGTTTTCATCTAACTTTAAGCAGTCAACCACCACAATATTGCCTTTGGAGTATAGGAAATTGTCCAGTTTTATGTCGCCATGAAAAACTCCATTTTCATGCATCATTTTTATTGTCCTGAAGATTTGATCTATGATTAAACCGTCAATTGGTACTTTTGACAACGGCTCGCCCTCGATGTATTCCATCACTAAAATGTAATCATCGAAATTCAACTTATGCAGACCATATACATCGGGAGTGACTACGTTGGCCTTTTTTAGCTTAATCAGGCTGTCACGCTCGAACTCAACGAGGTCTCTCGCATCCTTGTGATCCTCGAAGAGGGGGTCAGTTCTGTATACGATGGAGCCAAGATTTCGGAACCTTGTCATGTATTTATGCATAAGTGCGCTACGATCGTTAATGATCTTCCCCATATACTTTTTCTCTTCTTTTGTCTTGCCGTCTATACCTTCGATAATGCATGGGATCGACATCCAGTAAGAGCCGCCAGCGAGCTTTATGTGTATATTCGAGAGTGTATATACTCGCCTGAACAGGCATTTTATCTGTGTCTCACGAATAAAGCTGAGATGGTCTTGTGAAATTATGTGTATAGTCTCTAGGAATACATGTTTCGTTTTTGATTGGAACAATTTGTCAGTTATTTTTAGGATGACAAATATCGAGCTTACCAGTAGGACAAGAATTGCCTCCACTATGGAATTATTAAAAATTATTTTCGTGAGGACTATTTTCATTCTTTGTAGCATGCCTTCTCTATCATCACATTCCAAGAACATCATCTCATTAATTATCGCAGAATAGGCTCTTAAACATTCAATTCATCTGCTGCCACCTGTGCTTCCTCTTCGGTCTCAAAGATTTGAGTATCGAGGGGATATACAACAGGTACACTCCAATAGTGATCCGCACTTCCTGTGTATTAGAGTGTACACAGGCTCGTCAAGAGCTTCGGTTTCAAGATAGCTGATTTCATCCTCCGACTATTCAAATGCAACCGCAGTATCTTAATAATTGATTTTCAATCCATTTTAGTATTTATGTTTGCATTCTGAATCGATATAATCCACTTATTCTCTACTTTTAACTCTATTCCACAGCTTCAGCAAGAGGGAACGTGAGCAAAGAAGGTGCGTATTTAAAGGGATGGAAACAAACTGTCAAAGCTCCAGAAAATAGGACTAACTGGATGCAAGAGAAAATCAGCAAGCCTTTGTCAAGAAAGAGAAAATAGAGACAATCGAACAATTATCGCATCTTCAATTTTTCCATTTTTATCCTAGAAAAGTTATCTCTGCATCTGTCATGTTATCTATAGTCACGCCTGTAATTGTTGTAATGAAAACCACTTTGAGTTCATCGAATAGTTGCATTATTTGGCCTCGTGACTATAGGTATTTAGTCAGGCGTGTTACATGAATAAATATGAAACTGGTGCTGCGCCAGCCTTCATATCTCGTATGGCGGCTCTGATGCAGATAAGCTAAAATCCCCAGTGAAATCCATCTAAATTAAAACAAAGAGTAGGCATTTTTCCCGTAGAAGATAAGCACACGCTAGTAGCGGGCTTCAAAACCAGATTCAGGATAAAATATATGGCGTGTCCTCTTTGGAATAGGCGCGAAGGTAAATTGAGTTTCCTCATCACACAGGCTGATTAAGGAATTAAGGTTGCTGGAGCATACTATATCCTGTGAAGCTTGTGCCTTTCTAGGCAATTAGAATAAGGAAACTGTTTTCAATCAATTGTAGAGGCTCTATGTGAGTTGTAGGAGACCAGGCCTACGGAATTTGCCTTTATTTCACTTAAATACCCCATACTTGTTATGCGAATGAAATTATATAAAATAGCTGGAATACTGTTAGTCAGTACGTATTTTTAATCAGTACTCACATTTATTAGTCGTGTCCAATTAACTGGCTCATATTCCATTTTTAAATACACCTTGTTCATATGTACCTATTTTTTCATGTTTACCTATGTACAAAAAAACCAAAGCATACACAGCGCAGAGAATGAAATGCAGAAAATAAGTATGTGAATTTTCCGGAAAGTGAGAAATAAAAGAGTAAAAATGATGGATTTTCAGGTTGATTTAAATATGTATATCTAACTATCTAACTATTGGAAATCTGAGTACCATGGGTTTCTGGAAATCAGCTCATTTTTCTTAATTCAATAACAGGTTTTGTACCGGTTCAGGGTAATTAATGAAAAACTAGAGAGATATTGAAACCGATAATTATTGTACTACTTTTACTGATGGTATTTTCGGGGGTTGTTCTCGCAAGTCAGAGTAACAGTTTAGTTGGAGAACTCAAGAAGATTGATGCTTTTCATCCCCCGGCAGATAGTAGTCAGATGCCTCTGTACAAAGAAGGGCCTACTTCAATTTAATAGACGAAAAACAAAATCTTTCAATCTTCTGTACACTTGCACTAAATGGAGCTTCGAATTCCTCTGGAGTTCTTCTTGGTTATCGTACCAATGATGGTTCAAACACTTCTTTTAATGTTTATCCAATAAGTATTGCAAAATACTCTTCTCAAACGCCAGATGTCACGATAGCAAACAGTACAGTTACATTAACTTCACAAGGATGCTTCGTGCATGTTGTATCCGATGACGGATCTAAGGTTCTTGATGCGTTATTCAAACCTGAAGCAGAGCCATCTCTTGAGTATAACGCCAGTGGTTTCTCTCCTATATATGGAGGAAATATCAACTGGATAGTAGCTTCACCAAAAATGGAAGTTAACGGAAAACTTACTGTTGATGGGAAAAAGTATACCCGGAAAAATGCAAGAGGTTACGATGACCACAACTGGGGATACTGGAGTTGGGGTGATTTTGGATGGGACTGGGGGCAGGTCGCTCAGACCAAAAATTGTTTGAACGGAAATGATATCGGGAAATATTCCTTAACTTCGGGAATATCACTGATGCTCGCTTTAACCTATCATTAAAGTCAGTCTTGAATGTATGGAGTAACCGGGAAATAGTAACTACTTTTAGTGGTAAGGATATGCAAGTTAAACATTCAAATTTTGTCAACGTAGCCATTCCGCTTTACCCAGGAGCTGTTCTTCCTACCGGCTCATTCCCTCTGCCTCTTAATACAGATGTATTTGCCTCATCCAAGACTGGTGATTATCTCAATATAAAGTTCACGACAGAACTAGGACATTCTGCTCCACTTCCGTTATCTGTGCCAATGATTGATGCAAATGGAAATATAATGGTGAAGTATCGGTTAATATGGGAGATGGTCGGGACTTATCAGGTTGATGGGAAAATAAAAGGGAAACCAATTTCATATACTGCCGATGGGTTCATGGAATACGTGTCCGGGGAATCGATCTCGCCCACACTTCAATCGTGAATAAGAAATTCGGAATAGATAATAAATGGCTCTTCGCTGTTTTGGGTGGGTTGAAAATAATTGTCCAGTTCGAAAGTATTCAGATTAAATAGAGAAACATCAAGCTTGAATGTGATTTTCAACAACAACTGTTTCTGCATTTTATATATTCTACTCCACATTTAGGAGCTAAGGAATGACAAGAATATAATTTCAAGTATTTCAGTTACCGATATTGCTCTGATGATTATTTGGGAAAATGGAATTATAGCCTGCATTCGGCAGGTCGACATAAGAAACTAAACTATTTTTATTGATATCGTTTTTTGAACATTTGATAAATATTCATTTGATGTAAAGTTGGTTAACGCGTAGCTCAGCTCCTATGGCATATATAAGCAATGAAACTTTTTTGCCGTAAGTTTAGTCCAGGAGATTAATATCCTGATATATGTAAACCCAATAAATACGCGCAATTATAGTAGATTATTTCAAAAACGTTATCAATAAATGTCCTCAAAATTTAATGTCGACCTGCCGAATGCAGGTTATAGAGCTATCCAAAGTGAAAACTTGAAGTTATTTTCCAGCTATTCCTAAATGTAAGTTACCCACTCGAAACAACGCAAAGCCAAAATAAAAAACTCACAATAAATTTACATATACTTTGTAATCATTATTAATATTGAAATGTGACAAGTAGTCCATTAAAAAGATAAAGTAAGAGTCAACTAAAAGAAGCACTAGAAAGTCATGTGTACCGAATGATTTTAAGGTATATGAAGGTATGATAAAAGGAATTGATGAAATAAATGTTGGTAATTACACTCCTGTGCTATATCTAAGGATTGCAGCAATTCCTCCAAATGCTATCATAAGTTGAGAACCTTTATCAAAATCTGTGGATATAAAAGCAACCCTTGCATTGCCTTTATCAGCGAGCTCTGAGAATTCGCCAACTATGTCAGTAACATCTGTAACTTCAAGTGCAGAGCCACATTTAGGGCAGTTTCCAGCAAGAGGAACAACTTCACCTGGTTTCCATCTTCTTGTCCATTTATTTTCATATTCACAAACGCTGCATTTGATAGTTTCTCTTTCAGAGCGTAGGTCTTCCGAAAGCAAAAGTACATCAACTGCATTTATTTCAAGATTTGCCCTTACAATGTCTTCTCCATAAGATATTTTACCAGAATCAGTAGCTAGCTCTCTAAAAAATGCTTCAATATCTTTTTTCTGCTTAATTAGGTCAGCACCCTGAAGCACATCTTCTGCTGCATTTATTAACTCAGAAAAACCTGATTCATCCGTATATCCTGTATCAAATAATCCGAGAACCTTTTTCTGAAGCTCATAATGTAGAAATTCACCTTCATTGAACTCTTCTTTCGTTGGAGAATGCCCTCCAATAAGAATGCCTCTAAATTCACTTGGCTCTATTTCAAGGAATTTTTCGCTTGCAGCATCCCCTATTCTCTTGTAGAAATCATGGATGGCAATACGTCTGAGCTGCTCAAAACGATGTGCACTCTGACCTCCTTTTCTTTGTTTACCAGGAACGGTGGAATGAAGGTGTCGAACAACCTCAATTTGCTTACCAATAAGTGTCCCTACCGTAGCTTCCCTTAAATCAAGAACAAGAAGCCCATAAGTACTGCACTCTTTGAGCATTTCTTCAAGAGGCTCAAGGTAAAAGGTGGAATTGCAGTGATATTTGTAAACTGTAATGGGTTCCGGAGGAATAAGAACTTCGCTCTCCATGCTCGTCTTGTTAGCTCCAATATCGACCGCCCCTGTAAAATAAACTATACCATTTTCTGGTACTTTGTTAAGATATCTTAACTTTGCCAACAAAGACTCAAGTGCTCCCTGTACGTTAGTTCGAGTAAGTTTTGACTTAATGTTCGAAGCCTGCCCATGTTCTTCCCTTAAATGATTTGAAACATCTGAAATCTGTTTATCAGAAGGAATATAAAGGGAAATTAATTCTGTGCCCCTTCCACTTTTACTTTTTAGAGTTTCAAGCTTCTTTTTAAATTCATATTTTTCATATGTACATTGTTCAACCATTCCAGCTTCCCCCTGTCTTCATATTATATAGTCAATCTATTTTAGGTTCTGTGAAGATTTGTTATCATTCATATGCCAACTGGAAAGCCCATTAATATCGCACAACTGCTGCCTTTACATCTCCCGTTGGTGAAAGTGGCTACCGAGCCTTGAGTAAAATGAGAACCTTAAATATCAGCGAGTCTTACAAAATGATAACCATATATTAATGCGACCAATGCCACTTTCACAAAATTTCTTTATTTTCTACTGTTATATCCGGAAAAATGCAACTTATGTAGGACTTACGCAGTTGAACTGAGAAATCTATGACATCAACATTTAACGGTCTAAATGCAAATTTAAACTACAGTTTTATTGTGCTCTATTTTGCACCTCAAGTGCGCAAGTCCTATATGTATTCAAGATACTTTAGAAGATAGGGGGAAAATACTGGTGAGGAAGTAAGATGTTTCCAGATTCAAGACCTTTTATGCTATCTGACCTCTCACTAATAATACAGGCCCTTGCTTTTCTTCTGATTTTGTATGCAGTTTACATTAAAAGAAAAAGCATAGCTAAACATGGAAAGATTGCAGGAGTCGCCTTCTACCTGGCCTTGCCTTCAGTATTCTATATGCTGTACAGTAGGAGTATCAAGAGGTCTTGCTTTGCCTGACTACCATTCGCTAATGGGCCTTCACATGATCCTTGGTATTTTTTCAATACTCCTTGGAATTCTCTTTGTTACCAACAGGTGGAAATGGAAAGGCAAAAAATATGTGAACCTTGGAGCTCCCCTGTGGACAGGAACTTTTCTCCTTGGCGTTACATTCTATATGCAAATTTTCGGTTTTCCCTGAATGTAATTGGATATTTCGTTATGCTTAGAACTTAAGCGGTTGAACTATGAAATCAATAGCATAAAACTTGGGCTCTTCATTATTTCGAGTGGGTAACTCCATTCATCGCCTTTCAAGCATGGTGTTTTTCATTATGGACTGACAACT
>MDTP02000179.1 GCA_001714685.2 Methanosarcina sp. Ant1 | reverse complement strand
ATATCGGTTTCTTGTTAAACTTGTGAAGATATTCAGGACTTTCAATGTCTTTTTGCGCTGAACTCATAAGCTCCTTGTAAGTCCCATTATAAAATATGAAAAATTAAGTGTAAATTAGGTGTCAATGGGAGTTTAATTTTCCCGTGATAATAGAAGCTGTGAAGTGGTTGGTTAGCATTAGTTTAACTGTATAATAACTCATTACTAACATTACTGTAAACAAAATAATGTAGTACGTTAAGCTCGTAGGCGAAATGGAAAATCGAGGAAATATATCTATAATAAGGAAATTATGGAAAATTGCATGAACTAAAAATATTCCGTAAGAATATTCTCCTATTTTTTGCAGTATTCGGATTCTGGGCTTATATAATAATACTAGATATAAACAGAAAATAAATATACACATATGAAGTAAATGTGTGCTTATTAATGTCAGTTGGTAATAATATGGAATGAAATTTGAGATTTGTGTGCCGCATCTCGGATCTACGCAAAGAAACATAGAAAAAAATGGAAGGCTTATAATTAAAATAACTAACAGTATAATTTTTTTAAGCGATATACTTTCTAAAATTCGACATGTTTGCTCATAATTGTCGTTTAGATATATCCCGAATAAGAAATATATCAAATACTTAAACGGGGTGCCGAGTGTAAACTCGAATGAAGGTATAAACGATCCTAAGAGATACATTATTAATATAGATAAAAAAAGTGCGATGAATGTGTAAATTCCAAAATATTCTTTTATTATTTCGTAGTAAGCGATGATGGCAGGGTAAAAAATATAAAATGTCAGTATGAGTTGAAAATACCAAAAATGACCCGAGGCATTGAAATTAAAAATGCTAGTGATTACTGAATTTAATGTTATAATTGGAAATAAACCTAAGTGCGCATTCACTATATCGTAGATTATTGAGAAAATGAGATAAGGGATAAGTATAGCCATGAATCTTTTTTTATAAAATTCTTTCATTGGCAATTCTGATTTATATTTATTATATAGAACAAATCCCGATACAAAAACAAACATTGGAACAGCGAATCTAACTAATTCTTCGATATACATAAGAGAAAAAGTCAATTCGGTTAATTTTTTTACTGCGGCCGTATCGTCAGTGGTGTGTATAATGAGTACCGCTATAATCGCTACAGCTCGCAAATAATTGATTTCTGCAAACCAATTTTGATGAGTTTTACTCACAATTAATTCTCCTTCTGAACTGATTTATCCGACTTTCCGCAGATGTACACAGATGTATAATTTATTTGCCTATTTGCCCACTATTGCTCATTAAAGGAAAAATGTGTTTTTAAGCTACTGCCATATTGAGATAATAGATGGTATTTTTGTGTACATATGCGGAAAGTCGGATTTATATAAATAAGGATCGTTATAATCGCTTCACCCTTTCGGGGCATTAAATCCTATGAAGTTCTCCGATCTATAGTTTTTAACGTAAATATATACACTTTACTCCGGGTTGTGTGAAAAAGACCTACAGATGCCAGAAAATTCAAGTCCTTTCTATAGAGGGCACAGAAAAACTAACTCAAAACTCGACCCATTTCTACAATTGGATAATGGGCATTGTTGACTTTAAATTCAGATAGGAAATAATTCCGAAACTAAGGTAGAAATTAACCTTATAGTAAAATATTTTACCCAAATTGTAGAATCAAATGTAGTTTTGAGACAGCCTGCTTGGTAACTTACTTCCGCTTTATCTATGTTTGGATTAGTGAAGGAAATTAGGGAATTCACTATAATATGAATCATCCGGTATATAGGCTAGTGTCGCGTCAACCAAGAAATGGCGTGTGAAATCGATTATGATCATTCACAATTATCCAATACTTGGAGATTGACGCGACACTAGTATCTTTCAGAGGTTCATACATATGCAGATAGCACAGGTAAGCTACAGTAAGAAATCAGCCATTGGAGGGTAGTACTTCAAGCCATTGTTCTTAAAACTAAATTTCATGGTAACATTTACTCACTATAAGTTTGACATAATCTAATGCAATCCTGTCCCAATCATGATGTTCCTTAATGTATTTTTGAGCATTTTCACCCATCTTGGTCCTTAATTTTTCACTAATGACGAGTTCATGCAGGTATTCATAAAGTAGTTCTCTTTCAGTACTATCAACGTCAACCTTCCAGCAACAGCTATCAGGGTATTCTTTGTAAGATCCAATGTTTGAGACTACCAAAGGTTTTTTGAAAGCCATGGCATCAAGTAAAGTTCCTGATGTTTCACCCATGGTTGGAAAACGTAAGTTTACAACTATATCCACGCAACTTAGATACTTAGAATACATATCTTCTTCAACATATCCGATTATTCTTACGTTCTTCTCAATGCCCAGTTTATTAATGTATTGAAGTAACTCTTTTCGGTAAGTTTCAGTGATGTCACCTACTATCAGAAGTAATAAATCCTGGGATTGCTCTATGAGATTTTTAAAAGTATCCAATACGACATTTATTCTCTTATTTGAGTTCATAAAACCGAAAATACCCAGAATAGTTGAATTCTCATTCAGGTTTAATTCCTTTCTGTTAGCAGTTATGGCTTGAGAACTGATCTCCACAACATGTCGTCCAAGCGGTATTACATGAATATGCGAATGGTTATTCAACATGTTCTTAACGTAATAATTATGGACAATAACCTTCTCACTGGATCTGATGACCATCTCGTTCAAAGGAAATTTTGAAAAATCTATAGGTATATGAATTCCTTCAACGTACTTATTTGCAATCGACTCTCCTTTTTCCCCATAGGCATTCTTCATCTCCCTAAGATAACTATTGCTGTCTCCTTTAAAAACTGTAATATGCTGGATGAACGGATGCAACACATAATCATGCAAAACAGTTATGCCGGGATACTTAAGTAATGTATGATAGATGTATTCATGCATAGAATTGTTACCCATATGGTAGATAATCTTGTCATATTTTTCAGAAATAAGACGCTTGTCAAAATCTCTGTAAGAATAAAACATAAATTCATCCCTGATTCTCGGGTCATCGGGAATAACATTTTCATCTAAGAACAAGTCAATATTTGTGTATTTTTTCAAGGCAAGGAGTAATTCAGTACTGTAAGTGGAAATGCCCGATTTTTGCGGATGAACCGGAGAAAAATAGGCAATTTTCATAGTTCTGGCATGATCTGCAATATTCTGAAAATGTTCACTTAAAATCTCTTGAAAAATGTTTAAGTACAAGTCAGCCGATATTTCCCATGAAAACTTTTTAGATTGTTCAATCCCCTTTAACCTCAAAGATTCCTGATATTCTTTATTTGATAAAATAGAATTAAGTTTATCAGCCATATCATCCAAGTTTGAAGGGTCGAATAGCAATCCAGCTTCGCCTACTACCTCCGGGAGAGAAGAAGTATTTGAGACTGCAACCGGAACTCCCAGCGCCAGGGCTTCAAGAACCGGTAGACCAAATCCCTCATATAGAGATGGGAAAAAGAAAGCCTCTGCGTGTTTATATAAATAGATAAGATCATCGTCAGAAATATATCCTGTCAATTTGACCCTTTCAACAAGGTTTTTTTCTTTCACATATTTTGAGAAACTATTTCTACAATAATCATCACATGCGCACACTATTATGTAATTGAGATCATCATAACCATAGTTTTCAACTAATCTTTTGAATACAAGCACGGAGTTTTCCATATTTTTCCGCACATCAAAACCACCAACATATAAAATATATCTGGTGTTTCCATAATTGGGACCATTTAATATACTTTTTTCTGGAACAGCTTTCATACCGTGATGCACTGTTCTAATTTTAGAGATAGGTATTTTCAGAAGATTTGCCAAGTCCGCTTTTGTGGAATCTGATACCGAAATCACTACATCACTTATTCGATCAACACGCTCAAGTCTGCACAAATATTCCTTACTAAGATCCTTTTGCCATTTTTTCAGGTACTGATCTTCAAATATTAAAGGAATTAGATCATGAAATGTGGTCACCACACAACATGAAGGTTTTTCGTCAATCAGATTCAGATTATGTGTCATTGGATTAGGAATCCAGAAAACGTCGATGTTATGATTGCAAACGATTTGTTGGATATGTTCATCAAATGCCTTGTTTGAATTTTCACTGACATCTAATTTGCATCCAAGACTGACCAGATGAACTTTATCCAGAATATCTCTAACTGGCTTTTTATCGAAATCATCATAAACAGCGAGGAAAATTTCATTCATTTGATCGATCTTCAGCATGTTGCGTAAAATATTCAGTAGTACCTCTCCAATTCCCCTATTGATGTCTGGAGTGCTCAGCGTCTGACCATCAATCAATATTTTCATTTAATGCTGTCTCCTTTTCTTTGATTATCTTCATTATTCTGGAAGTAACCACATCCCATGAATAATTAGTCAAAACGTAACTTTTCCCTTTAATCCCCATTTTCCTATTAATTGCTTCGTTTTCCCGCAAAAAAATAAGTGATTCAATAAATTCATCTTGATCTGCAACGAATAAACCCGCATTACTTTTTTTGCAGTGCCCTCTGGTAACAGGACATAAAGCCGAGACAATCACCGGCGTGGAAGCGAGCCAGCTCTCCATAATTACCAGTGAAAAACTTTCATTTTCTGAGAGGTTACAAGTTGCAAAAGCCCCTGCATAGGCATTATATTTATCCTGTTCATCAAGCAGTCCCAAATCAATTATATTGGAATTTGAAGGTACAATTGAATCATCCCCTCCACCAACAAGAACTAGCTTGAGATTATCTTTCGTGTTTTCCAGATACTGAATAAAATAGTCAATTAAAACATGTAAATTTTTACCCTTATCTTTTCTCCCGATGTACAAAATGTAATCATCGTGTATTCTATACTTGTCCTTAAAATCATCTCCATTCAGGGATTCAGGACGGGTAACACCAGTTCCTATTATTTCATAGTTATTAATTTTCTTTCCTAAAATTCGACTTGCCAATTCCATCTCTTCAGGAGCATTGAAGAGTACAAAACAGTTATCCAATAATTCCCCAGTTGTGGAAAAATAGGCTTGTGGTTCATCATGCAGGCATGGGATCGACAGGCATCTTTCAGGAGCTGCTTTGAAAGCCCAGTATATCAGTCCATAAAAATATGGGATAAGCACAAACGTATATTCAGCTTTATTATCGATTATGAAATTGATCAATTCATCGCTGTTTATCGAATTTTTGGAATAGTTCAATTCCTCTTCGCGAGACAACTTTATTTTATTAATAATTTTATAATTAAGTCTATGATACTCTTCTTCATTGCCTTTGTTAACTCTGAATCTTCTCACTAACAAATTATCAATCTGATAGTTGCCAGGCTTAAAAGAATCCTTCCACCAGCTTTCAAATGGAGTGCGGCAACAGGTAGTAAGAATTTCTACATCCAACCCTGCTTGCTTTAAGTGCTGTGCTGTGAATCTGGCTTCACGTTCCGCTCCTCCGGCAAACTCGCCGAACCAGGGTGTAACAAATGCAACTTTCATGATTTTGCACCGTTTTTCTTGCAAATCAAAGCATAATCCGGAGCAATCATTTTCAATTGATCCTGTTCTATCTGGGGCGCATTTTCCTGATATAAACGATATAGTATTTCACATTCTACGAAACCTTTACTTTCTGCTATATACTTAAGGAATTCGGGATGTACAGGCCATTTATGTGTAGGATCGACATAAAAATTTGACAATGCTCCCGGATTTTGTATGTTTACAGTTTCCAAGATCAGGTAAGAACCGTCTTTCAACTTTTGATATGAAAGTTTCAAGAACTCAATAATATCATGCGGACTCAAATGCTCAATAACTTGCAGCATTATAATCCCATCAACAGACTTATCTGCCTGTCTTTTCAAGTATTCAAATGCATCAATAAGCTCTACATCTAAATTTTTATTTTTGCAGTGGTGATACATTTGTTCATTTATTTCAATACCTTTTCCATTTCTCCCGGCATCCCTCAATATTTCCAAGAATTCCCCTCTTCCACATCCGATATCGAGGATTGTGCCTGAAATAAAATATCGCAAATATACACTGATCCTTTTCTTGATCTCGTCTTCAGTTCCTCTAAATGTATTTTCGAAATCAATGTATTGGATCTCTAGTTCTTGCTCTTGTAAACGTCTCAGTTCATTTAATTTATTCTCATATTCAGACATTCGTAGATCGAAATTTTTAAAAACAGAAACAATGCTTTGATTGAATTCTTGTTGTTTCCATATAACTGGATCAACATATCTTCGCATTTCCCCATGAACTAGCTCTCTCCCCTTAACCAAATAAGAACCCAATACCTTCCGGTGGGAGGAAATTGCATAGCTATTGTTTTCAATGTAGGCAGATTCAAGAAGATGTGCTAATACGGTTGAATTGTCGTTTTGTTTATCAAGTCCGGTATGATCAGTACCCTGAAGGCTCATTTCTATTTCTTTCTTTTTTCTTACTTTATCTCTTATAACGTGCATTATTTCTTCTACGTCTATTTCTTCATCACTCACCGATAAAACCAAGATTTCACCTCACTCACATTATCCATTTACAAGGTACATCAAACATACCTGCATCTCTAGTTGTTGAAATTACATCAAAATGATACTGTTTATCATGCCAATCATATGGATGGTGTGTACGACTATGTATAGCAACAGTTAATAAAAATCTACCAGAAAGCATAGAGATGCTTTCGATCTTTAAATCTATATGACCTTTGCCTTCAATAGAATTTATCACTACATTTTTCAATTCTGTATTGGTGCCAAAAAGGTTCTCTCCTTTCTCTGAATACAGAGCAATACCAAAAACGGGGTCGGATATTTTTTCATAGGCACAATAATGGATCCTGATCGTCATTGCATCAAAAGAATTGAATCTGTCACTCAAATTGCCAAATTTATCATAGAATTCGACATTTTTTATCTCAACTTTTTGGTCACCCCGTCGGGTGTTGTGGACAACGGTTTCATCCTCATGGGAAAGGCCAGAGTCATTTTCAATATCAGCACTTTCAGCATCTAAAGTCATTTTGTCCGGCGTCCAATAAACATACTTATCTATTACTTCACCCGTTTCCCCCAGTGCAACCTGTTCCCCATGATTTAGAAGCAGTGCCCTGTCACAGAATCTCCTCACAGAACCCAAATCGTGCGAAACAAAAACGATTGTAACCCCTTCCTTCCTGTACTGTTCAAGGACACCCAAGCACTTTTGCTGAAATTCCATATCTCCCACAGCCAGGACCTCATCCATCAAAAGGATTTCCGGATCAGTTTGAATTGCTGTTGAAAAGGCAAGCCTTACCTGCATACCCGAAGAAAAGTTTTTGAGCTTAGTATCTTTGAATTTCTCAAGTCCTGCGAATTCAATAATGTCGTCCAGTTTGTCATTAATTTCTCTTTTCTGCATACCCATGATGGTTCCATAAATTTTTATGTTCTCTGCAGCTGTGAGATCGGACTGGAAGCCAACTCCAAGTTCAAGGAAGGGGGTGAGTTTCTTTAGGGCAGTAACACTCCCTGCTGATGGACGCAAGATATTTGCAATAATCTTCAATAAAGTACTCTTTCCACTTCCGTTCTCTCCAATAATCCCAAGAGCTTCTCCCTCTTCAACTGTAAAATTAATGTTCTTGAGTGCATAGAAAGTTTCATACGTAGGAGGTTTGAAGAACCCGGTCAAAGTCTCAAATATAGTGGTTCTTTTTTCATGAGGTATACGGAATGTTTTGTGTAAGTTCTCAACCTCAATTGCCGTCATCAGATCTCCTCCGCAAATCCGGGTTCTAATCTGGAAAAAATAATATATCCGACAACAAGGAAGACTATTGATGAAAGAAACATAAATAAAAGGTCCTCTATTTTAGCCGGGGACGAATAAATAATAGTATCTCTTGCAGAAATAATAATCCGTGCAATTGGATTCAATAAAACAAATTTCTGTAGATTTTGAGGAAATATGTCGATGGTGTAGAGTATAGGAGTTATATAAAATCCAATCTGCAAAAGTACCTGCCAGATAAACTGCACATCCCTGTAAAATACATTCAATGCGGAAAGAGCCAGAGCGAGGCCGAGTGAAATGATAAACAGGAAGATTATGATAAGAAACGCATATGCCAGGTTGATAGAAATTGGTACCCTTAAATATATCATAAACATTATAAATACCAAAGACTCGAAGACGCTCATAAGCAGAGCTGTGATGCATGAAGAAATAAC
>MDTP02000178.1 GCA_001714685.2 Methanosarcina sp. Ant1 | reverse complement strand
CCCCTTTCAAACAAATGTAAACCTCACCTCAAGTTGAACTTATTTACCTTGTTTGATCATTTTCTGGACCTTTCGAATATCAGCTATAGCTTTTTTCTTTATCCCACATTCCGAATTCTGGCATTTTTGTACAAATTCACTACACAGATGTATCATTTTGATAAATATAAATTAATAAAATAGCCAATATCTAGAGATTATTATCCTATATTGGCAGGGGTGCGGAATGTGAGTTTATCTCGATAGCGCTTTTCATACCTTTTATATTCGTCTCTATCCATTGTATTTTCATATCAAGTTTCATTTCTATAACTTTCTTTTTCTGTACTCAGTCAGACATTCCCAAACCTCAGGTATCGAGCCACGTGCATTGAAGTGTGTTCTGTTGAATATTCATGGTGCATGTTTAACTATATCTTTTCATGTGTCGCAAGATTCAACATCTATCTATACAGTCTAATCTCCAGCAAAGCATATAGTGGCATATTTTATCCTACTCAAATTCAGGCAGGAGCTTCCTTGGTCAGGATATAAGCGACCATTTCAGGGACCAGCTTGCTTTCCCTTGAAACCTCTTCCTCAATAGCCTCAGTGGATTTTCTTTTAGTTTTCATTTCCCTTATTTTCTCAATAACCGAGGATGGAATGCTGTAATATTCACTAATGTCTTTCCTGTGACCCCAAACATCCCCTTCTATGAGCTGGATACGCTTCATTTCAAGGAACATTTTAATTGATTCTGAGACTGAGCGCCTGTAAGATCTAGGTAACTGAATTACCTCAATTTTCGGGCAGGCTTCAACCAGTGCAAGGACGTCCTTGTTAGAAGGTCTGAAAGCCAGGTGAACAATACGTTCATTAGGGTTAAGTGTTAAGATTTCTTCTCTTGAACTAACAACTCTAATTTTCATCTTTTTCCCCCTGCAAAATTTTTTATTTTTATTTTTATTATTTTAAAGGACTTAAGCGGTTGAATAGAGATACCAGGAGCATAAGGCTTCAAACTGTCTAAATCGTAATGCTTATGATATACATGCTTGTGTTTTACTTACTCTTCAAGTGCGTAAGTCCTATTGGGAAAATACTTTCCAATATATTTTTAAAGTGTTATCACTACTCAGCCCCTATTTAGTTGAAGTCAATTGGCAAATATTTGGAGTTCATTTTGTTAAACTGTTATCCATTGAACTTTTTCAATTTAATGTGGGCGGATGAGTAGTTATTTACATGTCTTTTAGGATTCAAAATAGCCCTTTTGGCTTATTTTTAGGTGCCTGAATTTTATCATAAATACGAAACGAGGCTCATTCGCCGACCTGCTTTGACGGTTATCAGTCAGTAAAGGAAGCAGGACTTACCGTGTTGAGCTGAGAAACCAAGTAGGTGGATTTACGCACTTGAACTGAGAAACAGCAGCACAAGATCTCAAAATATCCGAATCATAATATTTATGACGGATATTCTCGTGCTTTACTTTGCCCTTCAAGTGCGTGAGTCCTTCATGAAAGACCTCTAATACATCTTTAAATTATGATAACTATTCGGCCTCTATTTAGTTGAAGTCAATTGGCAAATATTTGGAGTCTTGGAGTCTATTTTTCTTTAACTTTTACGTATTTATTTTTTCAATATTGTGTGGGTGGATGAGTAGTTAAATATCTTTTAGGACTCAAAATATCCATTATTTGTCCGATCTGTCTTATTTTTAGGTGCCTGAATAGTTACAAATTTTGGTATTAAAGGTCTTAACTACTTATGTAATTCAACGCAGGACTGTACGAACGAGCCGTCATTATTTTTTTATTTTATAGACCTTTCTTATATTCTCACGATTCCGGGCATGAATAGGTGGCGTTCTCTGTGCCTTTCATCGTGGTCTTCTTTTCTCTCTTTTCCTTTTCTTCCTGGTCTTTCTTTTCTTTCAATTTATTCCCAGGATGCACACTTACCGCTACAGCTGTCATTGACAGTACAAAACTAACTGCTAGCAAAATAGCAATTGTCTTTTTTATTTAGTTATATTAATTCCCACCTTCCCAAACTTTTGTTCAATTTGATAAAATTTTAAGTATGGTAGTTCTTCAATACACTCCCCCTCGACAAATTTATTGCGTGAATATCTCTTTACCAACAAATAGTCCAGATTCAGTTCAAAAAGAAAACATTGTTGGTAAATTCGTCCCCCATGTTATATGCCGATAAGAGTGATTTCAAGTTATACCACGGGTATATTATTATTTAAACAATATAACATATGAAGAAACATTGATAAGAAACCAGTATTAATTAAAGATGGGTGTTATAAAGTCTAGCTCTGCATAAATTTCCTCAACTGTGATATTATTCACATTTGCTTTTCATTAAAAATATAATCTTTTACTTAATTTTATTTATTGTATAAGAAATATAATCAGAAAGCCTAATGATAACTAAAAATAAATATTAAATATTTAACTTTTCAAATTATGATCTTTCAAAAAGTATTTTTCGTGAAAGTTCCCCACAAATAGTTTAATCATGTACTAATTTCACTAAGTTCACAATATAAAATTCATTCGCTTTCGACTATGTTAGAAATATGATAAATTGCCTGTTTCCACAACGTCGTGTACACATTATTGATCAATTCCGAAAAAGCGAGTAAATCTCCTGTATTTGAGGGAAATGTAGAAATTCTTGTGTTTACGGTTTTCAATAACTCACTCCCAAGACCAGAATTTCAAATGAGCTTAAAAAAGTTAAGAAATTAGATTGTAGGACTTACGCGATTGAACTACGAAATCAAAAGCATTAGACCTTAATTGTCTAAAATATAAATTTAATAACAACGTTCATTGTACGGGACTTTGCACTCAAGTGCGTAAGTCCTATCCCTATTGACTCGGAAGGCTCACAGAATTACGATCAAATCTGTGGTGTTCCCTAGAGCTTGCAGGAGGGTCATAAATAAGCCAGACAAAGACCTTTTAGAAGTAAAGAAGCCCAAAAAAAGAAAAAATGCCAATTTAAATAAACTTATTTACCTACATTTCGTCTGATTGCCAAAATTTTGATTTTTTAATATATATCTCAATCCTTTCAGCATCCCACACCTCTTCCATCCGGGATAAATTAGAAGCGCGATCTGCGAATTTCAGAACAATTCCACGTATAGAGTGCAAATGCGGGAAATACCAGCCTGTATCATCGGCACGCCGTTCGTGAGTCACTTCAAGGACGAGATTAGCTATATCAACACCGAATTCAGATACTAGATTTTCATATGTTACATCAGTATCTTCTAATATATCATGCAGTAGAGCCGCCGCCTGTAATTCAAAGTCTTCAGGGTATAGTATTTTAACAATTTCATAGACCTGCCAGCAGTGAGTAAGGAAATAGTCTTTTCCGGCATCATCAAGATGCCCGGCATGTGCTTCTGCACCAAATACGATTGCTTGCCTAACTATTATGTTATTCATGTTGCCCATTTTCATCACTTTCGCAAGAGCTCACTTATTTTCCAATAAAAGTTCCATTAATTCATCAACACCTACCAAAATCTTATCCTCTAACGCACCGATCTTCCGTAAAATAATTTCCGGTTCTTCATATTCAGCCTCTTCATACTCAATCTCCTGATACTTCGAGATACTCAAATCATAATCATTCTGCTTGATTTCCTCAAATGGAACGAAGAAACACTTAGCTTTCCTATCCTCAAAATCTTCAGCTTCCCTTTTCTTGAATTTCTCAACAATATCCTGAATATCGCCGTTCCCGTCTATAAAAGTCCGCTTATCGTCAAGGCTGTACCCATCAGCTTCCATATCATAGAACCAGACCTTTTCAGTAGGTTCGCCCTTGGTGAAGACAAGTACCCCTGTAGACACTCCAGCATAAGGCTTGAACACTCCAGAAGGCATAGAAATAATCGCATCTAGTCGACATTTTTCAAGTAGTTTTTGCCTTATTTGCTTGTGGGCTTTTGTATTTCCAAACAGGACCCCATCAGGCACAATCACCGCACAGCGCCCCCCCATCCTGAGCATGTTGTACATCAGTTCAAGGAAGAGGATCTCGGTCTTCGTTGTAGAAACCGTGAACTTGCCACTGAATTCGGACTGATCAATACTCCCCTTGAAGGGTGGATTCGCAAGCACAACATCATAGCAATTTTCTTCATTGTACCTGGTAGACAGCGTGTTTAAGAGCTTGATATTTGGGTTCGTGATCCCGTGCATCATCAGATTCATCAGTGAAATCCTTACCATCGTCTGATCAAAATCAAACCCATACAAAGTGTTGTTCTTCAAAAAATCCCATTGTTTGACGCTCAACCTGTCCGCCTTGAAATTACCCTCGCTGCCGTCCTCATAAATTTGGATAAACTCTTCAGATGTGTTGCTCTTCAGGATATGTTCGTAAGCCCTGACAAGGAAACCCGCCGTCCCACAAGCAGGATCTACAATTTCTTCCCCAACCTTAGGTTCAACTAACTCTACCATCATCCCAATGATATGACGCGGAGTCCTGAACTGCCCGTTTTTCCCGGAAGTTTTCAATTCAGAAAGCAGGTACTCGTAAATGTCCCCCTTCGTATCGCGGTTCTGTTCCTTTATGTGCATATCATTGATGATCTTCACAGCTTCAACAAGAAGAGACGCTGTGGGGATAGTGAAAGCCGCATCTTTCATGTATTTTCCATAAAGCGATTCCTCTCCCCCAAGTCTCCTGAGGAAAGGGAAAATTTCATCTCTCACATGATCAAGTATCTCATTAGAGGGAAAAGTTATCCATTTAGACCATCTGTAACTTTCTTCGTAATTTCCTTCTTTATCTAAGAAAATTGTCTGGTATTTTTCGCCCTTCAAAATGGCATTTTGCTCCCTTGAATTTTCTTCATCTTCAAGGCGTTTTATGAATATAAGATAGGAAATCTGCTCAATAGCCTGGAGAGGATTGGAAATCCCTCCACTCCAGAATTTGTCCCACAAATGGTTTATTTTTGATTTGAGTTCGGAATCTAGCATATTAATTCACCCCTGAAGCCTTTCTGCATGAAGGCATTAAAAAGGATATTGATCTCAATTGAGGATTGTTTCTGGAACTCTTTGGCTTTTTCTACGGTTTCAACAATTATAGAAAAGTTTTTTTGAATTTCAATAGGTGGAACAGTTATCCCAATTAATTTCAGTTTACTCATCGAGATATTATACATAGAGCCACTTGTCCCCGTAGAAACTTTAGATATTTCAGATCTAATCGTTGGGTGACTTAGTACAAACTTAAGATATTCAGGATATATTTTCTCTTTATTAACCTCAATTTTCCATAATTTATCCGGCAAAAGGAGGTATGGATAATCTTCTCTGATAAGACAACTTGCGCCTACAAGTTCAAGCGTGTTTGCTCTACTAAATAAAACGTCTCCTTTCTCTGGGGTAACAACTTTTTTTAATTCTATATCATTGTTGATCACTTTGCATTCCTCTGGCAAAAAGAAACCTTGAGTTACAGCACTTACTTTCAAGACAGCATATTCATTTTCTTTACGGGATCTTGATTCTCCATTAGCGCTCCAGCCAGCCTCAATACTTGAAATTAGATATTGAATTTTTTCTATACTCCAATTTTTAGGATTTTTAACCGGATCCCCAAACATCTCCAAAAAAGTACTTTCCAAAAACTCATTGGCCAGCTTATCGGCTTCTTTTCTCCATTCCTTGAGCTTTTCGGCTTTTTCAAGAATGGCAACTATTTTCTTTTGAACATTGATAGGGGGGATTACAATTTGTTTCTCTTTAAGTATTTTGTAATGGCGACTGTACCCTTGATTTTCGATTGTTAGTCCTGTCAGGAAAAAATAAAAATACTTAGGATCAAAAATTTCTTTTTTTGGGAGCAGTAGCTTGGTTCCATCTGCTCCAAATGCAAATGGAAAATCAATAAATTTAAAGATTCGAGTATGGTCTCCAAAGATTATAACTGGCAAATTATCTTTGTAAACTTTAGATGAGTTATTAGTATACCCCGCTATAAAATCAATACTTTGATCCACAATGGGATAAAGCCCGCCTCTTTTGAAGTCTGCTTGAGGTATTTTTAGTTTGTTTGAAGATACGCTTTTTTCAATACATTCAGTAAATGGTTTCAATTTCCATCCAGAAGGAAGATTATATATGCTAGTCATTTTCGGCCTCTCAAAATAACTCCAGGAACTGCTACTGACCCATCTTTTGATTTTCCAATAAAAGCTGCCCTTTCATTCAGAGAAACAACAAGGCTATTCATCAAATTTTCTAGAAAAGTAGGGGAAACATTTTTTATGATCTCGATTTCTTCCTCACTGTCGCGTTCAATCGCCCAGGTGAAGCTGTCGATTTCCCTGTTGTAATAGATTTTGTTTTTCCCGGCAACTGTGCTCGGGATATGAGACTCCATTTCCCGCAGGATCAGTTCCCTGATAAGGCCTGCGGGAGAAATGCCTTTACGCTCGCAGAACGCTTTGAAGCCAGTTACTTCATTCATTGGCATCTTTGCCGAAACAGATTTGAACTCCATGACAGATAGTAAAGACCAAAAGTATTTAACTTTTATTGTCAACATATGTTGACAATAATTTCTGCAGGGTTTTTACGCAACTTTGATCGAGTTGCACTGATTCACGATGGACTCAAGGTCAGAGAATTGGAAATAGTCCAGAGGGTGTTCGTCGGAAAGAGGAGGTTTTCCAAAGTCCGATATCTCGACGTACTTGCGCTCAGCAAAGATTTTTTTCAGGAGGGAAAGGAATTCCAGTTGACGGGAGTTGTAGTAATAGCTGCGAATAATAAATTCATCGAATTTCTGTTCAATCTGTTTTTTTGGGTCATCTTCATTGGGGAGGCCGAGTAGCTCTTTCAGAAAGGCGACGAAATCTTTCTGGCGGAATTTTTGTACGTTTTCCACTGTGATTTCAGGGCGGAGAGAGGATAGTTGTTTTTCAAGAGCTTTGAGTTCAAGAGAAGTGATCCCCAAGCCTTCTTTGATGTTCTTTACAAGAGGGTTCTTAGCGAGTAATGTGAGTAGTTCTTCATCTTCCTTGATTTCTTCTTCATAATGCTCTCTTCCAAGGACCATATCAGGCTGATTTATCTGAATAATTTTTCCAGGGATTAGTTCATAATATCGCATCAGGGGGGCTAAGTTCTTGATCATCAATTCCACGTCTTCAAAAGTAAGGTCGTCCCAGAAATCAGGCTGCAGGACTTTTGTGATCTTGTCCTTGTTGTCCTTTATTACTCTCAGGCTTGCTTCTTTTTGGAGAATGTTTACAGCTCTTTCCTGCACATAGGCCCGAATTATATCTATCTGGTCGTGGCGGCGGTCAAGGATCAAAGGAAAGAGTTTTTCGGTCTGCATGATAAAAGAAGACACGTCGGCATTTTCCCCCGGAATCATTACTAGAAGGGGAGTAATTTCTGTTCTCAAGTCATCCAGGTACTTCTCAAGCTCAGAAGGGTGTTCCTTAATCCTATCAATAATATGGGACTTTGGTCTCGCGAAAAATGAAGAAGGATCAAGGGATTCGACACTCCGGATAATCTTACTGGAGATTAATTTTTTCTGGGATTCATCAAGAGGTCGTTCAAGCAATTTGACCCGGCTTTCAAATATCTTTGTGATCACGTCTTTGTGTGGGGTATGTTCCTTTGAAGTATTGAATTTGTGGTATTTGACATTAGAATGCCCCCCTATCATGAAATCGAATATCTTAAAATCTTTTTTCTGCCTTTCGGGTAGCCATTCGGGGTGTTTGCAAGCTTGGAAATTTCGAGTTCCTCTGCCAATCATCTGCCAGAATCTGATATGCGAAAAAACAGGTTTTACGAATACAAGGTTGCAAACCTCCGGGATATCCACCCCCGTATCGAGCATTCCTACGGAAAGGGCAATCCTGGGCTCGGAATCCAGTTTTAACCTGTTTATTTCGTCTTTTGCCCGGTAAGATTTGGAAGTAATAACCTGAACGTCATTGCTCATTTTTGGGAACAACTGCCCGAAGACCTCTTTCATGTGGTCTGCATGTTTCTGGCTTGCACAGAAAAATATGGACTTGCTGGGTTTTCCTTCATCCGACTTGTAACACAGATGAGCTTATGCCATTTTAGTTAATGTCCCTTATTTTGGAATAATGAATGTTAAAAAGATCTATTTTTTAAAAAAATTATGTTAAAACACTTTAATATCAAATTAAAGTTAAATAGAAAGGATTATACCTAATTAAACCAATATTATGTCGCCAAACAAATAATTGGGCTCTAA
>MDTP02000177.1 GCA_001714685.2 Methanosarcina sp. Ant1 | reverse complement strand
GTGGAAAAGTGTCAGGCAAGGAAGAAGGAGTCGCAGAGAGCGCATATAATGTTTTCATTAAGAGCTTTTCTAAGGCTAGAAGTACAAAGGATCAAAATGGGATATCTTGGTTTGAAAGTAAAATGAAAATTCACAGAGTAGCAGCAATAGGATATTTAAACCAACCAAGATACAAATTAAATAGATTGTGATATTTAAAGAGTATGGGGAAAACAATATGCAGAGCCTGCTACTGCGTCAGTCCTATCTCAAGTCTAAACAACCGTAATTCGCTTTATCGGGTCGCTTTTTTTCGGGCGTAAGCCCGGAAATTCCATAAAAATGAAAAAGTAAAATCATTGGATACAAAACTAGCAGAATGAGATTGAAAATGAGAATTAAGAAAGGTGTGTGAGTGAAGAGATTATGACAAATGAAGCTCTTATCGTTTCCTTTTTCAATTTTCGAACGTATTCCTTTAGCCTGCTTAGATATTTTAGTAGCTTCCCTGTTCAAATAACTCTCCTTTCATAAACTCTATCTGGATTCTTACAGCAGTACACTGGGTATTAATGCAGATCGAAAAAGGAATTAAAAGGAACTGTTAGAAAAAAAGAGGGCTTTGATCTAACAGAAACTCCTTCAAATACTATTGCATCTAGATCTTGAGCAGGTTAAGCCTGCTGAGCATTTTAAGCCAGAGTACACTTACTATTCCTACAGAAAATACGATCAGCAGGTCGTCGCCATGAAGCATTGAGAAATGGAACAGGGATCTTAGTGGCGGAACATACAGAACCATAAGAAGGCCAAAAAGTGCTCCTACCAGTACAATCTTCAGGGCTTTATTTTCCGATTTTAAGGTTTTGATCAGGCTCTGGGACCAGGAAAGATTTGCCACAATTAAAGTAAGGTTGGCAATTACAAGTGTGGCAAAGGTAAGTGTACGTGCATCGACTTCGCCCTTGCCCATATCTAATGCGTACAGGAAAATAATAATTACTCCTGCAAGCATGCTAGTACCTTGCAATAGACTCAAAGTTAGACTTCTCCTTCCGAACAGCTTGTCTTGCAAACTTCGAGGCGGCCTTTTCATTATATTTTTCTCCTCGGGTTCAGCCTCAAAAACAGTCGAACAGGCAGGGTCGATTATCAGTTCAAGGAACGCTATATGAGCAGGTAAAAGCACCAGGGGCAAATTAAACAATATTGGGAACAGGGCGAGCCCTGCGATAGGGATATGGACTGAGATTATATATCCGATTGCTTTCTTGAGATTATCATAAATCCTTCGTCCCAGCCTGACAGCTGCAACTATGGAAAAGAAATCGTCATTAAGGAGGACAATCGCTGAGGACTCGCGGGCCACATCCGTGCCTCTTTCTCCCATCGCAATGCCTATGTGGGCCGATTTTAGGGCAGGGGCGTCGTTAACCCCATCGCCTGTCATTGCAACAACTTCCCCGTTTAGTTTTAAGGCATTTACAATTTCCAGTTTCTGTTCCGGCACAACACGGGCGAAAATGTTTGTTGTTTTTATCCTCTCTTGAAGTTCTTTCTTTTGCATAGTGGCAAGCTCAGGGCCGGTGATATACTTATCCGGATCTTTTAAGCCGATTTTCCTTGCTATATGCTGGGCTGTTCCGGGATAGTCTCCGGTAATCATAATTACCCTTATTCCGGCAGTATAGCAGTCCTTCAAGGATTGAGAGACAGACGGACGGACCGGATCGATAAAACCGAGTAAGCCTACAAATTCAAACTCGAAGTCGTGCTGTTTTTCAGGCAAAGAGTGATCTTGAAAACTGGCCTTAGCCACCCCGAGAAGTCTCAATCCCTTTTCAGCCATCTTCTGGACATGAGTTAATAATCTCTCTTTCTCGGCTTCATCGATATGACATAACTCGATAATCGCTTCAGGAGCCCCTTTAGCAGCGATGACATATTTCCGGTGGTCGTAAGATTCCCATACATTCGACAGGGCAAGTAAGCTTTTTGAGAGTGGATACTCACGGACAAGTTTCCATCCATCGTGTACGTGCTCAGTGTCAGAAATGAATTTTTCAGTGCTTTTCTTTATCTCTTTCTCAAGCGGATCAAAGGGGTCTTTCTGGCTTGCCAGATAACTGAATTCGATCAATTCATGGAACACTTCATCCAGGCACTCATTTTTTCCGAGTTCACAATATTCCCCACTCGAATACAAAGAGCTCAAGATCATCTTGTTGACTGTTAAAGTTCCCGTTTTATCCACACATAGCACTGTTGAAGCACCAAGAGCTTCAATCGCAGGCATACGCCTTACGAGAACTTCACGTTTGGACATGCGCCAGGCTCCCATGCTCAGGAACACAAGTAAAACGACTGAGAACTCCTCAGGGAGAAGAGCCATGCTCAGACTCAGGCCTGCCAGCAGGCCATGAAGCCAGTCTCCACGGGTTAACCCGTAAATTACTACTACGAAGAAGCAGAGTACTCCCCCAACGATAGCAAAATTCTTTACAAGCCTGGCTGTCTCTTTCCTGAGTGGAGAATCTTCCTCTGTGATATTCCCAAGCGCCTTTCCGATCTTCCCCATCTCGGTTTGTACGGCTGTTGAAGTTACTTCAGCTACTCCCTGACCCTGAATAACAAGTGTTCCGGAATATACAAAGGGCAGATCATCTCCTCCAGGCGGCATGGACCTGGATACTTTGTCCCACTCGGCTTTCCTGACTGCGAGGGACTCCCCTGTGAGCAAGGATTCGTCCACCAGCAGATTTGTACAGGAAAGCACAACTCCATCTGCAGGGACACGGTCTCCCTCTCTTAAAATTAAAATATCGCCTTTTACGACCTCTCTCCCCGGAATTCTCTTCTGGTTCCCGCCCCTTATAACAAGGGCTCGCGGGCTGGACAAATTCTTTAGGGCTTCCAGAGCCCTCTCGGTCTTCCTCTCCTGGTTAAACGTTATACCCACAACTACAAACACGAACAGCAGGAGTATAAGAGCATCATTCACTTCCCCTATGATCAGGTAAATCAGACCTGCACCTAAAAGCAGTACCAGCATGGGTTCGCGGAGAACATTCAAAAATATTGAAAACAAGCTCTGTTTTTTCTGGGAAAGCAGTTCGTTATAACCGTCCTCCCCCAGTCTTTTTGCGGCCTCTTCGTTTGAAAGCCCTGTGAGATTTTCCGGATCGATTGTTTTTTCCATGGTTTCGTACCAGCTTAAACAACAATAATTTAATATTTTGCAATCTTTATAGGACAGGAATATAATAATGGAATGACTATCTTTTAGGTATTGCGGTTACTATGAAGGGATAAGGAGTTAACTAATCGGCTTTTCAACCCTGTTAATCAGTGCCATCTTTTTTTCTTATCGATTTTGGATTTCTTATGCTTGAATAGCCGATGTTATAAAGAACAATAAGGCTATGTGAACTTTAAGCTATTACATATTGAGCGAATATACATCTTTTTGCAGAATTCCACAGAATGTGGGCGAGATTTTTAAAAAATAAGAGTATTGGAAAGACATCTGTAGAAATCAGGTTATCTAAAATCAGCTTTTAGCTAATATTGTTTTTTTATATAGTTCTAATATGTTTATGATATCTCTATATTATATTCGTAGCTAATTTTCCCTACATGTTGGATTCTTTGAATAGAACTATTGTGAGACTGTTTGAAATCATTTTCATCGGTATATAAAAAAGGGATCTAATTCCCATTTTTCTACTTTACTTATAAGACCAATTAGTGTTGCAATTCCAAAGTATGTTCACAAACCTGGAATGTTTAATCTATCAATCAGCGAATTTCCCACTAAACGAACATGAAACTCTCGAAATAACAGGCACAAATAAATGAAAGTAATTTTCTCCTTACCCTTTTTGACTATTGATCCCATCACTATCTTGGGCAGGAAAGTTACGCTTATTTTGGTTTTTAAAAATTTTCTAACCATTAGCTACTTTAACGACTCTATCTAACCTATTTTCCTTAAATTTGCCGCTTCTTCTTTTATCCCGAAAACCACGAACTGTTGAAACCAATTTCGGGGATAAAGCTGACTGCCATGGATGTTTATTAACTATAAATACTACAAAGGCAGAATACCATAAATATAAAAAGGAGTCAAAAACATCCTGAATGGACTTGAATCTATCTAAGAGGGATTGACATTCACGAAATAAAAGAATATGTTCAGGACATATATGATGCGATGGAAGCTGCAGAAGAATTTGTCAACGGTTGGACATTCGAAGAGTTTGCTGCAGACCGTAAGACACAGTTTGCAGTAATCCGGGCACTGGAGATTATTGGCGAAGCAGCAAAAAATATCCCTTCTGAAGTACGCGAAAAATATCCATCTGTCCCATGGAAAGATCTGGCAAGTATAGGAGACAAATTGGTCCACGCTTATTTTGGAGTAAATCTAAAGGTTGTCTGGTTGTCTGTAAAAGAAAGGATCTTCGAATCAAAACCCGACGTCAAACATATTCTTGATGAATGGAAATTATAAGCTAAGAAATGATGAAACTATAATTTCAAGTATTTCTGTTACCGATATTGTCTTTGATGTTTATTTGGGGAAATGTAATTATAGAGCCATTCCCAAAGTGAAAACTTGGAGTTATTTTTTAACCATTCCTAACTGAAGATTAAGAAAAGTGAAAAATGGGCTGCTTATGTTCATAAATACTGTTTCCAGTATTTGTATGCTTTGACATAACCTTCCCAAAGTGTAAAATCATCCAATTCTTCAAAACCTTCTTCTACCGCCCCCAAGCAGACTCTTTTTTCAAAAGCAGAAAAGTCCATATCATATTTTTGCTTCATTTCGGCTATTTTTTTGTCGTAGTAATGTATTTTTTGTTCAGCCTGGTTGTGTACAAGCCATTTCAAGACTTCCTGCTCGTCTTTGTACAGACCGACTTTCACTATGTTGCTTTTAGGTTCAAAGACTTTTCTGGGGACTTTTGTGTTTGTAATAACGTCTCCCAATATTACCACCGAATTATTCCTTTGTCTCTTCCACTTTAAATATATTTGTATACTCTTTTCATTATTTTCCCTAAAGTAAGGCACCTAAAGCTCAAAAAACAAAGCCAGAAATTAGGAATTGTCAAACTTTGCATCGTTTTACAAAATAATATTTTATTTACTGTTATGTACTCAATTTATGTCATGTAAACTTTATATAGTTTTTGAGAAGCAGACCTTCAGGTATCTGAGATTCCTACCAATTACCGCAAGCAAAAAAGAGATTTTAACTTTGGAAATAGTAATAGAGGCCGACTCTCTCCACAATAGATCTTTTATTCATCAAATATTTATTTATCCGGCCTCAAAGGGCTGCCTTGGTATATCTGATAAGTATTTTAACTCCGTATTTTTGATTTCGATGTCCTGTGGCTAATCGGTTAATATTACTTTAGAAGAACCGGAGAAATATTTCCAGGCTGTCTCAAAAATATTCCTGATCATATTTTGGCAACATATGTCAGAATATTTTCATTCCATCAAAAAATGAGTAGATTATCAATAATAAATTGACATTTTTGCCAATACATCAACATGCCAACATTCTTCCCCCAGTTCCCGCGCTTTGTATCAGCAGGATTCGGGATTTGGCAATATCCTCCCCAGGTATCGAGGTGATTCCTGGAAGAAGCAGCGGAAGAATGATATGCAAGTAAAGAATCGTCACATCGTCAGGAGCAACATTAGCCCTACTGAAAACACAATATCCGCTTCCTTTACCTTCACGAGCTTTGGAAAAAAAGAGTATATGAAACGGCACTGAGAAGAAAAGCCCTGCACACAGCCCCCTCGATAGCGAAAAGACCATCATAAGCCGAGTACAAGAACAAATGGACAAGTATTCCCGCCATCAAGATAAGTCAGCCTTATGTTATACAGCGGGTCAAGTATCTTCGAGACTCTAAGCGAAAATCCATGCCAAGCATGCTTGTAAGCACAGAGGTCAGTATAGTAAAGATATCTAGAGTCCCGATAAAGTTCAAAAATCCCCACAATTCTTCTTCCCTTCCCCTACCTCATTCATGCGCCATCTGGTCAATTGATACCTTAATCGCAAGGATAAGCTAATCGCAAGGATAAGCAAATTATCTTGCCCTGGAAAATCTCCACTCCAAAGTACCCCGTATACGGAACAACCTTTTCGAGACCTCTGAAACTCGCTTTCCTTCGGCATCGATACGAGATTCTTGATCCGGGATATTGTCACGAATCCCCATATAAGGTTCGTCTGGGACTTCCGGATCTCCTTTTATATTGAATTCCGCCCCTGCTATCCGCAGGAATTATCAAGATAAACTTTTCTGTGATTTCCCTGATTATTTCAAGTCTCATACTTTGCCTGAACATTTGGGTATCAAACCTGAACTCGTCTATAAGAAACTGGAGCATGCCCAGATGATGGGGGGTTCTCCGAGAACCAGATCGGCGCTATCAGTTTGAATTTCATCCAGAACTTCTGTTTTTGATCCTACATTTTGATCCCACATATACATACAGATAGTCTACCCTGTACTACTGAGCGTTCACCTGTAAGAGGCGGAATTTCAGATACGGAACTTCCACAGTTAGGTGCTGCCAATTCCCTGCAAAAGCTTGTCCATTACCTGGTCGACGGTAAAGCTTGCCGCTTTCTGGCGCGGAGGAAATTTCTTAAACGTTGCCAAAAAGTCTGCCACGACACCTTGGGCAGGCACCAGCAGGAAAGCGTGATCAAGCAACCAGTCGTAATAGGTGTTTGAGGTCTGATCTGCCCTTTCATAGGGATCAGTGCGCAGGTTAAAAATTTTTGGTACGCGCAGACGGACAAAAGGTTCAGCCCATACCTGTAGCGTACCGATGACTCGCTGCTCCATAAAGACCATTTTCCAGTTATCGTACCGCAGAGCTACCAGGTCTCCATCGTCTGAGAAGTAAAAGAACTCGATACGCGGGGATTTACTCTCCTTCCCTGTCAGGTAGGGGAGCAGGTTATAGCCGTCAAGATGCACCTTGTAAGTTTCGTCTCCTGCTTTGTTGCCTTTTTTGAGCTTTTCCTTAATATTCGGCTCTCCTGCTGCTGCAAGCAAAGTGGGCAGCCAGTCAAGGTGACTCACCATCTCGTTAGAAATTGCGCCTGCTGGGATCTTGCCAGGCCAGCGCACTACCTCAGGAACTCGGAAAGCTCCCTCCCAGCATGAGTTTTTCTCGTTGTGGAACGGAGTCATGGCTCCATCGGGCCAGGTATTCATATGTGGACCGTTGTCCGTGCTGTAGACGACGATGGTGTCTTCTGCAATGCCAAGTTCGTCCAACAAATTCAGTAACATACCCACTTGCCGGTCATGTTCTATCATTCCATCGTGGTATTCCGACTGCCATCGCCCCGACTGGCCCCTTATCCTGTCCGGAATATGAACTCTGAAGTGCATCCAGGTGGTATTGAACCAGACAAAGAACGGTTTTCCTTCCTCATGCTGGCGCTTGATAAAATCGCTGGCTGCATCCAGGAACTCCAGATCTACGTTTTCCATACGCTTGCGAGTCAGCGGGCCGGTATCCTCGATTCGCCCGTCTGAGTAGCTGTGGATTACACCTCTGGGACCATAGTTCTTACGGAAATTGGGAAAATCCTCCTGCGGTGGATAATCGCGATTTTCTGGTTCTTCCTCAGCATTCAGGTGATAGAGGTTCCCAAAGAACTCGTTAAAGCCGTGATTGGTGGGCAGGTGCTCGTCCCGGTCTCCAAGGTGGTTCTTTCCAAACTGCCCAGTGGCATAGCCAAGAGGTTTCAGAAGTTCGGCGATAGTTGGGTCCTCGGACTTGATTCCCACCTTGGCCCCAGGCATGCCCACTTTGCTCAGCCCGGTACGGAGGGCACTCTGCCCGGTAATAAAAGATGCCCTGCCGGCTGTGCAGCTTTGTTCCCCGTAAGAGTCCGTAAACCTTATGCCTTCGTTAGCGATCCTATCGATATTTGGCGTTTTGTATCCCATCAAGCCGTCACTGTAGCAACTCAGGTTGCGAATGCCAATGTCATCTCCCCAGATGACCAGTATATTTGGCTTCTTTTCTGTCATTTCTTTAACCCACCAGGATTTGTGATATCTTAGATAGAACGTTTAAGCAGTATTCCGGAGCCGGATAGAAAAAATTTTGATTTTTCACTCCTTACTCCACACTCTATTTCTTAGAAACGCACAGCTGGCTCAGGCCTGGACTTATCCCTGTGCGTTATTCGTATTTGATCTCGCCCTTCTGGTCCGCCTTTCTGCTGGCCGTGACAACGTTTGAACTTTCGACCGCTACCACAGGGACAGGGATCATTGGTATCCTATTCAAATTTGATGGGTTTTCAATCGCAGGAAAAATATAATTGTTTCTCCATTCACCCTTACTCACATCT